>JAKOWB010000053.1 GCA_029781795.1 Pseudomonadota bacterium | reverse complement strand
CATGACCGGCGGCGTCGGCGGCGGCAGGGCGGCCAACGCACCCTGCAGCCTGGCGTCGAAGGCGGCCTGCAGCCGCGCCGCGGCCGCGGCCACGGCCTCGGCGATGCGCTGGTCGAGGCCGTCCAGCGTGCCGAGCTTCGCCGCCAGCGCGCCGCTGGTCGCCTCCAGCGCGGTGATGCGGTCCAGCGCCGCCGTCAGGTCGGACCGGAGCGTCGCGGCCCAGTCCGGCAATTCATCGGCGGCCGGCAGGTTGGCCAGCTCTGCCTGCAGGTCGGCCAGGGTCTTGCGTGCCTCGTCGAGCTGGGCGCCCTGCGTGGCAAGCTGCTCGGCCAGCGGCTTGACCGCGGCGGCCGCGGCGGCGCCGCTCCGCTGCTCCAGCTCCTGGCGCAGGGCCTCGAGCGCGGCGGCGTCGCCGCCGGCCGGCAGGGCGGCCACCTGCTGGCGCAGCGCCTCGAGCTTGCTCTCCAGCTCGGTCAGCCACTGGCCGTTCTGGCTGGTATCGGCTGGCGTCGCCGCCTCCAGCGCGGCAATGCGCTTGTCCAGCGCGGAGAGCGCGGCGCCATCGCTCTTGCCGCCGGCGCCGAGCCACAGGTCGCTGGTGCCCATCGCCAGCAGGAAGCCGGCGACGACCAGCGCGCCGCCGAGCAGGATGGCCGGCAATTGCGGCGTGACGCGGGCCAGCCAGCCGGGCGGACGGCGGTCGGGATGCAGCGCCTGGGATGCCGGCTCGGCGGCGGGCGCCTCCGCCGGCGGCGCGGCCACCGGGGCGCCGACCCCTTCGATGGTGGGGGCCTGGGTCTGGTCGCTGTCGGCCAGCAGGGCGGGATCGAGGGCGATACCCGCCGCCCCGGCGGCGGCCTGGATCTCGCCATGACGGCTGCGCGGGATGGTGCCGCGCTCCTTCCAGCCCTGCACGGTGGAGACGGCGATGCCAAGCTTGTGGGCCATGGGGCGGATGCCGCCGAAGGCCTGGATCACCGCCTGGGCCGGGTGCAGGGTGGGATCGACCGGGGCGCCGTTGCTGTCGCTGTCGCTCATCTCCGCGCCTCCATTACCTGTCCGTACGCTTATCGTACGCCGCCAGCGCCGCCAGCAGCGCCGGCAGGCTGGGTTGCGCCGCCGTCACCGCTTCCGACCACGGCAGCATCGCGGCGGACCGCGTCACGGCTGGGCTGAGGCAGACCGCCAAGAGCCCCGCGCAGCTCGCCGCCAGACCAGCCCGGCGTACCAGCGTAACAAAGATGGCCGCGGAGCGGGGAGAGAAAAAGGCGACGGCATCGAGCTGTCCGTGCGTCATGGCGTCCCGTGCCGTACGATCCAACTCCTCCAGGGCACGGGCCTGGTACAGTTCCGTACGTACGACTGTAAAGGCCTGCAGGGGTTGATTTTCTCCCAGGTCGTCCGCCCGCTCGCTGCCGGTGACATGAAGAATGTGTCCGGCGCCCGGCGACAGGCGCCGGGATAGCAGCCGAGCCAGCGCAGCCTGGTCGCCGTCGGCCGATTCGACGCGCTGGAAGCCGGCCTCGCCGGCGAGGGCGGCGGTCGCGGCGCCGACGGCGAAAAGCGGCAGGTCACGGCGGGGTGTGGCCCTGGCAAGGCTGCGCAGCCCCTGCCGGCTGGTGACGGCCAGCGCCTGCGCCCCGCTCAGGTCCAGGGTGACAGGCAGCGGTTCGAAGCGCAGCACCGGCGAGACGAGTACACTGTGGCCGGCCGCCTCCAGAGCCGCGCGCGTGCGCTCGCCCTCCTCGGCCGGGCGGGTGAGCAGCAGGCGCATCAGGCTTCCAGCAGCGCCAGGTGGTGCGGCCCGGCGCGCCGGCGCAGCTCCGCGCCCACCGCGGCGCCCAGCGCCAGGCCGTCGGCCAGCGCGCCGGCCTGTTCGACGAAGAGCGGCTGGCTGCCGTCGGGCAGGGCCAGCAGGGCGCGCAGCTTCAGCCCGCTGCCGATGACCTCGGCCAGCACCGCGACCGGCGTCGTGCAAGAGCCGCGCAGTGCCGCCAGGCAGGCGCGCTCGCAGGCGACGCGGTCCCAGGTCTCGGCATGGTTCACGCCGGCCAGCAGGCGCGCCGCCGCGGCATCGTCGGCGCGGATCTCCAGGCCGATGGCGCCCTGCGCCACCGCCGGCAGCATCTGCTCGGCCGGCAGCGGCCGGCCGCGCTCGGCCAGGCCCAGGCGGCTGAGGCCGGCGACCGCCAGCAGCGTGGCGCGGCAGGTGCCCTCGGCCAGGCGTTTCAGGCGCGTGCCGACATTGCCGCGCAGGGTGACGACCTCGAGGTCCGGGCGCTGCATCAGGAGCTGCGCCTGGCGCCTGAGCGAACAGGTGCCGACCACGGCGCCGGCCGGCAGGGCGCGCAGGTCGTTGAGCCCGTCCAGCGTCACCAGCGCGTCGCGGTGGTCCTCGCGCGGCAGCACGGCGGTCAGCGCCAGGCCCTCGGGCAGCCAGGTCGGCAGGTCCTTCAGCGAGTGCACGGCGACGTCGATGCGGCGGTCATGCAGCGCCTCCTCGATCTCCTTGGCGAAGAGGCCCTTGCCGCCCAGCTCGGCGAGCGGCCGGTCCTGCACCTTGTCGCCGGTGGTGCGGATCTCCACCAGCTCGATGGCACCGGGGGCGGCGAGCTCCGGCCAGGCGGCGGCCAGGCGGTCGCGCGTCTCCTCGGCCTGCTTCATCGCCAGCGGGCTGCCGCGGGTGCCGAGTCTCAGCCGTGCCGTCATGGTGCGGGTCGCTCTCCCTTCGTCGCGCGGCAACCGGCTTCGTCCTGCCACGTTCCCCGTGCTATGAGGAACCGGACCGGCGGCGGTCGTCCAGGGGCAGCCTTGAAGCCCCTGGCGGCCGCCCTGACAAGGAGGAAAACGCCATGACGCGCACGCGGCCGCTCGTCGCAGCCCTGATTGCCGGCGGGGCTCTGCCGGTGCTGGCGGGCGCGCTGGCGCTGCCCGCCTGGGCGGCGGGCCTGACCAAGCCCGAGGCCAAGGCCGAGCAGCAGGCCTGCATGGACCGCGCCAAGGGCAGCATCAAGGGCGCCAAGAAGGCCTGCACCTGCATGGTCGAGGGGCTGAGCGAGGGCCTCAGCGCCGCCGACTACGCGGCGCTCACCGCCCTGCTGAACGACGGCGTCTCGACCCCCGAGGCCGAGGCGGCGCACGAGATCGCGAAGCAGATCGTGCAGCAGTGCCTGGGGCTTTCGGGCTAGTCTTCCCGCCATCATGCTGGTCCTGGGTATCGAAACCTCCTGCGACGAGACCGCGGTCGCCCTGGTGGACGACGCGCGGCGCATCCATGCCAACCTCGTGCTCTCGCAGCTCGACGAGCACCGCCCCTATGGCGGCGTGGTGCCCGAGATCGCGGCGCGCAGCCACCTGGCGGAGCTGCCGGGCCTGGTGCGCCGCGCACTGGACACAGCTGCGGTGTCGCTGGACCAGGTGCACGGCATCGCCGCCACCGCGGGCCCCGGCCTGATCGGCGGGGTCTTCGTCGGCGTCATGCTGGCCAAGGGCCTGGCGGCGGCGCGCGGACTGCCCTTCCTGGCGGTGAACCACCTGGAGGGCCATGCCCTCACCGTGCGCCTGACCGAGGGGCTGGCCTATCCCTACCTGTTGCTGCTGGTCTCCGGCGGGCACTGCCAGCTGGTCGCGGTCGAGGGGCTGGGGCGCTATCGCGCCTATGGCGCGACGCTGGACGACGCGGCCGGCGAGGCCTTCGACAAGACTGCCAAGCTGCTGGACCTGCCCTATCCCGGCGGGCCGGCGGTGGAGCGCCTGGCACGGGGCGGCGATCCGGCGCGCTTCGCCCTGCCGCGCCCGCTGCTGGGTCGGCCGGAGCTGAACTTCTCCTTCGCCGGGCTCAAGACCGCGGTGCGCCAGGCGGCCGAGGCGCTGCCGCCCGGCGACGCGCAGGCCCGCGCCGACCTCGCCGCCGCCTTCCAGGCGGCGGTGGCCGACGTCCTGGCCGACCGCGCCAAGCGCGCGCTGGCGCGCTTCCAGGCCGAGACCGGCCAGGCCGGGCCGCTGGTGGTGGCCGGCGGCGTCGCCGCCAACGCCGCGCTGCGAGCGGCGCTCGCCGAGACCGCCCTGCGCGCCGGCAGCCGCCTGGTGGCGCCGCCGCCAGCGCTCTGCACCGACAACGCCGCGATGATCGCCTGGGCCGGGCTGGAGCGCCTGGCCGCCGGTCAGCGCGACCCGCTCGACTTCGCCGCGCGGCCGCGCTGGCCGCTGGATTCCCTCACGCTGGACCAGGCCGCATGAACCCCAACGACATCAAGGCCGACGTGAAGCTGGCCTTCGCCACGCCGATCGTCACCGCCGAGCTCGCCGCCGTGGCGGCGCGCAATGCCGAGCTGAAGGCGCTGATCCTGGCGCGCAGCCAGAGCCATCCCTCCACCCAGGCCTCGAACCTCGGCGGCTGGCAATCGGACTGGAACATGGAGCAGTGGGGCGGACCGGTGCTCGGCCTGCTGCTGACGGCGGTCAAGTCGATTGCCACCAACATGACCCGCACGCGCCAGGGCAAGCCGGTGACGGTGGAGTGGCGCGCCAACGCCTGGGCCAACATCAACCGCGCCGGCCAGAGCAACGAGTTCCACATCCACCCGGCCTCGCTCTGGTCGGGCACCTACTACGTCGACGACGCCGGCGCCGCCGACGATCCGGCGCAGGGCGGCGAGCTGGAGCTGCTGGACCCGCGTGGCGCCGCCCCCGCCATGTACGCGCCGCTGCTGGCCTTCGCCGGCCCCGGCGGCCTGGCGGTCGGCGCGACCGAGACGATCCGCCCCAAGGCCGGCCGCGTCGTGCTCTTCCCGGCCTGGCTCTACCACCAGGTCCGCCCCTACCGCGGCCCGGGCGAGCGCATCTCCATCGCCTTCAACCTCAGTCTCTGACCATGCTGCCCCAGCGCATAGGCGTGGTCGGTGCCGGCGCCTGGGGCACCGCGCTGGCGGTGGCGGCCTGGCGCGCCGGGCGCGGCGTGACGCTCTGGGCGCGGCGGCCGGAGCAGGCGGCGGCCATCGCGGCGACGCGCGAGAACGCGCGCTACCTGCCGGGCGTGGCGCTGGACCCGGAGATCCACGTCACCGCCGCGCTGGCCGATCTCAAGGACTGCGAGGCGATCCTGCTGGTGGTGCCGGCGCAGTACCTGCGCGCCAGCGCGCCGGCGCTGCATCCGGCGCTGCCCCCGGTGCCGCTGGTGCTCTGCGCCAAGGGCATCGAGCTCGCCACCGGCAAGCTGCTGGACCAGGTGGCGGAAGAAGCCCTGCCGGGGCGGCCGGTCGCCGTGCTCTCCGGCCCGACCTTCGCGGCCGAGGTGGCGGCGGGCCTGCCTTCGGCCGTCACGCTGGCCGCCGGCCGCGCCGACCTTGGCCGCGCGCTGGCCGAGGCGCTGGCGAGCGAGGCCTTCCGCCCCTACTGGTCGGACGACGTGACCGGCGTGCTGATCGGTGGCGCGGTGAAGAACGTCATCGCCATCGCCGCCGGCATGGTGGCCGGGCGGGGCTATGGCGAGAATGCGCGCGCCGCGCTGATCACCCGGGGCCTGGCCGAGATCGGCCGCCTGGCCGAGGCGCTGGGCGGCCGGCGCGAGACGCTGATGGGGCTCTCCGGCCTCGGCGACCTGGTGCTGACCTGCGGCTCCACCCAGTCGCGCAACTATGCGCTGGGCCACCGCATCGGCGAGGGGCGGAGCCTGGCGGAGGCGACCGCGGCCAGCCGCGGCGTGGCCGAAGGCGTGGCCACGGCCGGCGCGGTGCTGGCGCTGGCGAAGCGGCTCGCGGTCGAGCTGCCGATCGCCAGCGCCGTCAACGCCGTATTGCATGGCGGCGCGTCATTGGACCATGCGGTCGGCGCGCTCTTGGCGCGGCCGCTGAAATCCGAGACTGTCTGAGCCGATTTCAAGCAATCCGAGGGAGGAACACGAATGCTCTTCGCGCTCTACTGCGTCGACAAGGCCGGCGCCGGCCAGGTGCGGATGGACAACCGCGCGGCGCACCTCGCGCACCTGCAGGCGCACATGGCGCAGATCAGGTTCGCCGGGCCGCTGACCAGCGACGACGGCGCCGCCATGCAGGGCAGCCTGCTGCTGATGGACTTCCCCGACCGCGCCGCGGCGGAGACCTTTGCCAAGGGCGACCCCTACGCCAAGGCCGGCCTTTTCGCCGAGGTGCGCATCACCGCGGTCAAGCAGGTGCTGCCGAAGGCCTGACGAACGCCCTCACCCCAACCCCTCTCCCTCGGGGAGAGGGCAGGGTGAGGGTGTGTTACCCCAGCCGGTCCTTCAGGTAGGCCGTGGTGCGCTCCCAGGCCAGCGCGGCGTCAGCCTGGTCGTAGCGCGCGCCGGTCGGATTGGCGAAGGCGTGGTCGGCATCGTACCAGTAGGCCACGACCTCCTTGTTGGCGGCCTTGGCCGCGGCCAGGAAGCCGTCGACCATCGCCTTGTTGATGAACTGGTCCTGCAGGGCGAAGTGACCCAGCACCGGGCAGGCCAGCGGCGCCAGCTCTTCCGGCGACTTGTTGACGCGCCCATAATAGACGACGCAGCCGTCGGTCGGCGTCGCCAGCGCGGCGTTCAGCGACCAGCCGCCGCCGAAGCACCAGCCGATGGTGGCGACCTTGCCGCTGGAGCGCTGGTGGCTCTTCAGCCAGGCCACCCACGACACCAGCGTGTCGGTCGCCTCCTCCGGCTTCATCGCCGCCATCATGGCCTTGGCCTCGTCGGCCGTGGTCGCGGCCGGCCCGCCGAAGAGGTCGACCGCGAGGACAAGGTAGCCCAGGCTCGCCAGCTCGGCGGCCACCGCCTTGATCTGGTCGTTGAGGCCCCACCACTCGTGCACCAGCAGGACGCTCGGCGCGGTCTCGGCCTCGGGCAGGGCGAGCGCGGCCTTGACCGTGCGGCCGCCGGCGGTGGTGATCTCCACCTCCTGCAGGGACTCGGCGGCGGCGCGGGCGAGTCGCGGGTCCTTCAGGACCAGGGCCAGCGGCAGGGCGCAGGCGGCGCCCAGCAGCAGGCTGCGGCGGGCCGGATTGGCGGCGCGGAAGGCGCCCGGGGTCTCGCTGTTCATCCTGTCCTCCTTTGCTAGGGTGGCGGTTGCCCGGCTGCGGGACGGCGGTAAGGATAGAGCCCCGGGCGCCGCTTGCCAGTCGCCCTGTCAGTCACAATCTGTTGTTTTGCTTTCATTATCCGGGGTTTCTCATGCGCTCAGCCGTCCGGCTTCTCTGTCTCGGCGCTGGCCTGGTCCTGGCGCCGATCTGGCCGACGGCCCTGGCGGCCGAGCTGCCCGCGGTCACGGCGAACCCCGTGCCGCTGAGCCCCAGCGATCCGGCGCTGCGGAGCGTCGGCAAGCTGACCTTCCTGGGCGGGCTGGAGCTGGCCAGCGACGACCCGCTGTTCGGCGGCTGGTCCGACCTCTTCGTCTCGCCGGACGGGGCCGAGCTCTCGGCCATCGGCGACAAGGGGGCCTGGATGACCGGCCGGCTGCACTGGAACGCCAAGGGCGAACTGACCGGCTTCCAGCTCTCCGGCCTCGGCCAGCTCAAGGACCTGACCGGCCAGCCGCTGACCGGCAAGGCCGAGGGCGACGCCGAGGGCATGACGAACGCCGCCGAGGGCGGCTACCTCGTCGCCTTCGAGCAGAAGCACCGCATCTGGCGCTACGGCCCGACGCTGGACGCCATCCCGGCCGAGGCCAGAACGCCGCCGGAGATCATGAGCCTGCCGGCGGCCGAGGCCAATCACGGCATGGAGGCGCTGGCGCGCCTCGCCGACGGCTCGCTGGTGGTGCTGGTGGAGGGGGCGGAGGGCGGCGAGACTACGACCCTCTACCACTTCTTCGGCGGTACGTGGCACGCCGTCAGCTATGCGATGCAGGACGGTTTCCAGATCACCGGCGCATCTGGCCTGGCCGGCGGCGGCCTGCTGGTGCTGGAGCGCTTCTACGCGCCCGAGACCGGGCCGAAGATGCGGCTGCGCTACTTCTCGCCCAAGGACCTGGAGCAGCCGGCGCTGACCGGCGGCCAACTGGTCGGCGAGCTGGGCCTGCCGCTGACGGTGGACAACTTCGAAGGCCTTGCCGTGGTGCAGGCCGGCGGCGCGCTGCGCCTGCTGGTGCTGTCGGACGACAACTTCAACCATGCGGCCCAGCGCACCCTGCTGCTGGCCTTCGAGCTGGCGCTGGACTAGGGGCCGGTCCTGGAAATGCGAAAGGGGCGCCGACCCTTGGCCGGCGCCCCTTGAAACTCGCGAAGCGCCTGGAATCAGGCGGCGGCCTGGGCGGCCTTCTTCTCCTGCGCGCGCTTGATGCGGCGGCGCAGGACCTGCGCCTTCTCGCCCAGCTTGGCGGCCGGGGTCGAGAGCAGGTAGGCATCGAGCCCGCCACGCTTCTCGACGCTGCGCAGCGCGTTGGTCGAGAGGCGGAGCTGCACGCGCACGCCGAGGGTGTCGGAGAGCAGCGAGGCCTCCTGCAGGTTCGGCATGAAGCGGCGCTTGGTCTTGTTGTTGGCGTGGCTCACGTGGTGGCCGACCTGCACGCCCTTGCCGGTGAAATCGCAACGCCTGGACATGACACCAAGACCCTCGGATAAGCATAGAAACGGGGACGGGACCCGACGAGGGGTCCCGCGAAGCGCGCCTAGATAGGCGAGACGGGCCCCCGCCGTCAACCCCTTCCGGTCAGGCGCGCTCCAGCGCCGCGTCCAGCCGGCGCGCCTTGCGCAGCTGCGGGAACCAGTAGGACCAGAGGCCGGCGACCATGACGCAGCCGATGCCGCCGATCACCACGGCCGGCACCGCGCCGAGCCAGGCCGCCATGGTGCCGGCGCGGAAGGCGCCCAGCTCGTTCGAGGCGCCGACGAAGACCATGTTGACCGCGTTGACCCGGCCGCGCAGCGCGTCCGGGGTGTTGAGCTGGACCAGGGTGGAGCGGACATAGACGCTGACCATGTCGGCGGCGCCCATGACGAAGAGCGCGCCGATCGAGAGCCAGGCGATCTCGGACAGGCCGAAGACGATGGTGAAGGCGCCGAAGCAGGCCACGGCGCCGAACATGATGTGTCCGGCCCGGTCGCGGATCGGCACCCAGGCAAGGAAGAGCGCCATGCACAGCGCGCCCGCCCCGCTGGCGCCGCGCAGCAGGCCGAGGCCCAGCGGCCCCACCTCGATGATGTCGCGGGCATAGACCGGCAGCAGCGCCACGGCGCCGCTGAGCAGCACGGCGAAGAGATCGAGCGAGATGGCGCCCAGCACCACCTTGGCCTGGCGCAGGAAGGCGACGCCGGCCAGCACCGTCGTCCAGTTCACCGGCTGGCCGCGGTCGCGCCGCGTGCCGGGCGGCACCAGCAGCATCAGCGCGGCGCCGAGCAGCAGCATCCCGGCCGTGGCGCCCTGCGCCACCTCGATGGAGATGCCATAGAGCTGGCCGCCGGCCACCGGCCCGGTGATGGAGCCGAGCTGCCAGGCGGCCGAGCTGGAGGCCACGCCGGTCGCCAGGTTCGCGGTCGGCAGCAGGTTGGGGGCGAGCGACTGCTGCGCCGGCGCGAAGAAGGCGCGGGCCACCGCCAGCACCACCAGGGCGAGGTAGATCGGCCAGATGGCGTGGATCCCGCTCAGCGTGTAGAGCAGCAGGCCGATGGTCGCCAGCGACTGCACCACCAGGCAGACCTGCATGATGATGCGGCGGCGGAAGCGGTCCGAGGCCACGCCGGTCAGCGGCAGCAGCAGCAGCGCCGGCAGGAACTCCACCAATCCCACCAGGCCGAGCAGGAAGGGATCGCCAGTCAGGTCGTAGAGCTGCCAGGAGACCGCGACGATCAGCACCTCGCTGGCGAAGATCGACAGGAACTTGGCGCCGATGAAGGGGCCGAAACCCCTGTTCCGCAGCACCTCGCGCAAGGTTACGCGGGGTGCCTTGGCGGGCGGGTCTTCGGGGTTGGCGACGGTTTCGGTCAAGGGACTCTCGGGCGGTGGCGGGGCGGTGCGACGAGGCTCAAGGCTGCTTGCCCTGGAACAGGGCGAGCAGCCGCTCGGCGGCGGCGCTGGGGCCGAGGCGGCCGGCCGCCACCTCGGCCTCGAGCGCGGGCAAGGCGGCGGCGACCGGCGGGGCGCGGCGGAAGGCCTCGGTCAGGCCCTCCTCGATCTCGCGCCACAGCCAGGCCTTGGCCTGGCGCGCCCGCTTGGCGGCGATGCCCTCGGGGCCGAGGGTGGCGCGGAACTTGAGGACCGTCTCCCAGACACCGTCGAGGCCGCGGCCCTCCAGGGCCGAAACCTGGAGCACCGGCGGCACCCACCTGGCGCTGGCCGGGCGCAGCAGGCGCAGCGCGCTGGCATACTCGGCGGCGGCGCGGCCGGCGGCCTCCTTCAGGGCGCCGTCGGCCTTGTTGATGACGGCGAGGTCGCAGAGCTCGACCACGCCCTTCTTGATGCCCTGCAGTTCGTCGCCGCCGGCCGGCGGCAGCAGCAGGCAGAAGCAGTCGACCAGGTCGGCCACCGCGGTCTCCGACTGGCCGACGCCGACGGTCTCGACGATGGCGAGGTCGAAGCCCGCGGCCTCGACCAGCAGCAGCGCCTCGCGCGTGCGCCGCGCGACGCCGCCCAGCGTGCGCCCGGCGGGCGAGGGGCGGATGAAGGCGCGCTCGTCCCGCGACAGCCGTTCCATGCGCGTCTTGTCACCCAGGATGGAGCCGCCGGTGACCTGCGAGGAGGGATCGACCGCCAGCACCGCGACGCGGTGCCCGCGCTCCAGCAGATGCAATCCGAAGGCTTCGATGAAGGTCGACTTGCCGACGCCCGGCGGGCCGGAGAGGCCGAGGCGGAAGGCCTTCCCGCTGTCCGGCAGCAGGCTCTGCAGCAGCCGCTCGGTCTCGGTCCGGTGCTCGGGCCGCGTCGATTCCGCCAGCGTGATGGCCTGCGCCAGCGCGCGTCGCTCGCCGGCCAGCAGGCGCTGCAGCAGATCGCTCATTGCGCCGCCTCGGCCGGGTCCTGCGTGGCGCGCTGCTGGCGGTTCCACAGCTCGGCGTAGCGGCCGCCGCTGGCCAGCAGGGCGGCGTGGCGGCCGCGCTCGGCCACCTCGCCCTGGTCGAGCACGATGATCTCGTCGGCGTCGACGATGGTGGAGAGGCGGTGGGCGATGACCAGGGTGGTGCGGCGGCGGCTGACCTCGGTCAGGGCGGCCTGCACCTGGCGCTCGGTGCCGCTGTCGAGGGCGCTGGTCGCCTCGTCGAAGATCATGATGGCGGGCTGTTTCAGTACGGCGCGGGCGATGGCGACGCGCTGCTTCTCGCCGCCCGAGAGCTTCAGGCCGCGCTCGCCCACGACCGTCAGCCAGCCGTCCGGCAGGCGCTGGATGAAGTCGGCGATGGCGGCCTGCTGCGCGGCGGCCTCGATCTCAGCGTCGCTGGCGCCGACGCGGCCGTAGCCGATGTTGTAGCGGATGGTGTCGTTGAACAGCACCGTGTCCTGCGGAACGATGCCGATGGCGGCGCGCAGGCTCTCCTGCGTCACGTCGCGGATGTCCTGGCCGTCGATGGCGATGCGCCCGCCGTCGACGTCGTAGAAGCGATAGAGCAGGCGGGCGATGGTCGACTTGCCGCTGCCGGTGGCGCCGACGATGGCCAGGGTGTGGCCGGCCGGCACGGTGAAGCTCACGCCCTTCAGGATCGGCCGGCGCGCGTCGTAACCGAACTGCACATCCTCGAAGGCGATGGTCCCGCCGGTGACCGAGAGCGGCGGCGCGCCGGGCCGGTCGGCGATCTCCGCCGGCTTGCCCAGCAGCTCGAACATGCGCTCCAGGTCGATCAATGCCTGGCGGATCTCGCGATAGACCGTGCCGAGGAAGTTCAGCGGTATGTAGAGCTGGATCAGGAAGGTGTTGGCCTGCACGAAGTCGCCGACGCTGCGCTGGCCACCGGCGACGTCGCCGGCCGCCAGCAGCATGATCAGCGTGACGCCGGCGGCGATCAGGAAGGCCTGGCCGACGTTGAGCAGCGACAGCGAGACGCGGCTCTTCACCGCCGCCTTCTCGTAGCGCGCCAGCGCCTCGTCGTAGCGCCGCGCCTCATGCGCCTCGTTGCCGAAGTACTTCACCGTCTCGTAGTTCAGCAGCGAGTCGATGGCCTTGGTGTTGGCCTGCTGGTCGCTCTCGTTCATCTGGCGGCGGAACTTGATGCGCCACTCGGTCACGGTGAAGGTGTAGGCGACATAGATCACCACGGTGGTCAGCGTGATGGCGGCGAAGAGCCAGCCGAAGTTGATCCAGAAGATGGCGACCACCAGGCCGATCTCCACCAGCGTCGGCAGCACGGCGAAGAGCACGAAGAACAGCAGGAACTCGATGCCCTTGGTGCCGCGCTCGATGGCGCGGTTGAGGCCGCCGGTCTGCCGTTCCAGGTGGAAGCGCAGCGAAAGCGCGTGGAGATGGCGGAAGACGCCGAGCGCGACCTGACGAATGGCGTTCTGCGCCACCTTGGCGAAGAGCGCGTCGCGCAACTCGGCGAAGGCCAGCGAAGCCACTCGCATTATGCCGTAGCCGAGGATCAGGGCGACAGGCACCACCAGGAGGTCGCTGCCGCCGGGGTCCAGCGCGTCGACCGTGCGGCCCATCAAGATCGGCACCGTCACGGTGGCGGCCTTGGCGGCGATGAGCAGCAGCACGGCAGCGGCGACGCGCGCCTTGAGGCCCGGCCGCCCCTTGGGCCAGAGGTAGGGCAGCAGCGGCTTCAGCGCCCGAAGGGACCCGCCGCCGGATTGACTGGCCCCGGCCGAGGCACCGCGCGCGAAATCCCGCATGGGGTCAGGCACTCCGGCCGGTGGCGCGGGCCAGCACCAGATAGAGGCGGCCGATATCGGCGGTCAGGAACACGGCCGACAGTCCATGCCCCGGATCGGCGTTGCCCGCCTCGGCCAGCAGGCGCTCGAAGCCCTGCATGAAGCTGTCGGCCAGGGCCTTGAAGCGCGGGTCCTTGGAGTAGCGCTTGACGATCGCCAGCGCCCCCTGGCGGTCGCGCAGCTTGGGCAGGTGGCGCGCCACCGCCGAGCTGTCGCCCGCCTTCAGCGCACGCCAGACCGAGTCCGGCAGCTCCTCGCCCAGTAGCGCGTGCAGGTCCAGGCTCTGGCGGTTCAGCTCGCCCACCAGTTCGCTGGCCAGCGCCAGGAAGGCGTCGCGCGCCTGGCCCTTGGCCTGCTGCTGCAGGCCGGCGGCCTTGCTCATCACGGCCTCGGCCTCGGCGCGGAGCTGGCCGACCTGCAGGGCGAGCGACTGGGTCTCCTGCGCCAGGTCGCGTACCAGGCGCTGCGTGGCGCCGCTGAGGTCCTTGGCCTCCGCCTCCAGCGTCCTGGCGACCGAGGCGGTGGCGGCCTCGGCGCCGGCGGCGGCCTCGGCCAGGTCGCGTTTGCGCGCGGCCAGCGCCTCGCCCAGCGCCTGGACGCGCTGCTGCGCCTCGCCGGCCCCCTCGACCAGCGCCTTGCGCTCGCCGGCCAGGGTCTCGCCGATCCGCCTGGCCGCGGCGCCGGCCGCGGCGGTGATCTCCGCCAGCTGCGCCGCCTGCGGCTCCAGCGCGCCGGTCAGCGCGCCGGCGCGGGCGCCCAGTTCCTCCTGCAGGCGGCGGGCCAACGCGGCGGCCTGTTCGGCGAGGCGCGTGCCGGCCTGCTCGGCCAGGCGCGTCATCTCCTCCGCTGCCGTGGTCAGGCGCTGGGTCTCGCCGGCAAGCTGCTGCTGCAGACGCCGGCTGCGCTCAGCAAGGTCGAGGTCGAGGCGCTGGAACAGGGTCTGCACCGCGCCGTCGAGCTGGCCGAGGCCGGCAACGAAGCCGGCCAGGCGCTGTTCCGCCGCCAGCGCGCCCTCTGCCAGGCGTGCGGCCTGGGCCTTGCCGGCGTCGTCGATCCGCCGGCCCAGGCCGAGCAGCCCCTCGGCCCCCTGCTGCAGCCGCTCGGCGCTGGCCTTGCCGTTGCCGGCAAGGCGCTCGGCCGCCCTGTCCAGCTCGGCCAGGGCGCCGCGCAGCTCGCTCAGCGCCGTCTCGCTCATGGCCTTCAGGTCGGCGGCGGCGCGGGCCAGTGCGCCACTGCCGGCCTGCAGGCGCGGCTCGACCGCGGCGACCTGGTCGGCGGCCTCGCCCTGCCGGCGCGCCAGCTCGGTCAGCAGCTGCGCCAGGCGCGCCTGATGCGCCTCGGCCGCGCCGCCGCTGCTCTCGGCCAGTTCGGTCAGGCGGCGGCTCTCCTCCGCCAGGGCCTGGCGCAGGGTCTCGACGCGGCCGACCGAGGCCTCGGTGGCGGCGGCCAGCAGGTCGCTCTGCGCCTTCAGCGCCTGGGTGATGGTGCCGACCCGCTCGGTCGCTTCGCCGTCGCCATAGGTCAGGCTGTCCAGCCGGCCCATCAGGGCACGGGTCTCGCGCCGGAGCGAGCCGGCGCGTCCGATGAACAGCGCCGCCATCCAGACCACCAGCAGCGGCGCCGCCAGCGCGGTGATGCCGGTGGCGATCTCCAGCGGCTGCAGGTAGCCGAGGTTCTCCACCCCGACGTAGTCGCGGACATAGACCCAGCAGGCCACCAGCCAGACCCCGGTCAGCAGCAGCGCCGCGATCAGCACCAGCGCCAGCCCACCGCGCGACTGCACCATGACCCGGCTCACCCTTTCCTTGGCGGCCGTCCGTCCTAGGCGGCCTTCCGCTGGCGCTGCACGATCTCCAGAATCTCGTGCGCGGCATGCGGGATGTTGGTGCCGGGTCCGTAAATGGCGGCGACCCCGGCGGCGCGCAGCATGTCATAGTCTTGCGGCGGGATCACGCCGCCACAGACCACGACGATGTCGCCGGCCCCCTGTTTACGCAGTTCGGCGATGAGTTCCGGCACTAATGTCTTATGACCGGCCGCCTGGCTGGAGATGCCGATGACGTGGACGTCGTTCTCCACCGCCTGACGCGCCGCTTCCGCCGGGGTCTGGAACAGCGGCCCGATGTCGACGTCGAAGCCGATGTCGGCGAAGGCCGTGGCGATCACCTTGGCGCCGCGGTCGTGCCCGTCCTGGCCCAGCTTGGCGACCAGCAGGCGCGGCCGGCGGCCCTGCCGCGCGGCGAAGCCCTCGACCTCCTGGCGGATGCGGGCGAAGCCCTCGTCGCCCTCGTAGGCCGAGCCGTAGACGCCCGAGATCGAGCGGATGGTGGCGCGGTGCCGGGTGAAGACCTTCTCCAGCGCGTCGCTGATCTCGCCCACCGTGGCGCGGGCGCGCGCCGCCTCGATGGCGAGGGCCAGCAGGTTGCCCTGGCCGCTCTCGGCCGCCCGGGTCAGCGCCGCCAGCGTGGCGCGGCAGGCCGCCTCGTCGCGGGCGGCGCGGACCTTTTCCAGGCGGGCCACCTGCTGCGCGCGCACCTTGCTGTTGTCGATGTCGAGGATGTCGAGCGTGGTCTCCTCGGCCACCTTGTACTTGTTGACGCCGACGATGACCTCCTCGCCGCGGTCGACACGGGCCTGGCGCAGCGCCGCCGATTCCTCGATGCGCAGCTTCGGCAGTCCGCTCTCCACCGCCTTGGTCATGCCGCCCAGCGCCTCGACCTCGTCGATCAGGCGCATCGCCTCGGCCGCCAGGTCGCTGGTCAGCTTCTCGACGTAGTAGCTGCCGGCCAGGGGGTCGACCACCCTGGTGATGCCGGTCTCCTCCTGCAGCACGAGCTGCGTGTTGCGCGCGATGCGGGCCGAGGCCGGGGTGGGCAGCGCCACCGCCTCGTCCAGCGCGTTGGTGTGCAGCGACTGGGTGCCGCCCAGGGCGGCGGCCATGGCCTCCACCGTGGTGCGGATCACGTTGTTGTAGGGGTCCTGCTCGGTCAGGCTGACGCCCGAGGTCTGGCAGTGCGTGCGCAGCATCAGGCTCTCGGCCTTCTGCGGGGCGAAGTGCCTCTGCATCAGCGTCGCCCAGAGGTAGCGGGCGGCGCGCAGCTTGGCGACCTCCATGAAGAAGTTCATGCCGATGCAGAAGAAGAACGACAGGCGCTGGGCGAAGTCGTCGACCTTCAGCCCCTTCGACAGTGCGGCACGCACGTACTCCAGGCCGTCGGCGATGGTGTAGGCCAGCTCCTGCGACAGCGTCGCCCCGGCCTCCTGCATGTGGTAGCCGGAGATCGAGATGGAGTTGAACTTCGGCATCTCCTTCGCCGTGTGCTCGATGATGTCGGCGACGATCCGCATCGAGGGGCCCGGCGGGTAGATGTAGGTGTTGCGGACCATGAACTCCTTGAGGATGTCGTTCTGGATCGTGCCGCTGAGCCTGGCCTGCGGCACGCCCTGCTCCTCGCCCGCCACCACGAACATGGCCAGCACCGGCAGCACTGCGCCGTTCATCGTCATGGAGACCGACATGCGGTCCAGCGGGATGCCGTCGAACAGGATCTTCATGTCCTCGACGGAATCGATGGCAACGCCCGCCTTGCCCACGTCGCCCACCACGCGCGGGTGGTCGCTGTCGTAGCCGCGGTGCGTCGCCAGGTCGAAGGCGACCGAAAGGCCCATCTGCCCCGCCGCCAGGTTGGCGCGGTAGAACCTGTTGGACTCCTCGGCGGTGGAGAAGCCGGCGTACTGCCGGATGGTCCAGGGCCGCACGGTGTACATCGTGGCGCGCGGCCCGCGCACGAAGGGCGCGAAGCCGGGCAGCGAGCCCAGGGTGTCGAGCCCGGCGAGGTCGGCCTCGGTATAGAGCGGCTTGACGGCGATGCCCTCGGGCGTCTGCCACGCCAGGCTGGCGGGGTCCTGGCCCTTCAGCTCCCTGGTCGCGGCCTCGGTCCAGTCGGCCAGCGTCTTCTTCGGAAAGTCCGACATCTCTCTCCCACCCGGCCTGCTTCGTTTCGCTGCGTTGCAGTATAGCGGCGCCCGGGAAGCGGGCAAACGGCGCGCGGGCATGGCCGCATGCGCCCCGGGGCCGGCGCCGGACCCGGCGGGCGGGGAATTCGCGCTGGCCTGGGCGCGCCGCATGACCGAAGCTGCGCATCTCCCGCCACGCCAGAAGGACCCGCGCCCATGACCGGCATCCGCACTGCCTTGCACCGCGCGAGTCGCCCGCTGCTCGCCGCCCTGGCCGTCCTGCTGCTGGCGCAGGGACCGGCCGCGGCCAAGGGCCTGGCCGACCCGCGCGAGGCCGTGGCCATCTTTCAGCAGGCCACGGCCGCCGGCGACCTGGAGGCCATCATGGCGCTCTATGCGCCCAACGCCGTGCTGCTGTTCCCCGGCGCACCGGTCATCGGCGGCAGCGACAAGATCCGCGCGGTCTACCAGCGCAACTTCGCCGCCGGTCCCAACCGGCTGACGATCCATGCGGCGCAGATCGACGGCGACGCCGACGCCGCGGTGATCCTCTGGGTCTGGACCTTCGAGGTGACGCCGGCCGAAGGCCAGCCGCTGCGGCGCACCGGCCGCTCCCTGGTCTTCTTCAAGCGCGGGCCCGAGGGCTGGCTGATCTACGCCGACATGCTGCAGGACGCGCCGGTGGAGTAAGCGGCCGGCATTCAGGCGACTGCCTGCGGTCGCCGGCGACGCAGCCAGGCCTTGCTCGCCTCGGTGACGGCGAGATAGCAGCCGAGCAACGGCAGCAGGGGCCATAGCAGTTCCCAGTCCAGCGACTCCAGGCGCAGGGGGCCGGCCAGCCAGGGGACCAGGAAGGCCAGGGCCTGCAGGCCGAGGGCCAGCAGGATCGAGCCTGCCAGCACGGGGTTGCCAAGAAGCGGTATGCTGAACAGCGAACGGGTCTCGCTGCGGCAGGCCAGCCCGGCCACGTTCTCCAGCAGCACCAGCAGTACCAGCAGCGCGGTGCGCGCAGTGTCCTCGGGCACCTGCCAGGCCAGCAGCAGGGCGAAGTAGCCGGCGCCGATCAAGCCCATGGCGACCCCGAGGATAAGGATCGAGTTGCGCAGCACCGGGTCGAGGATCGGCTCGTTGGGATGGCGCGGGCGCTGGCTGGCCAGACCGGGTTCGCCCGGTTCGAAGCCCAGCGCGACGTCCTGCGCCCCATTGGTCACCAGGTTGAGCCACAGCAGCTGGGTGGCGAAGAGCGGCAGCGGCAGGCTGGCCAGCAGGGCGACGACGAAGAGCACCACCTCTGCCAGCCCGGTCGCCAGCAGCAGCAGCACGACCTTGCGGACGTTGGCATAGGCGATGCGTCCCTGCGCCACGCCGGCGACGATGGACGCGAAGTTGTCGTCGGTCAGTATCAGGTCGGCGGTCTCGCGCGCCACGTCGGTGCCGCCGCGCCCCATGGCCACGCCGAGGTTGGCCGCCTTCAGGGCGGGCGCATCGTTCACCCCGTCGCCGGTGACGGCGACGAAGTGGCCGAGGCGTTGAAGCGCCTCGACGATCTCCAGCTTCTGCAATGGCTCCACCCGGGCAAAGACGCGGGTGGCGGCGACCTGGCCGTCGAAGGCAGCGGCGTCGCGCAGCGTCGCCAAGGTCCGCCCTGTGGCGACCTCGTCGGTCGCGGTGGCGATGCCCAGGCGCCGCGCGATGGCGAGCGCGGTGGCAGGATGGTCGCCGGTCACCATGACGACGCGAATGCCGCCGGCGTGGCACGCGGCGATGGCGGCCGGGACCTCGGGGCGGATCGGATCCTCCAGCGCGGCCAATCCGAGCAGCTCCAGCCCGGGCAGCAGTTCGACCGCGTCGACGCCCTCGGGCACTTCGGCCAGGCGCCGTCCCGCCACCGCCAGGACCCGGTAGCCCTCCTGCGCCAGCGCCTCGGCCTGCGCCGCCAGCGCCGCGGGCACTGCGCCGGACAGGGCAAAGAGTGTCTCGCTGGCGCCCTTCACGCAGAGCTCCGCGCCATCGCTTGCGGGCAGCAGCGCGGCAGCCAGCCGGAGGTGCGGTTCGTAGGGGATCAGCATTCGCCGGCCCGGCTGGTCCTGCAGCCGCTGCCAGTCGAGGCCGAGGCCCCGCGCCAGGTCGAGGAACGCCAGGTCGACGCTGTCGCCCGTTCGCTGCTCGGTGCCATCCGCCGTCAGGCGCAGCGTCGCCTCGCAGCAGAGCGTGGCGCAGCGGGCCAGCGCCGCCGCGGCCGCCTCGCCCGCCGGCACGCGGCGTCCGTCGGGAAGCACCAGCAGGGCCACCGTCAAGCTGTTGGCCGTCAGGGTGCCGGTCTTGTCGCTGGCGATGACCGTGCAGGCGCCGAGACCTTCGACCGCCGGCAGGGAGCGGACGATGACGCGGCACTGCGCCATGCGGGCGCGGGCAATCGACAGCGTCACGGTGACAGCCACCGGCAGGCCCTCCGGGATTGCCGAGACGGCCAAGGCCACGGCGATCAGGATCACCGACTCGAATGGTTGGCCGCGCAGCACCTCCAAGCCGGTGAAGAGCAGGACCCCGGCGACTGCCAGCAGGCTGAGGCGCTGAGTCAGGATCTCGAGGCGGCGCACCAGCGGCGGCTTGGCGCCAGAGGTCGTGGCCAAAGCGCCGGCGATACGACCTACCTCGGTGCCTGCGGCGGTCGCGACCACGACGCCCTCGCCCCGCCCGGCGAGCACGACGGTACCGGCGTGCAGCATGGTCAAGCGTCCTGCCGTGCCGCAGTCAGCCGCGACCTCGGCGTCGTGGCGCTTGCCGACCGGCAGCGACTCGCCGGTCAGGGCCGCTTCGTCGACGCTCAGTCCCTGGCCGGCAAGCAGTCGCAGGTCGGCCGGAACCGCATCGCCGCTCTCGACCAGCACCACGTCGCCTGGCACCAGATCGACAGCCGGCAGCGTGACAAGCGCGCCGCCGCGGCGGCAGCGGGCCTGGCCCTCGACGAAGCGGCCGAGCAACTGGGCGCTTCGCTCCGAGCGGCTTTCCTGGACCGTGCCGATCGCGGCGTTGACGATCAGGACGGCGGCGATGAACAGGGCGTCGCGCGCCTCGCCGATCGCCAGCGACAGTACGGCGGCACCCAGTAGCAGATAGATCAGGGGCGACAGGAACTGCCGCAGCAGGATGCGCAGCACGCTGTCCTGCCGCCCGCGCGGCAACCGGTTCTCGCCGAAGCTGGCCAGGCGGCTGGCTGCCTCGGCCGGGTCGAGGCCGGCCGAAGTGCTGGCCAGTCCCTCCAGGCACGCGTCGGCGCTCAGGGCATGCCAGGATGCCGCTGGGACAGATGGGAGTCTGTTCATCGGCGCATAGTGTTGGAGCCAGGCTGCGGCGGTAAAGCCCGACCGCCGCCACGCCGCGTCAGGGCGCCAGCCGCAGGAACGCCACCGGCGCCTCGAACCCCTTGAGCTTCGCCGCCTCGCTGGTGGCGGCGATGCCGGCGATGACCTGGCGCACCTCGGGGTCGCGGGCCAGGGTGTCGGACAGCACCACGTCCTCGCCCTGGCTCTCGCTGCCGAGGCGCGCGGCCAGGTTCGCCGTGGTGCCGAAGTAGTCCAGGCGCTGGTTCAGGGTCACCGCGATGCAGGGCCCGCCGTGCAGGCCGAGCTTGATCGCCAGCACCTCGCCGTGCGCGGCGTTGAAGGCGCCGACCGCGCGCTGGATGGCGAGCGCGGCGCGCACGCCGTCGGCCGGGTTGGCGAAGGCGGCCATGATGGCATCGCCGATGGTCTTGACGATGGCACCGTCGTGCTCGCGGATCAGCCGCGCCAGGAAGGCGAAGTGGTCGCGCACCAGGGTATAGGCGCGGGCGTCGCCGATGCGGCCGTAGAGCGCGGTGGAGGCACGCAGGTCGGTGAACATCAAGGTGACGTGCTTCACCGCCACTTCGTCGCCGGGGCGCAGCACCTGCTCGCTGAAGAGATCGCGGAAGGCCTGGAAGGTGGCGGCGCGCTCGGCCGTCAGGGCGTCGGCGATCCAGGCGCGCTCCTCGACCACCAGGGTCAGCGGGCGGCCGCTGCGGTTGGCCAGCGCCGCCTCGCCCGGGTTCGCCAGCTCGCCGGTGGCCACGCTCTCGCCGGTCAGCACCAGCTCTGGCAGGCGGTCCTCGACCTCGATGTCGGCCTGCGGCCCGGGTTCCAGCGTGCGCACGCGGTAGGGGCCGGGTGCCAGGCGGCAGGGCAGGCGCCGCGTCTCGCCCGGCGCCAGGCGGATCTGCAGCTTGACGTGCGCCACCGACATGGGGCCGAAGAGGCAGTATTCCCCCTGCTGGATCGGGCGCACCGCCGCCGCCGGCTCGAAGGCCAGCTCGACGTTGCGGGCGAAGTCGCGCTCGTAGTCGATGTTGCAGGAGGGGCAGTGCGCGCCGCTCGGCAGTTCGTCCAGCGCCGTGACGTTCACCTTGCCGACGCGGCAGCGCGGGCAGAGCAGCGACCACTTGAGGCTCAGCAGCCCGTCCCGCGTCGACTGCAGGCAGAGCTCCACCGCCTCGCGCGGCTTCACCTGCCAGCGGCGGGCCAGCGCCAGGGGGCGCAGGCGCACCAGGTCGACTTCCTGCGCCGTGGCAATCTCGCGCGCCAGGCGCGCCGCCAGGCCGTGGCCGTGGCCGCTGGCCTCGATGTGCTCGACCAGGCGGCCGACACGCTGCTCCACCGCCGGCGGCTGGGACGGCGCCCGGTAGTCGAAGGTGGTCTCGCGCTCGCCCTTGGCCTTGGCCTCGGCATTGGCGATGGCCCTGGCCGCCTTCGCCAGGCCGGACTTGGCGATGCGCCCGGCAAGGAGATGGCCAAGCAGCCCTCTCGGCTCCACGGCCAGGCTGTAGTCCACCCGGCAGCCCCCGCCGTCCGGGGTAAGGCGCAGCGTGGCGGTCAGGCGCCTCAGCGGGCCGCGGATGAAGTCGCGGCGATGCTCGAACCACTGGTCGGTGACCCAGTTCACCGGCACTTCGAGCCACTCGAGCGTCAGCGGCCCCTTCTTCAGCCGGCCGCGGAACTCGACCGAGCCGTCGGGGCGCGGCGTCTCGATGATCTGGTGCTTGGGGACGCCGAAGGCCTCGTTGAAGCGGCCGGTGTCGGCAAGCAGCGGCCAGATGGCCGCCGGCGTCACGGCGAGGCTGCGGGTCAGGGTGTGGGCGCGGGCCTCGCCCATGCCGGTGGCTCCTACCAGACGAAACGGTCCAGCGCCGCGACGGGCCGGACCTCGTAGTGGTCGGCCACCCGCAGCAGGGCCACGGGGTCGACCCCGCCCTGATCATTACGCCCGAAGTCGTCCTGGTGGATGCCACCCAGGATGAAAAGCGCGTGAAGTCCGGCGTTCTCGGCCCCGACCATGTCGGTCTCCATGCCGTCGCCGACGCAGAGCACCCGGGCCTTGTCGGCGATGCCGAGCTTCTCCATGGCGCGGCGATAGACTCCGGCGAAGGGCTTGCCGTGCCAGGCGACACGGCCGCCGAGGGCCTCGTAGCGGTCGGCGATGGCACCGGCGCAGGGCTCGCGCCGGCCGCCGGTAATGACCACGCGGTCGGGATTGGCGCAGACCATCGGCAGGTCGCGTCCGGCCGCCAGGGCCAGCGCCTCCTCGGTCGCCGCCATGGAGCCGTCCTCCTCGGCCGAGCCGGTGTTGAGGATGCAGTCGGCCTCGGCCGCGCTCTCGACGAAGTCATAGGGCAGGCCCTCGCGCATCGAGCGGTCGCGCGGGCCGCCCAGGTGCAGGCAGCGCCGTCCCAGGCCCTGGTGGAAGGCGTCGGGCCGGTCGTGCATGTGGCGCCAGGCCTCCTCGCCCGAGGTCACGATGCCCTCGACCAGGCCTTCGGGCAGGCCGATCTCGTGGTTGCGGGCCTGTACCACCGCCTCGCGGCGCGGTGCGTTGGACAGCAGCACGGCCCGCTTGCCGGCCGCCTTGAGGCTGCGCAGCGTCTCGACCGCGTGGGGGAAGACCCGCTTGCCGTCGTGGATCACCCCCCAGAGATCGAGGATGAAGCCGTCGTAGTCGGCGGCCAGGGCCTGGAGCCCCGCCAGGTGGGGGATGGGGGTCACGGCAGGGAAACTCGCACCGGTTGCTGTCGGGCGCGTTCTGCCATGCGAGGCGCGGCAGGGAAAGGGGGGCTAGTAGCGCACCAGCCCGTTCAGCAGGCGGCCGAAGCGCCCGGTCAGGCGCACCGGCGCATCGGTCACCACCAGGCAGAGGCAGGCCTCGCGCCGGGTCACCGCCGGGCTGTGGTCGACCGAGGGATCGGCAAGCTGCAGGTCGCCGGCGGCATAGGTACGCCCGCCGTCCTCGAAGGCGCCGTCGAGCACCAGGGTCAGTTCCAGGCCGTTGTGGGTGTGGTGCGGGATGCGCGTGCGCCCTGCGACCCGCATCAGTCGCGCCTTGCCCCCGGCCAGCGCCGGCAGGTCCCAGTCCTTCAGGCCGGGCATGCGGCGTCGCCAGGGCAGGGCCTCCAGCGGTGCCGGCAGCAGGGCCGCCAGCGGCGCGGGCAGCCCCCGACCGCCGGCAACGGGCGGCGGCGCGGACTGGGCCTCATCCAGGGTCTCGTCCTGGGGCTCGTCCAGGCGGGCGAGCAGCGCCGCCTTGGCGCCGGCGGCCAGGGACGCGGGCCGGCTCTCCTCGAGCAGCGCGCCGCCGATCGCCTCCAGCGCGCCAAGCTGGCGCCGGGCCGCGGGGTTCAGCGTCAGCCAGGTCGCGACCACCAGGGACGGGGCCACCGGCAGGCTGCCGGTGGCATAGTCCAGCAGCAGCTCCTCACTGTTCGCCAGGGACGGGTACATCACTCTCTCAGTCCTCCTTCAGCAACCCGGAGAGGCGCTGCAGCGCCAGACGCAGGCGGGATTTCACGGTACCCAGCGGCGTCCCGGTCTCCGCCGCGATGGTGGTGTGGACCTTGTCCTCGAAATAGGCGAGGCGGATGACCTCGGCCTGCTCCGGCGGCAGGCTGGCCAGGGCGCGGCGGACCAGCGCCGCCTCCTGGCTCGCTCCCAGGCTGCGCTCGGCGCCGGGCTGCTCGGGCACCAGCAGGGGATCGTTGGGATCCAGTTCCGGCCGCCGCTCGCGCCGCAGCCAGTCGATCCGTTTGTTGCGCGCGATGGTGAAGACCCAGGTGCTGACCGTGGCCTTCGCCGGATCGAAGGAGGCGGCGCGGCGCCAGACCGTCAGCAGCGCCTCCTGCACCAGCTCCTCGGCGGTCGCCGGCGCCGTGCCCTGGCGCATCAGGAAGGACTTGAGGCGCGGCGCGAAGTGGTCGAACAGCAGGCCGAAAGCGGCGCGGTCGCGCGCCGCGGCGACGCGCGCCACCAGACCTTCCAGTGCTGCCGACCCCAGCTCGCCTTCACCCGGCACGCCGCCCACCTCGCTCGTCTCCCGCCGGCCCGCCCTCTTTTGGCACGGCCGCGCGACCTTTGGCCGCCGGCTGACGGGCCGTATCGCCTGGGCGGTATCATAGGCCGCGAGAATTGCAGTGTTGTCCATTGTCCGCGTCTTACGCAGCGCGGTCGCGAACGGATCAGTGCCGGCGCCCGCACCGGCCTGCCGTGCCCTCGACACAATTGCACCGCAAGACCATCTGTGCGACAGGCTGCGGGGACGCCCCGGTCCCCGCCGGCCGTCCCCCGTCTGGTCCGAACCGCTGGAGGAACGCCACCGATGCCGTCCCGCCCGCTGCCCGCCCTGGCCGCTCTCGTGCTGCTCTCCGCCCTGGCCCAGCCGGCCGGCGCCAAGGAACTCGGCACCTTCAAGGACTGGGTGGCGCACAAGCTGGAAACCGACAGCGGCACCATCTGCTTCATGGAGACGCGGCCGACCCAGCTCGACGCCAAGCCGGCGGGCCGCAATGCCGACGCGGTGCGCCTGACCGTCACCAACCGGCCGCAGAAGAAGACCTTCGACGCGGTGCTGTTCGAGACCGGCTATCCGCTGGACGACAAGGCGCTGGCCGACATCGACATCGACGGCAACCTCTACAAGATGGGCACCGATGCCGGCGGCTACTTCTACTTGTCCGAAACCAAGGACGAGCTGGCGCTGATCGATGCCATGAAGCATGGCTCCAAGCTCAGCGCCAAGGGCATCGCCAGCGATGGCACGCCGGTCACCGACGGCTACTCGCTGTCCGGCTTCACCGCTGCCCTCAAGGCCATCGACGAGGCCTGTCCGAAGTAGGGACCAGGCGGACCCTTGCCCACGGCTGGTCCGCCCCGGAACCCCGATCTTCGCAGTGCAGCACAGGGAGTGTTGCAAAGCCCCGCCGTGCCTCGTTAGGCTTTCGTCCAAGAAGGCAATAGCCACGGCACAGCAGGGGACTTCATCTTGGCGGAAATCGAGGCAATCGAAGTACGCGGCCTGACCAAGCAGTTCGGCAACGGGCCAGACAGCGTCACCGCCCTCGACCACGTCTCCCTGACCATCCGGCAGAACGAGTTCTTCACCCTTCTCGGCCCCTCGGGCTGCGGCAAGACCACCCTGCTGCGCCTGATCGCCGGTTTCGAGCTGCCGACCCGCGGCGACGTGCTGCTGGAGGGGCAATCGGTGGTGCACCTGCCGCCGAACGAGCGGCCGGTGAACACGGTGTTCCAGAACTATGCGCTCTTCCCGCACATGACGGTGGCGCAGAACATCGGCTTCGGCCTGGAGATGCGCGGCCGGCCCAGGGCCGAGATCACCCGCACGGTCGAGGAGATGCTGGCGCTGGTGAAGATGACCGGCCTGGCCGGCCGCAGGTCCTCGCAGCTCTCCGGCGGCCAGCAGCAGCGGGTGGCCCTGGCCCGGGCCCTGGCCAACCATCCCAAGGTGCTGCTGCTGGACGAGCCGCTCTCGGCCCTCGACCTCAAGCTGCGGCAGGGAATGCGGGCGGAGCTCAAGGCGCTGCAGAAGCGGACCGGCATTACCTTCATCTTCGTCACGCATGACCAGGAAGAGGCGCTCACCATGTCCGACCGCATCGCGGTCATGAGTCAGGGCAAGGTGCAGCAGCTGGGCCAGCCGCTGGAGATCTACGAGCAGCCGGTCAATCGCTTCGTCGCCGACTTCATCGGCGATACCAATTTCATCACCGCCGAGATCCAGGGCGGCGGCGACGGCCTGGTTCCCTGCCGTTCGCCGGCGGGCCTCGAGTTCATGGTGCAGCCGGTGGGCGAGCACGCCGCCGGCGAGCGCGTCACGCTGGCGCTCAGGCCCGAGAAGATCCGCCTGACGCCCGGCGGGATGGGACGGGTCGAGCTGTCGATGTACATCGGCACCGACACCAACTACGAGGTGCTGCTGACCGACGAGAGCCGCATCGCCGTGCGCCTGCCCAACGGCCTCGACGGCCGCCCGGCCTTCCAGGTCGGCGACCAGGTGGCGCTGGACGTCGCCCCCGGCGCCGCCCGCATGCTGCGCGACTGAGGGGGCAGGCCATGACAGCCGTCATTCCCGCCACCGACCAGGCCCTGCTCGACGCCGAGGCCCGTGTCGCCGCCGCCAGCCGGGAAGTGGTGGCGCGGCAGAAGCGCAGCCGCTGGGCGCTGGTCTCGCCCGCGCTGGCGGTGATCGGCATCTTCGGCATCGGGCCGCTGCTGATCGTGCTGGTCTACTCCTTCCTGGAGGCCGGCACCTATGGCGGCGTGAAGTGGGAGTTCACCTCCGAGGCCTACGTGCAGTTCCTCTTCGAGAAGGACCTGTTCGACGACACCAAGCTGATCTTCACCGACGCCTACCTGATGATCTTCGGGCGGTCGATCCTGCTGGCCGGGATCACCACGGTGATCTGCCTGCTGCTGGGCTATCCCTGCGCCTATTTCATGGCGACGCGGCCGCCCTCGCAGCGCACCTTCTGGGTCTTCATCATCACGCTGCCGTTCTGGACCAACCTGCTGATCCGCACCTACGCCATGTTCGTGATCCTGCGCGACGACGGGATCATCAACAATGCGATGATGAACGCGGGGCTGATCTCCAGCCCGCTGCAGATCATGTTCACCGACACGGCAATCGCCATCGGCCTGCTCTATGCCTTCCTGCCCTTCATGGTGCTGCCGCTCTATGCCTCGCTGGAGAAGCTGGACTTCCGCTATGTCGAGGCCGGCTTCGATCTCTACGCCACGCGCGGCCAGGTGCTGCGGCGGATCATCATTCCGCTGACCAAGCCCGGCATCGTCGCCGGCTCGATCCTCTGCTTCATCCCGGCGATCGGCGCCTATGTCACGCCGACGCTGCTGGGCGGCGGCAAGCAGCTGATGATCGGCAACCTGATCGCGCTGCAGTTCGGCTCGTCGCGCGACTGGCCCTTCGGCTGCGCCGCCGCGCTGATCCTGATGGTCATGGTGATGATCGCGCTGCTCTACTACGTGCGCAACACGCAGCGCGGGACGGTGGCCCATGGCTGACCAGGTCCTGCCGACGCCCGCCGTTGCGCCGTCGCGCGCTTCGCGCCGCAGGGTCGACCTGCGCCGCCAGCCGGGCTTCGGCACGCTGGCCTTCTTCTGCATCGCCTTTCTCTACGCGCCGATCTTCATCCTGGTCGCCTATTCCTTCAACGACACACGCTCGGTCTCGCAGTGGTCCGGCTTCACGCTGGACTGGTACGGCAAGGTCTTCGAGAACAGCGAGATGAAGGAGGCGGCATGGAACTCGATCCAGATCGCCGGCTTCGCCACGGTGGTCGCCACCATCATCGCCACGATGGCGGCGCTGGCGACCACGCGCACGCGGCCCTGGCGTGGCCAGACCGCGGCCTACATGACGATCAACATGCCCCTGATGGTGCCGGAGATCGTCACCGCCATCGCCACGCTCATCTTCTTCGCCCTGATCTTCAACACGCTGGGCCTGAACTTCGGCATCGGCAATCTGATGATCGCCCACACCGTGTTCTGCATTCCCTTCGCCTACATGCCGATCCGGGCTAGGCTGGAGGACATGGACAAGACGCTGGAGCAGGCCGCCGCCGACCTCTACGCCACGCCTTGGCAGACCTTCCGCAGAGTCACGCTGCCGCTGATGATGCCGGGCGTCACGGCCGGGGCCACGCTGGCGTTCGTCGTCTCGTTCGACGATTTCACCATCACCGTGCTGCTGGCCGGCCCCGGCCAGTCCACGCTGCCCATCTACATCTGGACCTCGTTGCGCCGCGGTATCAGCCCCGAGATCAATGCCATGTCCTCGCTGCTGCTGCTGGTGTCGGTGCTCTTGGTGACGGTCTCGTTCATCATCGGCAGGCGCCGGAAGTGACGAGGTCGCTAAGCAGGGAGCTTTCCCGTAGGCAAATGAAAACCAAAAGGGAGATGTAACATGCGTCGTGTCCTAGCTACGGCGGCAGCGGTCGCGCTGTTCGCCGCCGCCCAGCCGGCAGCGGCCGAGGGCGAGCTGCACCTCTACAACTGGGGCGACTACACCAACCCCGCGCTGCTGGAGAAGTTCACCACCGAGACCGGCATCAAGGTCACGCTCGACGACTACGATTCGAACGAGACCATGCTGGCGAAGGTGCGTGCCGGCAACTCCGGCTACGACGTGGTCTTCCCGACCGACTACGCGCTGAAGATCATGATCGAGGAGGGCTTGCTGGCCGAGTCCCGCCCCGACCAGATGGCGAACTTCAAGAACATCGATCCGCAGTGGGTCGACGTGCCCTTCGATCCGGGTCGGCACTACTCGGTCCCCTGGCAGTGGGGCACCACGGCCTTCGCCGTCGATACCGCGGTCTACAAGGGCGACATCAATACGCTGGCGCTGATGTTCGACCCGCCGCCGGAGCTGCAGGGCAAGATCAACATGCAGCCCTCGCCGGACGAGGTCTTCAACGCGGCGCTGCGCTACATGGGCAAGGAGCTCTGCAACAAGGATCCCGAGACGCTCAAGGCCATGTACGAGATGCTGGTGAAGGCCAAGCCCTATTGGCGCACCATCGACTACGGCATGATCGACACCATGGTCGCCGGCGACACCGCACTGTCGCAGGGCTGGAACGGCGCCGCCTATCGCGCCCGGCTGCAGCGCCCGACCATCGCCTATGCCTATCCCAAGGAGGGCTACTCGGTCTGGATGGACAACGCGACCATCCTGAAGGACGCGCCCAACATGGAGAACGCCAAGGCCTTCCTCAACTTCCTGATGGTGCCCGAGAACGCCGCGCTGATCTCCGACTATGCCAAGTACGCCAACGGCATCAAGGGCAGCGAGGCCTTCATGCCGGCCGAGTTCGCCGCCGCGCCGGAGATCACCCCGCCGGCC
Organism: Pseudomonadota bacterium; assembly: GCA_029781795.1. Lineage (GTDB taxonomy): Bacteria > Pseudomonadota > Alphaproteobacteria > Kiloniellales > JACOMY01 > JAKOWB01. The sequence continues at coordinate 7,919 of JAKOWB010000053.1, read as the reverse complement.
GGCACGCCGCCCGGGACCTTCGTGCCGGTCTGCCCGCCGGAGGTGGTGGAGAAGTACAATCAGCTCTGGACCAACCTGCTGAAGTAGGTCCGGCGGCCCGATGCGACGCGGGGGAGGCCCAGGGGCCTCCCCCGTTCTGCGTCGGGCTGAAGCGTGTAACCAGGCGAAGGCGGAGCGTTACCCCATGAAGGTCATCTACACCGACGAGCACCGCAAGCATGACGGGGCGATGGAGTTCCTGAACGGCAAGCTGGTGCCGATGTTCGAGATGCCGCGGCGCATGGACATGGTCATGGACCGCGTGCGCAGCCAGGGCTTCAAGGAGATCCTGCCGCCGCAGCCGATCGGGCTGGAGCCGGCGCGCCGCGTGCACAGCGACGCCTTCCTGGAGTTCCTGTCGGTCGCCTGGGAGCGCTGGCACAGTGACTGGCCCAAGACCACCTTCGCCGCACCCTTCACCTTCGCCATGCGGCGCCTGGGACAGAAGCCCGGCAAGAGCGCGGTCTCGCAGTTCGGCTACTGGTGCTTCGACCTCTCCTCGCCCTTCGTGCCCGGCACCTGGGACGCCATCAAGGCGGCGCACGACGTCGCCATCACCGGCCAGCGCCTGGTCGCCGGCGGCGAGCGCGCGGTCTTCTCGGTCTGCCGCCCGCCCGGCCACCACGCCATGAAGGACATGGCCGGCGGCTACTGCTACATCAACAACGCCGCCTCGGCGGCGCAGGCCTTCCGCGACGGCGGCGCCGCGAAGGTCGCGGTGCTCGACGTCGACTATCACCACGGCAACGGCACGCAGGACATCTTCTACGACCGCGACGACGTGCTCTTCGTCTCGCTGCACGGCCACCCGGACCAGGAGTACCCCTATTTCCTCGGCTACGCGGAGGAGACCGGCCGCGGCAAGGGCGAGGGCTTCAACGTCAACTATCCGCTGCCCTGGGGTACCGGCTGGGACAGCTACCGGCAGGCGCTGGCCGACGGCATCCGCAAGGTCGAAGCCTTCAAGCCCGACGCGCTGGTGGTCTCGCTCGGCGTCGATACCTTCGAAGCCGACCCGATCAGCCACTTCAAGCTGAAGAGCCCCGACTACCTGGAGATGGGCGCGATGATCGCCGCCCTGAACAAGCCGACGCTCTTCGTCATGGAGGGCGGCTACGCCGTCGAGGAGATCGGCATCAACGCGGTCAACGTGCTGACCGGGTTCATGAACGCGTGAGCGCCTATCTCGGCAGCGCGGCGGGCGGCTCGGCCAACGCCGTCGTCGACCTGCGCAGCGACACGGTGACGAAGCCGGGACCGGCGATGCGCGCCGCCATGGCCGCGGCCGAGGTCGGCGACGACGTCTATGGCGAGGACCCGACGGTCCGCCGCCTGGAGGAGGAAGCCGCCGCCCTGCTGGGCAAGGAGGCGGCGCTCTTCGTCTCCAGCGGCACGCAGGGCAACCTCGCGGCGCTGCTCAGCCACTGCGGGCGCGGCGACGAGTACCTGGTGGGCGACCGCTACCACTCCTTCACCAGCGAGGCCGGCGGCGCGGCGGTGCTGGGCGGCATCATGCCCTGCCCGCTCAGGACCGACGACCGCGGCGGACTGGAGCCGGCGCAGGTGGCGGCGGCGGTGAAGCCCGACGACGCGCACTATCCGGTCAGCCGCCTGCTCTGCCTGGAGAACACGGTCAGCGGCCAGGTGCAGGCGCCCGAGCGCATGGCCGCGCTGGCGGCGGCGGCGCGGGAGCGCGGCCTCAAGGTGCATCTCGACGGCGCGCGGCTGCTGAACGCCGCGGTGCAGCTCGGCCTCCCGGCCGCGGCGCTGGCGGCGCCGATGGACTCGATCTCGCTCTGCCTCTCCAAGGGGCTCGGCGCGCCGGTCGGCTCGGTCCTCGCCGGCGGGCGCGACTTCATCGCCCGCGCGCACCGGCAACGGAAGCTGCTGGGCGGCGCCACGCGCCAGGCCGGCATCCTCGCCGCCGCCGGGCTCTATGCGCTGAAGCATCATGTGGGGCGCCTGGCGGAGGATCACGCCCGCGCCTGCCGCCTGGCCGAGGGGCTGCAGGGCATCGCCGGCCTGACGGTGCTGCCCTCGGACACCAACATGGTCTTCCTCGAGGTCGCGGCCGAGCGCTACCGGCCCTTCCTGCAGCACCTCGCCGACCACGGCGTGCTGGCTGGCGGCAAGTCCCCGCGCGTTCGCCTGGTCACCCACCTCGACGTCGACGACGCCGGGATCGAGCGGGCGATCGCGGCCGTCAGGGGATTCTTCTCCTAGCCTCTCGTCTTTCGGCGGCCTGCCTCAGTGTTGTGGCCGCACCCGCAGGCTCGCCAGCAGGGCGCCTGCGGCGAAGAGGGCGCAGGTGCCGAGCAGCCAGGGCAGGGCGGCGGCGGGGTTGCGCTCCAGGCCGCTAGCGTTGGCCACCAGGCCGGCGAGGGCCGCGCCCAGGGCATAGCCGGCGGACTGCACCGTCGGCACCAGGCCGGCGGCGCGGTCGCGCTCGCCGGGGCGCGCGGCCTCCATGATGGCCTGGCTGAGGAAGGCCCAGGAGGCACCGAAGCCGGCGCCCAGCGTCACCTGTGCCGCCACCACCAGCCAGGAAGAACCGAGGTGGAAGGCCACGAGGTGCAGGGCGAAGCCCAGCAGCAGCAGCACCGCGCCAAGGCGGATCAGCAGCGCGGCGCGGCGCGCCCCGGCGCGGTCGGCCACCAGGATGGCCACGCCGCTCCACGACAGCGCCAGGGTGGCGTTCATCAGCCCGGCCAGGGTCGGCCCGGCGCCCAGCAGCGCCTGGATCAGCCAGGCCAGGTAGACCATGGTGCCGGCCTGGGCGAGCGGCATCAGCAGCACGACCCAGAGGCCGGCGCCCACCGTGCTGGCGAGGGTGAAGGCGTCGCTGGGGAAGAGCTGCACGCGGCAGCGGCGGTCGAGCCAGACCACGCCGACCAGCAGCAGCACGGCCAGCCCCACGGCGCCGGCGGCCTCGGCCCGGTCCAGCAGGCTGCCGACCGCGACCAGCAGGATGGCGCCGCCGATCACCAGCAGCCGCAGCAGCGGCACGCGCCCGCCGCCGCCGGCCGGGACCTCCGCCGGGACCACGCGGAGCACCAGCGCCATGAAGCCGAGCGACAGCGGCGCCGAGACCAGCAGCGCCCAGCGCCACGAGATCAGCTCGGTCAAGAGGCCGCCCAGCAGCGGCCCGCCGCTGGCCGCCACGGCCCAGACCACGGCCTCGACGCCGAAGACCTTGGGCACCAGCCGGCCGGGGAAGAAGGCGGGGATCAGGGCATAGCTGAGTGCCGCGATCACGCCTTCGCCCAGCCCCTGCAGCGCGCGGCCGGCCAGCAGCACCGGCATCGAGGGCGCCAGGCCCGCGACCAGGGTGCCGGCGAAGAAGGCGAAGCCGGAGGCCAGCAGCGCGGGGCGCGCGCCGTGCCGCGCCTTCAGCAGCGACGCCGAGGCGCCGCCGACGATGGCCATCACCAGGAAGACGGCGACCGACCAGCTCATCAGCTCCAGGCCGCCGATGTCGCGCACCGCGCTGGGCAGCGCCGTCGCCACCAGGAAGGCATTCAGCGCATAGAGCCCGACGCCCAGGCTGATGGTCGCCAGCGGCGCGCGATAGCCGCGGGCGAAGACCTCGCGCCAGCCTCCCTGGGTGCCCATGCCCGCCTCTGCCAAGCCGATCCTTATTAAGAAACTTCTTTGTTTCTATATTATCCGACCCTGCCCGGCAAGCCGCCGCGGCGCCGGCGCATGGCTGAGTCGCGCCCGCCGCTCAAAGGCTGCGCCGATACTCCGTGGGCGGCTGGCCGAAGCGCCCGGCGAAGGCCCGGCTGAACGCGGCCGGCGACTGGTAGCCGGTCTGCGATGCCACCTGCTGCACGCTGAGGCGCGCGTCCTCCAGCAGCGCCAGCGCCTTCTGCAGGCGCCAGTTCGTCAGATAGTTCATCGGCCCGGTGCCGATCAGCGTGCTGAAGCGCTCGGCGAAGCGGCTGCGCGACATGCCGACCTGCCGCGCCAGGCTGTCGACGCTCCAGTCGCCGGCGGGCGCGGCATGCATCAGCCGCAGCGCGCCGCCGATCTTGTGATCGGTGAAGGCCTCCAGCAGCGACTGCAGCCGCGTGTCCTGATCGAAGCCGAGGCGCAGCAGCTCGATGAAGACGATTTCCGACAGGCGCGTGACCGAAGCGGCGGAACCGATCTCGCCGGCGTACATGCGCGCGGCGACGAGGCGGAGGATCTCGTCGATCCAGGGTTCGCGCGCCCGCATCACGGCGTTGGTAGCGAAGAAGTCGGGCAGGGCGGAGAGCAGGGGATGCGCCGCGCCGCGGCGAAAGCTGAAGTGCCCGCAGACCATCTGCGTGCTGGCCTCCGGGTCGCCGTCGCCGATCGCCAGCACGCCTTCGCCGTCATAGCCGACGCGGGCCAGGACCTCCTCCAGCGGGGCCGCCTCGCGGCCGGGCCGGTCGGCGAGGACGTGGGTGCGGCCGCGCGGCACCAGCACAAGGTCGCCAGGCTCGAGGTCCAGCGCGACGCCGGAGTCGAAGGCGACATGGCAGCGCCCCTTCACCACCAGGTGGAAGCGCGCCGCCTGCTCGTGCTCGGGCACGCGGATGGACCAGGGCGGCGAGAAGTGCGTGCGGAAGTAGAGCGCACCCTTCAGCCCGAGCGTGTCCAGGATGTCGTTGAGAATGTCCAAGGCCAGGGAACCCCTGCGAAGCATCCGGCCTGCGAGGATGCGGGGGACAAGATGTGAGCCCGCCGCCGGTCCCCGACAAGCGCCATCCCCCATAAGAGCCGGGCCGCGCCGCTAGGGCCGGGCCGCCGGCTGGGTGGCGAGATACTCGATCACGTCGCGCCGGTCCTTGGCGCTTGGCAGGAAGAAGGGCATGCGCGCGCCGGGCAGGAAGGCGCGGGGCCCGGCGAGCCAGCGGTCCAGCGCGGCGCGGTCCCAGGCGAAACCGGCACCGGCCAGGGCGGGCGAATAGGCGAAGCCCGGCACAGCGCCGGCCGCGCGGCCGAGGACGCCGCCCAGCCGCGGTCCGACGCGGTCCGTCTCCAGCGCGTGGCAGGCGAAGCACTTGCCTTGGAACAGGGCCGCGCCGCGCAGGGGGTCGCCGGCCTCGTCAGCCGCCCGCGCCGCGGCGACGGTCAGTGAGAGCGCGAGCGCCAGGAGGCCCAGGGCGCGCGCGCGTGATGTCGTTCGCATGATCTATGCCTTGTGTGTGAGGCGGCGGCGGGCCAGTCCTGTAGGTCCGGCCCGCCGCCGCGCCGCGCCTAGCCACCGAAGCTGAGGGCCTGCTCCGGCAGGCGCTGCCCCAGGGCCTGGGTCAGGACCGTCCAGTGCAGGGTCTCGTCGGCCACCAGCTGGCCCACCAGGCGGGCACGGTCGGGCGCGCCGAAACCGCCGGCGATGGCGGCGATGTAGACGTTGACCGCCGCGCCCTCGAGGCTGGCCGCGAGCGTCAGCACCTCCACTTCGCTCGTCAGCGTGGCCGCGCCGATGTCCTTGGCATAGTCGTCCAGCGACTTGGCCTCCGCCGGGGTGCCGCCGGCCTTCAGGATCTGCGCGGCGAGCGCGTCGCGGTGTCCCTTGTGGTGCCCCTGGAACAGGCGGGCGACCGGCACCACGCCGGCGGACAGCAGGCCGCTGCCGATGGCGATCTCGTAGGCGGCGACCGCCTCGTGATCGAGGCCCAGGATGGCGTTCAGCGCAGCGATGTCCGCCTCGTCGGCCGCGCTCGCGGCATAGGCGATGCCTTCGCTGCGGGCGAGCAGCGCGAGCGCCGCGCCGCCGATGGCCAGCGTGCCGGCGCCCCGGATGAGGCCACGCCGGCTGGCAGCGAGGGCCGGGCGCCGCGTTGTCGTCGCGCCGTTCGCCGGCGTCTCCGCGGCCGGCAGGCCGACGGCATCGCTCTTGTGTTCGGAGGTGTACATGATGGTCTCCTGTGAAGGTTGTCTTGCTCGACAGGAGGCGAGTTGGGCGGCGGCGGTGGTCTGCGCAACGCGCCCAGGCAAACGCGGGCGGCGCGGCAAAGCCTCTGGGACGAACGGCAAGACCCTCTGGCGTGCTCGTCTCGTTGCATGGCTGCGTCCTGCGAAGGACTCTCAGATTGCCGCCGGGGCCAGGCCTCCGCTATAGCCGGTCCGTCATCTGGGGAGTAGCCGGCCGCCGGCATTCGGCGGGCCCCGCGTCAACACACTTGGCGAGCCTCTTGTCGAGGCGGCCATGGCGCGGGGGAGCGGGTCACCGCTTGGGCGAGACCAATGGCATCGTGCCTCCGCAGCCGGTCGGGCGGGGAGGGCGATGTCGTTGGACTTCCTCCTGCCCGACCCCGCTGGTGATCCATGGACGCCTTCCTGACCTCCACCGCCGTCGTCGCGCTGGCCGAGATCGGCGACAAGACGCAGCTGCTCGCCATCCTGCTGGCGGCGCGCTTCGCCAGGCCCTGGCCCATCGTCTGGGGCATCCTGGCGGCGACCCTGGCGAACCATGCGCTGGCCGCGCTGCTGGGGCGCGAGGTCGCGGCTTTGCTGGAGGGTCAATGGTTCCGCTACGCCGTCGCCGCCTCCTTCATCGCGATGGCGGGCTGGACCCTGATCCCCGACAAGCTGGACGAGGGGCAGCGCCCGCCGCCGCGCTTCGGTGCCTTCCTCACCACGCTGGTCTGCTTCTTCCTGGTCGAGATGGGCGACAAGACGCAGGTCGCCACCGTCGCGCTGGGCGCGCGCTTCCAGTCGGTGCTCTGGGTCACCGCCGGCACCACGCTCGGCATGCTGCTGGCCAACGTGCCGGCGGTCTGGTGCGGCCAGGCCCTACTGAAGCGCGTGCCGCTGAAGGCCGTGCGGATCGGCGCGGCGCTGCTGTTCCTCGTCCTCGGACTCTGGCTGGTGGCCGAGACGGCGGGCTGGCTCTAGCCGCGCACGGCCGCCGCCGCGTCCTGCGCAAGTCCCGTGCCCTTGGCGCCGCGCGGCGCTAGGCTGGCGGCCTCGCCCGCATCGCCCGGGAGGGCCGGCTGTCCGCTCTGCTCTACACGCTGATCCCGGTTGCCGCCGTACTGCTCGGCGCGTTGGCGACGGCCTGGCGGCCGCCCGGACCGAAGCTGCGCAGCATCGTGCAACACCTGGCGGCCGGCGTGGTCTTCGCCGCCGCGGCTGGCGAGATCCTGCCCGAGGTGATGAGCGCACCGCAGCTCTGGCCGGCCCTCGTCGGCGCGCTGCTCGGCGTCGCCGCCATGGCGCTGCTGCAGGTAGCCGAGGAGCGGCTGGAAGGATCGACCGGCCTCGTCGTCACCGCCGGCTTCGACGTCTTCATCGATGGCTTCGTGCTGGGGCTCGGCTTCCTGCAGGGTGCCAAGCAGGGCCTGCTGCTGACCGTGGCCGTGACGCTGGAACTGTTGTTTCTCGGCCTCTCGGTTGCGGCGAGCCTGGGCACGGCCGGGTCGGGCCGGGGGAACCCGCGCGCGCGCGTGCTGCGGGTCAGCGCGTTGATGGCCCTGGCGCTGCCGCTCGGCACCGCGGTCGGCCTGCTGCTCGGCGACCTGCCGCCAGGTCTGCTGGCGGGCTTCTATGCCTTCGGCCTGATTGCGCTGCTCTACCTGGTGACCGAGGAACTGCTGAGCGAGGCGCACGAGACGCCGGACACGCCGCTGATGCCGGCGGCCTTCTTCCTCGGCTTCCTGGGCCTGCTGATGATGGAGGCGCTGCTCTAGAAGGTGCGTCCGGCCTATGTGAAGTAGAACTCTGTTCCCGAGAGCTGGTCTGCGGTGACGTCCTGGAGGAGGACGGCGCGCTGGAAGCTGTCGCCGCCGCCGTTGCTGTCGATCTGCACCTCGAGGTAGTCGACGCCGGAGATGGTGACGTCGACCAGGCGCAGGTAGCCCTGCTGGTAGAGGTCGCCCGAGGCGCCGGGGATGATGTGGGAGAGGTCG
>JAKOWB010000049.1 GCA_029781795.1 Pseudomonadota bacterium | reverse complement strand
CGCTGAGGCGGCGCCCATGGACGAAACGCGTATGGCGCCGGGCAGCGGCCGGCCCGCCGCCCGGCGCCGGCTTCCCGCCGGCGTCCTGCCGCTGGTCGAGGGCGCCACCCTGTTGGTGGCGATCATCGTGCCGTTCGCCTTCGCCGAGCGCACAGACCTGGTGACCCTGGCCACCAACGTGCTGATCCTCTCGCTGCTGGCCATCAGCTTCGACCTGTGCTGGGGCCTGTCCGGCATCATGAGCTTCGGCCAGGCCCTGTTCTTCGGCGTCGCCGGCTACGCCATCGCGCTGGTCGGCCGCGACCTCGAGTTCAGCGATCTGTGGGGAACGCTGCCGCTGGCCGCGCTGGTGGGACTGGTGCTTTCGGCATTGTTCGCCGCGTTCCTGTTGCTGGGCCGCAAGCCGCCGACGACGATCTTCGTCGCGCTGGGCACGCTTACCGGCTCCTACGCCGCGGAGCGCCTGGTGTCGGGCTGGCAGTATGTCGGCGCGGGCAACGGCCTGTCGGCGGTCAAGCTGCTGAAGATCGGCGACTACGAATTCGTCGAGGGCACCGCGTTCTATTGCCTGGCGCTCGGCATCCTGCTGCTGGTCTATGGCGGCGCCCGCTTCCTCAAGCGCTCGCAACTCGGGCTCGTGCTGGCCGGCATGCGCCAGAACGAGGAGCGGCTGGCCTTCTTCGGCTACCGCGTGCAGCTCTTCAAGGCGCTGGTCTTCTCGCTCGCCGGCGCGGTGGCCGGCCTGGGCGGCGCGCTCTACAGCTACCACCAGGGCTTCATCGGCCCCGGCAACATGGGTCCCGGCCTGTCCACCTCGGCGGTGATCTACTGCCTGTTCGGCGGTTCGGGCACGATCATCGGGCCGATCCTCGGCACCGCCGCGGTCGAGGTGCTATCCTACGTGCTGGCCGATGTCGACGCGATCAAGCGCTTCTGGCCGGTGATCCTCGGCGCGGTGCTGCTGATCGTCGTGATGTTCCAGCCTAAAGGCATCCTCGGCCTGTTCGTGTCGGAGCGCGAGCGCATCGGCAGCTACGGCGTGCGCCGCAAGGACAGGGACTGAGCCATGGCGCTGCTGGAGATCCGCGGTGTCGGCAAGTCGTTTCGCGGCCTGCGCGCGCTCGACGGTGTCGACATCGACGTGCAGGCGGGCTCGTT
>JAKOWB010000045.1 GCA_029781795.1 Pseudomonadota bacterium | reverse complement strand
CGCTCGGCCTGCTTGGGGATGAAGTAGTACATCATGCCCAGGAAGCCCGCCGTCAGGAAGAAGCCCACCGCGTTGTGGCCGTACCACCACTGCACCATGGCGTCCTGCACGCCGGCGTAGGCCGAGTAGGACTTCATCCAGCCCACCGGCAGCTCGGCGCTGTTGACCACGTGCAGCAGCGCGATGGCCAGGATGAAGCCGCCGTAGAACCAGTTGGCCACGTAGATGTGCTTGACCTTGCGCGTGCCGATGGTGCCGAAGAACACGATGGCGTAGGCCACCCACACCAGGGTGATCAGAATGTCGATCGGCCACTCCAGCTCGGCGTATTCCTTGCTGCTGGTGTAGCCCATGGGCAGCGAGATGACCGCGCCCACGCTGACCGCCTGCCAGCCCCAGAAGACGAACGACGCCAGCTTGTCGCTGAACAGGCGCACCTGGCAGGTGCGCTGCACCACGTAGAACGAGGTGGCGATCAGGCCCGTGCCGCCAAAGGCAAAGATCACCGCATTGGTGTGCAGCGGTCGCAAGCGCCCGTAACTGAGCCAGGGAATGCCCAGGCTCAACTCGGGCCAGGCCAGCTGGGCGGCGATGATCACCCCCACCAGCATGCCCACCACCCCCCAGACCACCGTCATGATGGCCAGTTGGCGCACCACCTTGTCGTTGTAGACCGTCGCTTTAGCGTTGGCAAATGTCATGTCAATCGTTCCTACTTATCAACCGCGCAGCAGTATCCTCAATTGCGTCATGGACACGTTGACGTGCGTCAATCGTTCTCGAGAATGCGCTGCCCCTCGCGTTCCACATCCTCGAACTGGCCCCGATAAATGGCCCAGCCGAGCGCTCCCAGCACAAAAAACACCAGCACCACCGACAGCGGGATGAGCACGTACAGCACGTCCATCAGGCCCACTCCCCATCCATGCCACGCGACAGCCGCAGCGCGTTGAGCACCACCACCAGCGAACTGGCGGCCATGCCCAGGCCCGCGGCCCAGGCCGGCATCCACCCCGCCATGGCCATCGGCACGGCGGCGGCGTTGTAGACCATGGCCCAGCCCAGATTCTGCTTGACCACAGCCACCGTGCGCACCGCCTGCCGGCGGGCCGCCGGCACGGCCAGCAGGCGCTCGCCCAGCACCACGAAGTCCGACTGCGCCTGGGCCAGCGGCACCGCCCGGCCGAAGGCGAAGGAGACCTGGGCCGCCGCCAGCACGGGGCCGTCGTTCAGCCCGTCGCCCACCATGGCGGTGCGCGCACCCTGCGCCTGCAGCGCCCGCAGGTGGTCCAGCTTGTCGGCCGGCGAGCAGCCGCCCAGGGCCGCGTCCACGCCGAGCTGCCCGCCCACCTGCGCCGCCGTGCGCGCGTCGTCGCCCGACACCAGCTGCACCTGCAGGCCCTGCTCGTGCAGGGCCGCCACGCTCGCCTGGGCGTCGGCGCGGATGTCTTCCAGGAAGTCGAAGCTGGCCAGCCAGCCCTGCTCGTCGCTCAAATGGCTCACCGGCCCGGCCGCCGCCGCGGCCGGCACGGCGCAAAAGGCGTGCGAGCCCAGGCGCAGGCGCCGCGGCGGCCCCTCACCCCAGGCCACGTCGCCCGCCACGCCCTGCCCCCCCGTCTCGTGCACCCGCGTGGCTTCGGGCAGTACCGCTTCACCGGCGGCGGCGGCCACCGCCCGCGACACCGGGTGCAGGCTGTGGCGCGCCAGTGCGGCGGCCAGGGCCAGGGCGTCGCCGCGCGCCACGCCCTCGCGCAGCACCACCCGTTGCAGCACGAAGGCGTCGCGCGTCAAGGTGCCGGTCTTGTCGAACACCACGGTGTCCACCGCGGCCAGCGCCTCGATGGCCTGCAGGCGCCGCACCAGGACGCCGCGGCGCGCCAGCGCCCCGGCGCTGGCCAGCATGGCCGCCGGCGTGGCCAGCGACAGCGCGCAGGGGCAGGTCACCACCAGGATGGCCACCGCCACCATCAGGGCATGCTCCGGGTCCTGCGGCCACCACCAGGCACAGGCCACGCCCGCCGCCAGCAGCACGAACAGCAGGAAGGGCGTGGCCAGGCGATCGGCCCGTTGCGCGATGCGCGGCTTGCTGACCGCCGCCTGCTCCATCAGCGCCACCACCTGGGCGTAGCGCGTGCCTTCGCCCACCTGGCTGACGCGCAGCTCCACCGGCTGGCTCAGGTTGTGGCTGCCGGCAATCACCGTCTCGCCCCGGCCGCGCGCCACCGGGCGCGATTCGCCCGTCAGCAGGGCCTCGTCCACCGTGGTCTGGCCGCTCAGGATCGTGCCGTCGGCCACGAAGCCCTCGCCCGGCAGCACGCGCAGCACGTCGCCCACGCGCACGCGACGCGCCGACACGCGCTGCCAGCCGCCGCCCGCATCGCAGCGCTGCACGCTGTCGGGCAGGCGGTGCATCAGCGCCTCCAGCGCGCCGGCGGCGCGGTCGCGCAGGCGCAGCTCCAGCCAGCGCCCGGCCAGCAGGAAAAACACGAACATCGTGAACGAATCGAAGTACACCTCGTGGCCGAAGGGCCCCGCGGGCTCGAAGGTGCCCAGGCTGCTGACGATGAAGGTGATGGCCATGCCCAGCGCCACCGGCAGGTCCATGCCAACCCGGCGCGCGCGCGCATCGCGCCAGGCGCCGGCGAGGAAAGGCTGGCACGAAAACAGCAGCACCGGCAGCGACAGCACCCACTGGGCCCAGCGCAGCAGGTGGATGAGGTCGGGCTCGATCTTGCCCGGCGCGGTGAAGTACGACGGGGCGGCGTACATCATCACCTGCATCATGCACAGGCCGGCCACGCCCAGGCGCCACAGCATGCGGCGCGTGTCGGCCTGGCGCTGCACGGCGGCCTGCAGGTCGTGCACCGGCACGGCGCGGTAGCCGCTGCCCTGCAGGGCCGCCAGCCAGCGCGAGGGCCGCGTGGCCCGCTCGTC
>JAKOWB010000033.1 GCA_029781795.1 Pseudomonadota bacterium | reverse complement strand
CACGAGGACAAGCTGGCGGCGGTGGCCTGGCTGAACCAGGGGGCGCGGCTGGCGGCGCGCGCGCCGGGCGGGCTGGCCGAGGCCACGGCGAGCAAGCTCGGCGAGGCACTGAGCGATCCGGGGATGGGCAAGATCTTCCTGGACAAGGTGGCCTACTACCGGGTGCTTGGGGACCTGGAGCGGGACGCCGGGCGCGACCTGGCGGAGGACCCGCGCCTGGCCGGCGTTGCGCCGGAGATCCGCGAGGACCTGGAGGGCGACCGGCGGCGCCTGGCCCGGGAGCAGGGCCTCAGCCGGCAGGTCGCGGCCGCTCGGGACCGGGCGGCCTTCTCGCAGGGCCTGGCGGCGGCCTTCACCGCGGCGAGGCGGGGCGAGGCGGGGCCGGCCTATGCGCGCGAGCAGTTCCTGGAACTCTACGGTCCACGCGAGGGCGAGGCGCGCTGGCAGGCGTACCAGGCGAGCCAGGCCAAGGCGCCGGCCTATGCCCTGGTACGGGGCCGGAGCGCGGAGGAGATCGCCGCGGCCAAGGCCAGCTATGGCGGGGATCGGGCCTTGCTGGATCAAGTCGAGGCGGAGGACGCGGCGGAGCGGCGGCGCGACCCGGCGGGCTACGGCCTGGCCTGGGCGCCGGGGGCCCGCGCGGCCTATGAGCAGACCCAGGACCCGGCCGAACAGGCGGCGATCCTGTGGGAGGCGCAGGGCCAGGCCGGCATCCCCGAGGGCGAGCGCAGCCCCTGGAGCGGCGAGCAGACGACCGCGCTGGCCGAGGGCTGGCTGGCGATCGCCGACGGCCCCGGCGCGGCCAAGGCGCGCATAGACCTGCTACGCCAGGGCCTGCTGAGCCTGCCGGCCGAGCAGCGCGCGGCCGGCCAGGCGACGCTCGAGCGCATGCTGTCCGGCGGCACGGCGCCGGGGTCCCTGGGCACCATCGTGGCTGCCCTGGAGGACAACCGTCTGGGCGATGCCTATGCGGCCGCCGCGACGACCCAGCCGACCACGAAGGACACGCCCGACCTCGTCCAACTCGCCGAAAGCGGCCAGATCGCCAGTGATGCCGATCCAGATTCTTTCGGCCCAGGTACGCAGCTAGCGCAAGTTGCACCGCCCTATGCTCCACCTTTGATACCACTGGTGCCGGGCACAGGCCGCTACTTCGATCCGAGTAGCGCACTTCAGCGCCTTTTCGACAGCAAGACCTGGGATCCGCAGGCACAGCCTGACTACCGAGCGGCCCTGCCCGCGCTATCCCTCGGCCTTCAGCTGCAGAACACAGTTCGAGAGCAGCAAGGCGGTTCGCCCTTCGACAGCCTGCCACCACAGAAGCCAGAGCCGCCGACCGACTTCGACACCGAAGAGGCCGCGCGCATCGCCAAGGAGTTCTTTGGCCCGCTGGTCACGCCGGCGGACCTCATGCCGATCTTTCAGCTGGAGGGCTTCTCGCTGGACGACTTCGTCGGCGGCGCAATCAGCGAGATCTTCCCCGACAGCCGCTACGAACTGCCGCAAGTCACGATACTGGAGAACAGCCGCGGCAATGCGACCACGCGGCAGCATGTCAGTAGCGTCGGCGAAACCATCCTACGCACAGTCAAGAAGGTGACAGGGCAGAAAGCCACCCAGATTTTCGGGGGCAAAGCGGATGACGAGTACCGGAAGGAACTGCATCTGGCTGCGCCGGAAGGTGGGCGGCCGAACTACGGGCGCCCAGATTTCTCCGTGCAGATTCCGGGGACTGGCTACTGGCTGCATGTGAACACGGTCGACGCCGACCGCTTCGGCAATCCGACCGACCGGGAACATAGCTCCGCCCTCAGAATAATGCGTAACACGAGGTACAAAGGCGAAGATGAGCATCTAGGCGATGTACTCGTCCTGCTTCCCAAGCTGCGTGACGGCGAGACCTATGACGAGGCCGCCGTGCAGGAGATCTTCGAGGAACTCGCGCGCGCCATGGCTTCATCGGACTGGCAGTTCCGCTGGGTGGAGAAACGGCTGGACAACAACTACAAGTTGATCAAAAAAATAATGCATGAGCGATCCTCTTGACCATGTGCACCCGGTGCCCTTTCGCAACCTCAGCGACCTGGGTGTGCGCACCATAGAAACACGGGAGGACCGGCAGCGGATCGAGCGCAACCTGCTGGCGGCCGAGCCGGGCTTCCGCTTCACCCACGAACTAACCCGCTCGGGCGAGATGCCCGGGCCGGTCGAGTGGATTCCCAGCACCGCCGACGAGGAGAACTACTGTGTAGGCGGGCTTTTCCCGGATGGCTGGGCGCCGATCTGGGCGAAGAACAGACCCGACACGGAAAATTGGTATTGCCGGAACAAGCCGCGCTTCCTGCTGAAGATGCCGCCGGTGCGTGAGCCAGTACAGGGGGAGATGGCTCGGCCGGCGGCTGGCGACGATTCCATCGGCTACATGGACAGCTATCAGTGGATCGATACGCTGCAGTGGTATGGTGTCTACGAGATTGGAGATCTCGAGGTGCGGCGCTGGCTGCAACGCATGCTGCGCATCGTCAAGAAGGGCATGACCAATCGCTACTGCGCCGTGTCGTCCCTGACCGGCCGGCCTACGCGCCGCGCGGACAAGGGAGAGAGCTTGTGGTTCGCACCCGGCGCCATCGCTTGGGCGCGCGGCGCGGTGAACCGCTTCCTGGGCCACCTCTTCCGTCCCGAGGATGAGTACGAGACCTATCACTGGCCCCTGCCGACCGGCGGGGTGCTTTGCAACTGGTCGGTGACGAAGCGACACGCCGAGGAGGAGGCCAAATGGGCCCGCCTCCTGGGGGGCGAAAGCGGCGGGTTGGAATAGTCGGCACCCTGATGCGGTCGATCGACTATCGGGGGATCGCGTGATGCCAGCGACGGACCGAGCCAAGCCCAAACGCCGCCTGCGGCCGAAGCTCGGCGACCTGCTGGAGTTCAAGACCGCCCGGGGTCTGGGCTATGCGCAGTACACGCACCGCTTCGACGACAAGTTCTACCGCGACCTGATCCGCGTGATCGAGGGCCTGTTCGACGAACGGCCGGCGGACCTGGAGGCGCTGGCCGCCAGGCCGACGCTGTTCTGGGTCTACTTCCCCGTCGCCTCCGAAGCCTGGCGCGGCACGCTGACGCTGCTGGGGCCGGTGACGATACCGCCGGAGGCGCGCGAGAAGCCGGCCATGCGCTCGACGCTCGGCGAGGGCCATGCGCCACCGCCCGAGACCTGGCGTATCGTCGATGCCACGGGACGGCACCGGATCACGGCCTTTCCGCCGGGCTTCTGGCAGCTGTCGAGAGAGCGGCTTACCTTCGGTCCGAGCCTGATCGAGGACATCGAGATGCAGGTGCGGCCGGAGGACCGGCCGCTGCGCGAACTCGCCGAGCGGGCGAAGAGCGGCTCGCGGCAATAGAGGTCTCTTGTTGGCGTTCCTGGATTGCGGCCCCGGTGATTGGCTAGGCAGTCCATCGGTGTCTCCCAAAGGCATCCAGCTCTCATAGCTCGATGCCCGCTGCCCCGAGGGCCGCCGCTTCCCGGTGAAGCGCGCGGC
>JAKOWB010000032.1 GCA_029781795.1 Pseudomonadota bacterium | reverse complement strand
CACGAGGACAAGCTGGCGGCGGTGGCCTGGCTGAACCAGGGGGCGCGGCTGGCGGCGCGCGCGCCGGGCGGGCTGGCCGAGGCCACGGCGAGCAAGCTCGGCGAGGCACTGAGCGATCCGGGGATGGGCAAGATCTTCCTGGACAAGGTGGCCTACTACCGGGTGCTTGGGGACCTGGAGCGGGACGCCGGGCGCGACCTGTCGGAGGACCCGCGCCTGGCCGGCGTCGCGCCGGAGATCCGCGAGGACCTGGAGGGCGACCGGCGGCGCCTGGCCCGGGAGCAGGGCCTCAGCCGGCAGGTCGCGGCGGCCCGGGGCCGGGCGGCCTTCTCGCAGGGCCTGGCGGGGGCCTTCACCGCGGCGAGGCGGGGCGAGGCGGGGCCGGCCTATGCGCAGGAGCAGTTCCTGGAGCTCTACGGTCCGCGTGAGGGCGAGGGCCGCTGGCAGGCGTACCAGGTGAGCCAAGCCAAGGCGCCGGCCTATGCCCTGGTGCGGGGCCGGAGCCAGGAGGAGATCGCCGCGGCCAAGGACGGCTATGCCGGCGACCATACACTGCTGGCGCAGGTGGAGGCGGAGGACGCGGCGGAGCGGCGGCGCGACCCGGCGGGCTATGGCCTGGCCTGGGCGCCGGGGGCCCGCGCGGCCTATGAGCAGACCCAGGACCCGGCCGAACAGGCGGCGATCCTGTGGGAGGCACAGGGCCAGGCCGGCATCCCCGAGGGCGAGCGCAGCCCCTGGAGCGGCGAGCAGGCGAGCGCACTGGCCGAGGGCTGGCTGGCGATCCCGGACGGACCTGGCGCGGCCAAGGCGCGGGTCGACCTGCTGCGCCAGGGCCTGCTGGGCCTGCCGGCCGAGCAGCGCGCCGCCGGCCAGGCGACGCTGGAGCGCATGTTGTCCGGCGACACGCGCCTTGGCGCGACCCTTACCGCGCTGACGGACAACCGCCTGGGCGCCGCCTACGCGGCTGCCGGGGCGAACTGGCAGCCGGTCGGCGCACCCGGCCCCGTCCAGCTTGCCGACAGCGGCCAGATCGTGAGCGATGCCGATCCCGTGCCCTTGCAGTTGGCACAGACCATTCCCTTCCCGCCGACACGGCCACTGCTGCCCGGTGTCGGCACACCCGAGAACGACGGCCTTGCCCGCGCCATCCAAGGCCTGCCCCCGGCGCAAGGTAAGTCCGCCCTGATCGAACCCTGGGACCTGCGCAAGACAGAGCCCATCGCCATCGTTCCACCCCAGGCGCTGCACGCCGACCCTGGACTGCGGGCCGCCGCGGACCTGCTGGCGCGCAGCGGCATGACCGCGACTGAGGCCGATGCCGTCATTGGCGAGCTCGCCGCGCTGCGCGGCGCCGGCGCCGATCTCGACCTGACACAGCTCGCAGCGGACTACGCCGCCCTTCAGCCGGCTGGAGCCAGTGACGCTGCCCGGCAGCGGCAGGCCGTGGCCGGCCTGTCCCAGGCCTTCCAGGAAATCCAGACGGCAGGCGGCCAGATGACCCTTGCGGAGCTGGCCCTGCTGGAGCGCTCGCCGGCCTATGCGGAGGCAAGCGGGCGCGGCGTCGTCTGGGCCGACGATGCGCGCCAGGTCGTCGGCTCGCTCGTAGCGACACCCGAGCCAAGGCAACGGGTCATCGAGACGCCCGACGGCCTGTTTTTCGCCGTTCGCCACACCGATGGCCGCTGGCGCATCGAAGACTTCGTCCTGCAGGGCGAGCCGCCGAAGACGCAACGAGCGCCCGACGCCCCAAGCGCGGTGGCGGCGGCCGGGATGCCCGATCCGGACGAGGAGCCGCGCAATGCGACGGTCTATCGCTCGGTCAACAAGAAGACGGGCAAGGTGGAGTACGTCGGCGCAACGCGGAACTTTCCGCTGCGTCGCTACTACTGGGCGCGTATCAGGGGATACAATGTTGAAAGACTCGAGGAGTTGGGGGACTTGACTTGGTCCGAGGCACGCGGCATCGAGCAGGTACTGATTGAGCATCACGGGCTCGGTCGCTTTGGCGGCACCCTGGCCAATCGCATTTTCTCGATCGGCCTCCGCAATCCGCGCTATGCTGAACTATTACGTGTGGGGCGCGACCTCCTGCGGTCGATCAACTATCCAGGAATTGAGTGATGCCGACAAAGGACGGATCCAAGCCGAAGCGTCGCCTGCGTCCGAAGCTCGGCGACCTGCTGGAGTTCAAGACCGGCAAGGGGCTGGGCTACGCACAGTACACGCACCGCTTCGACGACAAGTTCTACCGCGACCTGATCCGGGTGATCGAGGGCCTGTTCGACGAACGGCCGGCGGACCTCGAGGCGCTGGCGGCCAGGCCGACACTGTTCTGGGTCTACTTCCCCGTCGCCTCCGAAGCCTGGCGGGGCACGCTGACGCTGCTGGGGCCGGTGGCCATACCGCCGGAGGCGCGCGAGAAGCCGGCGATGCGCTCGACGCTCGGCGAGGGCCATGCGCCGCCGCCGGAGACCTGGGACATCGTCGATGCCACGGGACGGCACCGGATCACGGCCTTTCCACCGGGCTTCTGGCAACTGTCGGACGAGCGGCTTACCTTTGGTCCGAGCCTGATCGAGGACATCGAGATGCAGGTGCGGCCGGAGGACCGGCCGCTGCGCGAACTCGCCGAGCGGGCGAAGAGCGGCTCGACGACATGAGCGCTGGGGTCTGGACGGCGATGACCTGCCCCAAGGAGTCTCAGCGGCTGCCCGTGCGAGCGACTACTTTTTCAGCCGCTGGCCACCATGCTGGAAAGCCCATGGCGGCCATAGGACGCCTCCTTTGAAAGAGAGCAGCTAGGATGGAGAAGAGGTCGAAGATCAAGCGCCGCCTGCGGCCGAAGATCGGCGACCTGCTGGAGTTCAAGACCGCCCGGGGCCTGGGCTATGCGCAGTACACGCACCGCTTCGACGACAAGTTCTACCGCGACCTGATCCGGGTGATCGAGGGCCTGTTCGACGAACGGCCGGCGGACCTGGAGGCGCTGGCCGCCAGGCCTACGCTGTTCTGGGTCTACTTCCCCGTCGCCTCCGAAGCCTGGCGGGGCACGCTGACGCTGCTGGGGCCGGTGGCCATACCGCCGGAGGCGCGCGAGAAGCCGGCCATGCGCTCGACGCTCGGCGTGGGCCATGCACCGCCGCCGGAGACCTGGCGCATCGTCGATGCCACGGGCCGGCATCGGATCACGGCCTTTCCACCGGGTTTCTGGCAACTGTCGAGAGAGTGGCTCACCTTCGGTCCGAGCCTGATCGAGGACATCGAGATGCAGGTACGGCCGGAGGACCGGCCGCTGCGCGAACTCGCCGAGCGGGCGAAGAGCGGCTCGCGGCAATAGAGGTCTCTTGTTGGCGTTCCTGGATTGCGGCCCCGGTGATTGGCTAGGCAGTCCATCGGTGTCTCCCAAAGGCATCCAGCTCTCATAGCTCGATGCCCGCTGCCCCGAGGGCCGCCGCTTCCCGGTGAAGCGCGCGGC
>JAKOWB010000019.1 GCA_029781795.1 Pseudomonadota bacterium | reverse complement strand
CCGCCGTACAGCGACGCAACTCTGGCGCTGAGCGCGTCCCATGCGCTCACGTCGCTGGCGCTCCACCAGTCGCGCACGTTGCCGTCGGCATCGACGTGGTGGCCGCGGTCGTCGATGGCGTGGCTGAGCTCGTGGCCGACCAGCGCGCCGAAGGCGCCGTAGCGGTTGCCTTCCGGCATGGCCGGGTCGAGCACCGGCATCTGCAGCATCGCGGCGGTGACGATCAGGCGGTTCTGGGCGAGGTCGTAGGCCAGCGCCGGCTGCTGCGGCAGCACGTCCCAGCGGCGGGCCGCGTTCTTCCTGCCGATCCGGCGCATTTCCTGGGCGTGACGCCAGGTCGAGGCGATCAGCATGTTGCTGCCGAAACTGCCGCGGCCCATCGGCTGGATGGTGTAGTCGATGTCGTAGGCGGGGGCGCCGATTTCGATCCGCAGGCGCTCCAGCTTCCTGGTCGCCTCGGCCTTGGCGGCGTCGCTCATGCGGTGGCCGCCGGCGACGGCCTGCTTGAGCGCGTCGCGAACCTGCAGCGCGATCTTCTCGGCCTGGCGGCGGCTGTCGTCGGTCAGGTGGGCGGCGGCGTATTCGCGGCCCAGCATCGGGCCGGCAGCGAGGTTGATGGCGTCGAGCACCTGCTGCCAGCGCGGCGCCGGCGCGGTCTGGCCGTGCAGCACCTTGCCGCGGAAATCGAACGTCGCGCTGCGCCAGGGCTGCGACAGGTACGGCGCCATCGCGTCGCCGACCCGGAAGCGCAGGTAAGCCTGCCACTGGGCGGGGCGCTGCGAGGCGACCAGCTTGTCGATCTGGTCGAACATCGCCGGATTGGCCAGCGACACGGTGTCGTCGCTGACGCCCTGCGCCTTGAGGAAGGCATCGAGCTGCAGGTTGCGGTACTGCTTGCCGAGTCCGGAGGTTGGCACCGGCGCGAAGTTGTTGCGCGGATCGCGCAGTTCCGACAGCGGCCGGGCGGCCTGCGCGATCCTGCGCTCCAGGTCGAGCACCAGCGCGGTCTGGTTTTCGATGTCCGCCTTCGGCACGCCGGTCAGGGCAAGGATCTTGCGGACGTAGTCGGCGTAGCGCGCGACCAGCGCCTGG
>JAKOWB010000010.1 GCA_029781795.1 Pseudomonadota bacterium | reverse complement strand
AACCGGCAGTGCCGACCGCTACCGTCTTCCTCAGGCTTCGAATTTTACCAGTAGTGAAATCGCTACGAAAGCCTGCTTCATCGAGAGCCGCCGCAGCCTCCGATTGGCCAGGCGCCGGACCTACATGTGCTTCTTGTAGTACGCCCACTGCACGCTGGCCAGCCCGCCCAAAAGGACCGCGCCGAGCGGCACGCACAGCTCCCACTGCACCGGCCCGGGCCAAAGCAGTAGGCAGACGCCGCCCAGCCCCAGCACCGCCACCTGCAGGTACTTCGCCCGGGGGTACAGGCCGGCCGACTCGCGTCCACCGCAGGCCCGGCGGATCGCCCGCTGGGTGAAGCCGTCGGCGGCGCCGACGGCATAGAGGAGCAGGAGCAGCGGCGCGAACCGCGCCATGGTCGCCGCGCGCACGCCGAGCAGTTGGGTGCCGACCATCGCCGCCTCGATGCTCTCCCGGTGCGACACGTAGCTGCGCCGCATGACCGTGTCAGGGATCGACAGAGCCGCCCCCTTGGCGAACTGCGTGCCCATGTCGTGGATGCCGGTCGCTTCGAACACCATGGAGTACAGCGCGTTGGCCGGCCCGGTGATGGCGCCGGCGCCGGCACCTTGCCGGGCGGCAAGCGCGACGCCGTGCTCCAAGTCGTGCGCGAGCAGTTCGCGCAGGCGCTCGATCCCCTGCGGCCAGACCTTGAACGCGAACGTCCAGTCGAGGATCCAGGCGCACAGCAGGAGCGCGGCCAGCCCCAGCGCCAGCGAGAAGGCCAGCTTCAACGGGCTCAGCAGCACGCCTGCCAGCGCCCCATCGTGAAACGCCGCGTTCCTAGACGACACGCCGCTCCTCCGCCTCGGCGCCCGCTTCCGGCCGATTCCACGGTCCGTCGAGCCGCTCTCTCAGCGTCTTCCCGATCGCCGCCAGGCTCGCCGGCCTCAGCGGATCGCTCGCCGCCGAGGGCAACGGCATGCGGATCTTTTGCAGCTGGCCGCCGTGGATCAGCGCGAAGGCCTCGCCCTTGGGCAGCTGCACCAAGTCGGTCGGTTCGAGCATCCGAACCGTCTCCGGCGCGATGCGGTCCTCGTTGCGGCTCGCGAAGTCCGCGAAGTCGACCGGGTCGTTGGTGTCGGAG
>JAKOWB010000006.1 GCA_029781795.1 Pseudomonadota bacterium | reverse complement strand
CGCTCCTCGTCGGCGTTGCGGTGGTCGACGATGCGGAACGCCCGGTCGTCGGCGACGATCGAGTACTGCCCGCCGGTGAGTTCGTGCAGCCGGACGGTGGCTCGCGCCACCAGGTCGCCCAGCGCCTCGGCCAGCAACCAGGACTCGAAGCGGTTGGCCTGCAACACGTCGCCCAGCAGCTTGGCGACTGCGGCGGCGGCGCGCAGGGCGTCGATCTTCCCGTGAGCCTTCTCGATGCGGGCGAGTTCCTTGGCAAGGTGATCGGCGTCGCGGTCGGCGGATGCTCGAGCTGCCGCGAGCACGGACTGCAGGCGGGCAACCGACTCCGCCGCCTCGACCGAGGACTCCGCCACCACCGCGGCGGCTCGTTCACGCAGCCCCCGCAGCGCGGCGGCATGCTCCTCCGCAGACTTCTCGCCAGCAGCGCGCAGGGTCGTGAGCCGACCGTTCAGTTCTGCGGACGTCTGCTCCGCCCACTCGACCATCGCGCGCCAGGCCGCAGCCAAGCGGGCACCCGGTTTGGGCGGGCCCAGCGCGGCGACCTCATCACGGATGTCGCTGAGGTGCTGACGGGCCTCCTGGTCACGCAGGCGGCATGCCTCCGCCACCTTGCGCGCCTCGCGCAGCACCGACTCAGCGTCTTTCGCCGCGGCCCGGGCCGACCCGAACTCCGAGGCCAGGCGGGTGGCCACCTCCAACTCCTCGGCCAGCTGAGCCTTCGGGGGTACGCCGGCCAAGGCGGCCTCGCTGGCCTCCAACTCGTTCCGGCGCGCCTGGTGCAGCGCGACGGCCGCAGCATGTGCCTGTTGGGCGGTGCGCTCGCCATCCAGTGCGGCTGACGTGGCATCGCTGCGCTCCAGGTCGGCGAACTCCTTCGCCGCCTCACGCTCGGCCGCCTTCGCGATGGCCAGCGCTGCGGAACGCTCGTCGAACTGATCCAGGCGGGCCAGTACCGAGGCAAGGTCGGGCTGCCCGTCCAGCCGCCGGGTCACCTGGGCGCGCTCGGCGCCCAGAACGGAGACTCGCTCGGCTGCCGATCGGTCCGCGGCCTCAGCGGTCATCCGCCGCTGCTTGGCGCGCTCGACAGCGGCCGCCAGCGCCCCGATCTCCTCATGGCCGTGCCCGCGCCCCGCGGGCAGTTG
>JAKOWB010000436.1 GCA_029781795.1 Pseudomonadota bacterium | reverse complement strand
TCTCGCCGGCCGGCAGGATGGCATAGGCATGGCCCCGGCCCTTGGCCGCGGCGCGGCCGACGCGCTCCAGGAAGTCGGTGGTGTCGGCCAGGCTGCGGTGCGGCGGCCAGGAGATGTAGCGGGTCACCGCCGGGTCGCGGGCATAGCGCTCGAAGATCGCCGGCGCGTCGGCGAGGCGGAGGCGCCTGAGGGTCAGCGCCGGGGACTGCAGGTGGTCGAAGGCGGTGGGCATGGCGCAGGCGAGACTGCCTCAGCCGGGCAGCAGGCGCCAGACCACGGCGTTGCGCAGGTCCGTGTCCTCGATCTCGCGGGTGGTCTTCACCGCGTAGCCGGTGAGGCGCTCCATGCCCTGGCGCGGGAAGTAGGTGCGGCCGGGATCGCCGACCAGCACCAGGGTTCCCTCGCCCGCCAGGCGCCGCAGCCAGGCCTCGACGCGCCCGGCCATCGGCTTCTCGTAGCAGACGTCGCCGGCCAGGATGACGTCCCAGCCGGGATTGTCGCGGCCGATCCAGTCCTCGGCGCTGACCTCGATCGCCAGGCCGTTGGCGGCGGCGTTGAGGCGAATGGCGGCGCAGGCGATGGGGTCGATGTCGACCGCCAGCACCTGCGCGGCGCCGGCCAGCTTCGCCGCCAGCCCCTGCAGGCCGCTGCCGGCACCGAAGTCGAGCAGGCGCTTGCCGGCGACCAGGCCCGGATTGTCCAGCAGGTAGCGCGCCAGCGCCTGCCCGCCGGCCCAGGCGAAGGCCCAGTAGGGCGGCGGCACGCCCTGGCGCTGCAGCTCGGCCTCGCTGGCTTCCCACAGCGGCACCAGGGTCGAGGCCTGGTGCAGCCTGAGCTCGGGCACCAGGACCGTGCACTCCAGCGTGGTGTTGGCGCGGATGAAGGCGGCGGGATCGCGCCGCGCGCCCCAGTCGGCGGCGGCCATCAGGCGGAGCGCATCCAGGCGGCGGCGGCGAGGGCGCCGAGCACCAGCAGCAGCCCGGTCCAGCGGTTGGACTGGAAGCGCCGCTTGCAGCCCTGCGGATCGTCGATGTCGAGCGTGGCGATCTGCCAGCCGTGGTGCAGCGCCGCCAGGGCGACGCCGGCGTACCAGGGCCAGGCGACCTGATGCAGCCAGCCGGCCAGCGCCCAGAGCGCGGCTGCCAGCAGGGCGAAGCCGCCGATCCAGGCCCGCGTGGCGCGGCCGAACTTCAGGGCCGTGGACTTGACGCCGACCAGCAGGTCGTCCTCGCGGTCCTGGTGCGCATAGATGGTGTCG
>JAKOWB010000435.1 GCA_029781795.1 Pseudomonadota bacterium | reverse complement strand
CGCACGCGCGAGCCGCGCAAGGCCTGAACGGTGACCCGCGCATCGCCACGCCGTGCCGGCACCGCCGGCCGCAGACACTGCCTGGCCGCCTGCCTCATGGCGCTGGCCAGCCTGTTGACCGCCCGCCATGCCCTGGCGCAGCCCGGGCCTTGGCCAGGCAAGCCGGTGCGGCTGGTCGTCGGCCTGGCGCCCGGGGGCTTGGCCGACGTGCTGGCACGCGCCGTCCAGCCGCACCTGGCCCAAGCCTTGGGCCAGCCGGTGCTGGTCGACAACCGCAGCGGCGCCGGCGGCAACGTGGCCGGCGCCGAGGTCGTGCACAACGGCAACGACGGGCACACCTTCCTGCTCGTTCCCTCGACCCTCGAGTCGGTCAACCCGTCGATGTTCTCGAAGATGCCGTTCGATCCGCAGCGCGACCTGCGGCCGGCGGCGCAACTGGCCAACAGCCAGTTGTTCCTCTTCGTACGCGCTTCCCTGGGGGTGGACACGCTCGATGCCTTCATCGCGCATGCCAAGAAGAACCCCGACAAGCTCAGCTACGGCTCCGCCGGCAACGGCACCACCCCCCACTTGGCCGGTGAACTGCTGAAGCAGGCCAGCGGCATCACGGCCGCCCACGTGCCCTACCGAGGCGTTGCGCCCGCGATGCAGGATTTGATGGCGGGCCAGATCGACTTCGCCTTTGGTCCCGCGACCCTGTTCCCCATGGTTCAAGCGGGCAAGCTGAAGGTGCTCGCGGTGGCCAGCCGCCAGCGCGCGGCCGTGGCGCCCGAGATCCGCACTTTCGTCGAAGCCGGCATCGACGGCGTGTTTGCCGACAGCCTGTTCGGCATCTACGCGCCTGCCGGCCTGCGCGCGGACGCGATCGAGCGGTTCCACACCGAACTCAACAAGGTCTTGCGGCGCCCGGACATCCAGCGCCGCTTCCTCGAAGCCGGTGCAGAGGCCGAGCCCCTGTCGATCGCCGACTACACCGCGCGCGTGCAGGCCGAAAAGCGCCTGTTCAGCGGCGTGGTCAAAGCCCTCAACCTGAAGGCCGACTGAGCCTTCCGCACGAACCCCATTTGCCACCCCTTTCCAACCGGAGTATCCCCATGCTCAAGCAACTCTCCCTGTTCGCCTTGTCCAGCCTGCTCGCCGGCACCGCCCTGGCGGCCGATCCGGTCAAGATCGGCTTCATCACCACCTTGTCCACCCCCGCCGGCTACATCGGCGAGGACCTGCGCGACGGCTTTTCGCTGGCCCTCAAGCAGGGCGGCGGCAAGCTCGGCGGCGTACCGGTCGAGCTGGTGGTGGAGGACGACGGCCTCAAGCCCGCTAACGCCAAGCAAGCGGCCGACCGCATGGTGCAGTCGGGCATCAAGCTGTTTACCGGCGTCAACTTTTCCAACGTGCTGGCCGCCGTGGTGCCCGACGTGCTCAAGGCCGGCGACCTCTACGTCAGCGCCAACCCTGGCCCCTCGGTGTTTGCCGGCGAGAAGTGCAACCCCAACTACTTCGTCGCCTCTTACCAAAACGATGCCTTCCACACCGCCGGCGGCGTGGCGGCCAACGAGCTGGGCTTCAAGCGCATGGTGATCCTGGCGCCCAACTACCAGGCCGGGCGCGACGCGCTGGCCGGCTTCAAGCAAACGTACAAGGGAGAGGTGCTGGCCGAGATCTACACCAAGCTCGACCAGTCCGACTTCTCGGTCGAGATCGCGCGCATCCGCTCGCTCGCGCCCGACGCCATCTACCAGTTCCACCCGGGCGGCGCCGGCATCAACTTTGCTAAGCAGTACGGCAACGCCGGCCTGGGCAAGACCATTCCGATGCTGATGCCGGGCTTCTCCATGGACGCGCGCATGCTGGCGGCCACGGGCAACGCCGCCGAAGGTTTCTACACCACGGGCATCTGGTCGGTGGCGTTCGACTCGGCCAACTCCAAGAAATTCGTGCAGGACTTCAAGGCTGCGTACGGGCGCATCCCCACCGACTACGCCATGCAGGCCTACGACACGGCGCAGTGGATTGCCTCGGGCCTGAAGGCCGTGGGGGGTGATCTGAACAAGAGCGCCGATTTCCGCGCCGCCATGCGCAAGGCCGACTTCAGCTCGCTGCGCGGCAAGTTCGCCCTCAACACCAACCAGCATCCGATCCAGGACCTGTACCTGATGCGGATCGAGAAAAACGCCCAGGGCGAGCTGGCGCCCAAGGTCGTGCGCAAGATCGT
>JAKOWB010000427.1 GCA_029781795.1 Pseudomonadota bacterium | reverse complement strand
CACCGCCTCGATGCCCAGCACCAGGTCGCGCATGTTGCCGTAGCGCAGCACGTGGATGCCGCCGGCGTTGGTCGAGATGTTGCCGCCGATCTGGCAGGTGCCCTCGGCGCCGAGGCTCAAGGGGAAGAGGCGATCGACGCCGGCGGCGGCCTGCTGCACCGCCTGCAGCGTCATGCCGGCTTCGGCCGTGAGGGTGAAGTTGTCGGGCTCCAGCGCGCGCAGGCGGTTCATCCGCGTCAGGCTGACCAGCACCTCGTCGCCGCGCTCGAAGGGTGTGGCGCCGGCGCAGAGGCCGGTGTTGCCGCCTTGCGGCACCATCGGCACCCCGGCCTCGGCGCAGAGGCGCACCGTCGTCGCCACTTCGGCCGTGCTGCGCGGCTGCACCAGGCAGCGCGCCTTGCCGACATAGCGCCCGCGCTCGTCGTGCAGCAGCGGCGAGAGGCGGTCGGGATCGGTGGTGACGCGGCCCTCGCCGAGGACTTCGTCGAGGCGGCGGATCAGCGGATCGTCGTTGTCGAGCGGCATGGCGGCACTCTAGGACGGCTGGCCGGCGATGGGCAGGGCCTGGCCACGGGGCGCGGCGGCGCGGCGCAGGCGGTCGTTGATTGCCTCGCCCAGCCCTGCGGTCGGAATCGGCATTACGGCGATGCCCTTGAGGCCGGGGCGGTCCAGCGCCCGCAGGTAGGCGAAGAGATGCGCCGCCGCCTCGACCAGGTCGCCGGCGGGGCTGAGGTTCAGCGTCCGGGCAGCGCCCGGTGGCGGGTTTGGGCCGAAGGCGAGCAGTGCTTCGTCGGTGGCCACATCGCTCGCCTCCAGACGGATCGGCAGGCTTGGCGCGTAGTGGCTGGCGAGCAGGCCGGGCGACTTCAGCGGGCCTTCGCCCGGCGCACCCAGCGGGCCGGCGATCGCCTCCAGCTCGGCGCGCGTGACGGCGCCGGGGCGCAGCAGCAGCGGGCGCTCGCCGGTCAGGTCCAGTACGGTCGATTCCAGCCCGACGGGGCAGGGGCCGCCGTCCAGCACCAGGGCCACCCTGTCCCCCAGGCCCTCGCGCACATGCTCGGCCGTGGTCGGGCTGACGCGGCCCGAGGGATTGGCGCTGGGTCCCGCCAGCGGCCGGTCCAGCGCGCGCAGCAGGGCGAGGGCCAGGGGATGGCGCGGCACCCGCACGCCGAGGCTGTCGAGGCCGGCCGAGCAGAGCAGCGAGACCTCGCTGTCCCTCCGGCGCGGCAGCACCAGGGTCAACGAGCCCGGCCAGAAGCGCTCCGCCAGGCGCTCGGCCAGCGGGGTGAAGCGCACCTGCCGCTGCGCGGCGGCCCGCTCGGCGTAGTGCGTGATCAGGGGGTTGAAGCTCGGCCGCCCCTTGGCGGCGAAGATGCGGGCGACCGCAGTGTCGTTGGTGGCATCGGCGCCCAGGCCATAGACCGTCTCGGTCGGGAAGGCGACCAAGTCGCCTGCCCGCAGCAGTTCCGCCGCCCGCCGGATCTCGCTCTCGTCCATCGCGGCGGCTTTCTGGCAGAGGCGGCCGGCCGGCGCCAGCCTTCGCTTGAGCCGATCATGCTGCACCTGCACAATGCGTGGGGCTCCAGGCGGCAGGCGGGGAGAGAGCGATGGCAGGCAAGGTCGTCACCGTGGCGCAGCAGAAGGGCGGCGCCGGCAAGACCACGCTGCTGGCGCATCTGGCCGTGGCCTTCCGCCGCCAGGGCCTGGCGGTGGCCGCGCTGGATGCCGACCCGCAGGGCTCGCTCTCGCTCTGGGCGCGCCAGCGCGAGGCCAACGTCGGCGATGACCTGTCCGTGCTGAGCGGTGAGGGCCTCGACATCGGGCGCGAGGCGGCGCGCCTGAAGCGGGCGCACGACCTGGTGCTGGTCGATTCGCCGCCGCACACCCAGACCGCGCCGCAGCAGGCCATCGCCGCCGCCGACCTGGTGGTGGTGCCGGTGCAGCCCTCGCCCATGGACCTCTGGGCCACGCGTCCGACCCTGGTGATCGCGGCGCAGGCCAAGCGCCCGCTCCTGCTGGTGCTGAACCGCATGCCGCCGCGCGGCAAGCTGGCGGACGAGATCGCCGCGCTGCTGGCCAGCTTCCAGGTGCCGATCGCCACCACGCGACTCGGCAACCGCGCCGCCTTCGCCGCGGCCTTGAGCGAGGGCAAGGCAGTCGGCGAGTTGGCGCCCAGAGGCGCCGCCGCGCAGGAGATGCAGGCGCTGGCGAAGGAAATCGGCGAGCAGCTGGGGTTCTAGCGCCGACCTCTAGCGTCCGTAGGCGATGAAGTAGGGGTTCTCGAAGCCCGGCTTGCCGTAGCCGAGCGGCGCGCCCTCGACTGTCTCGACCCGGCCGCCCGCCGCCAGCAGCACGGCGTGGCCGGCCGCCGTGTCCCACTCCATGGTGCGGCCGAAGCGCGGATAGAGGTCGGCCTGGCCGCTGGCCAGCAGGCAGAACTTCAGGGAGGAGCCGGCGTTCTTCATCGCCGCGACCTTGTAGCCGGCGAGGAATCGCTCCAGGTCGGCATTGTCGCCGTGGCGGCGGCTGGCCACCACCGTCGCGCCCTCGGCCGGCATGGCGCGCGTGGCGATGCCCATGGCCGGCTGGTCGGTCTGCGAGAAGCGCGCGCTGCCCGGGCCGGCGCCGGCCCAGGTCATGGCCAGCGCCGGGGCATGCACCACCCCGGCGACCGGTCGCCCGCCCTCGACCAGCGCGACGTTCACCGTGAACTCGCCGTTCTTCGACAGGAACTCCTTGGTGCCGTCCAGCGGGTCGACGAGCCAGAAGCGCGGCGCCGCGCTGACCGGCAGCCCGTTGGCCGAGGCCGCTTCCTCCGACACCACGGGGATGTCGGGGGTGAGGGTCGCCAGCGCCTCCAGCAGGAAGTCCTCGGTCTCCTCGTCGGCGTCGGTGACGGGCGAGGCGTCGTCCTTGGTGCGCACCTCGGTTTCCAGCGCGACGTAGTGCTTCAGCACGATCTTGCCGGCGCGCTCGGCGATCAGCGTCAGCACCGCCAGCAGGTCCTGGTCGTCGGCGCTGCCGCCGGGCTCGCGGGCCGTGCTCACGCGCGGGCCTCGCGGATCGCGCGCCAGAGCTTCTCGGGCGTCGCCGGCATGTCGAGCCGGGCGACGCCGAGCGGCCTCAAGGCATCCATCAGCGCGTTCATGATCGCCGGCGGCGCGCCGATCGCCCCGGCCTCGCCGGAACCCTTCACACCCAGCGGGTTGGTCTTGCAGGGCATGTCCTGCAGGAAGGTCACCTCGATGTCGGGCATGTCGTCGGCGCGCGGCATGCAGTAGTCCATGAAGGAGCCGGTCACCAGCTGGCCGTCCTCGTTATAGAGCGTCTGCTCCAGCAGCGCCTGGCCCAGGCCCTGCGCCGCGCCGCCGAAGACCTGGCCGGCCGCCATCAGCGGATTCATCACCGTGCCGAAGTCGTCGACCACGGTATAGCGCGTCAGCGCCACGCTGCCGGTGTCGGGATCGACCTCCAGCTCGCAGAGATGCGCGCCGTTGGGATAGGTCAGGGCCTCGGCCTTGTACTCGCCGCTCTCGGTCAGCTCGCCGCCGAGTTCCGGCGGCAGCGTGCCGGCCTTGGCGGCCTGGGCGAGCTGGCCCAGCGTCATCCGCCGGTCGGTGCCGACGACGCTGGCTACGCCCTCCTTGAACTCCACGTCGGCCACCGCGGTCTCGAACAGCTGCGCGGCGATCTGCTTCACCCGCTCGACGATGCGGTCGCTGGCGCGGTTGATGGCGACGCCGCCCATCAGCAGCGAGCGCGAGCCGCCGGTGCCGCCCCCCTTCATCACGATGTCGCTGTCGCCCTGGATCATCCGCACCTTCTCGACATCGACGCCCAGCTTCTCGTTCAGCATCTGGGCATAGGCCGTCAGGTGCCCCTGGCCGTTGGTCTGGGTGCCGATGATCAGGGTCACGCCGCCATCCTCGTCGACCCGCACCACCGCCGTCTCCTCGCCGATGCCCGAGCAGGCCTCGATGTAGCAGCCGACGCCGATGCCGAGCAGCCGGCCCCTCGCCGCGGCCGCCTTGCGCCGGGCCTCGACGCCCGGCCAGTCGGCGCGCTTGGCCGCCTCGGCCAGCACGCGGCCGAAGTCGCCGGAATCGTAGATGCGGCCGAGCCTGGTGTCATAGGGCATGTCGGCCGGGCGCACGAAGTTGCGCTGGCGGATCTCAAGCTGCGACAGGCCCGTGACGCGCGCCGCCTCGTCCACCAGGCGCTCCACCAGATAGGCTGCTTCGGGCCGGCCGGCGCCGCGGTAGGCATCGACCGGCACGGTGTTGGTGAAGACGCAGCGCACCTCGCTGTAGACCGCCGGGATGCGGTAGAGGCCCGAGAACATGGCCGCCATCGAGCCGGTGGGAATGTAGGGCGCGAAATTGGAGAGGTAGGCGCCCATCGCCGCGATCACGTCGACGCGCAGGCCGAGGAAGCGGCCCTCGGCGTCCATCGCCAGGCTGGCGGTGGTGACATGGTCCCGCCCCTGGGTATCGGACAGGAAGGCCTCTTGCCGGTCGCTGATCCAGCGTACCGGCCGCCCCGTGTCGCGCGCCGCGAACAGCGCGCAGACATACTCGGGATAGAGGAAGATCTTCATGCCGAAGCCGCCGCCGACGTCTGGGCAGACCAGGTGAATCTGCTCCTCCTTCACGCCCAGGATCGCCGCGACCTGGCCCTTCAGGCGGAAGATGCCCTGGTTGCCGCTGGTCATGGTGAAGCGCCCGGCCGCCTGGTCGTACTCGGCGATGATGCCGCGCGGCTCCATCGAATTGACCACCAGGCGATTGTTGATGACCTCGATGCGCGCGACCTTGGCTGCGCCGCCGAGTGCCGCCTCGGCCCCGGCCTCGTCGCCCAGCGCATAGTGCAAGGCGAGGTTGCCCGGCGCCTCGGCGTGCACCAGCGGCGCGTCCGGCGCCACCGCGGCGGCGGTCTCGACCACCGCCGGCAGGGCGTCGTAGTCGACTTCGATCAACTCGGCGGCGTCGCGCGCCTGTGCCAGGGTTTCGGCCACGACGAAGGCGACCGGGTTGCCGACGTGGCGCACCCGATCCGAGGCCAGCACCTCCCACGGGGGATTGACGGTGCCGCTGCCGTTCTTGCCCTTCTGCGGGGCGATGCACTTGATGGTGCCGACGCCGCCGGCCTTGAGGTCCGCCGCGGTATAGACGCCAAGCACGCCGGGTGCGGCCTTCGCGGCCGCCACGTCCAGGCGGGTGATGGTGGCATGGGCGATGGGGCTGCGCAGGACATAGCCATAGGCTTGGCCCGGCAAGGCGATGTCGTCGGTATAGCGGCCCTGGCCGGTCAGGAGGCGGTGATCCTCCAGTCGTCGCACGGGCTGGCCGACGCCGAACTGTCCCATGTGGGGAATCCTTTCGGTGGGCAAGGGTTTGGGTCAGTGAGATTGACCTTCACTATAGGCAACCGCGTGGGCGAAGGCCAAGCCCGCCGCGCGGAAAGGCTGCGATGCCGATAGGCCGCGGCCGGGGGTCAGCCGCCGCTACCGCCGGTGCGCCGCGCTGGCCGAGGGCGTGACGGCACGGCACACTTGCGGCACCGGGAGGTGGATGGGTGCCCAAGCTTCGCAACTTCGCCCTGGTGGCCGGCGTCGCCGCCCTGGTCATCTATGCCATGGTGGTGGGGCAGGCGATCCTGCTGCCGCTGGTGGTCTCTATCGCGGTCTGGTTCCTGATCAACGTGCTGGCAGCCAGCTTCCGGCGCCTGCCGCTGGTGACCCTGCCCCGGGGCCTCTGCCTGCCGGCGGCGCTGGTCACCGCCGCCGGCCTCGCCTGGCTGATCGCCGACATGCTGGCCAGCAATCTTACCGCGATCGCCGCCGCGCTGCCTGCCTACGAGGCACGGTTCGATGCACTGCTGCAGGACGTCGGCCGCGGCTTCGGACTGGAGCAGCCGCCCGGCCTCAACGAACTGGTCGGCCGTTTCGACCTGCAGGCCCTGGCGCGCAGCACGGCGGGCGCGCTGGCCTCGCTCGCCAGCAACGCCGGCCTGGTGCTGATCTACGTCCTCTTCCTGCTGCTGGAGCAGGGCGGCTTCAACCGCAAGCTGGCGGCGCTGTTCCGCGAGCCTGCCAAGGAGGCCGAGGCGCGCGCCGTGCTGGCCAAGATCGGCAACGACCTGCAGACCTATATCCGCATCAAGCTGCTGCTCTCGCTCGTGCTGGCGGTCTACGCCTTCGCCGTGCTGCAGATCGTCGGTGTGGAGTTCGCCGGCTTCTGGGCGGCGCTGATCTTCCTGTTCAACTTCATCCCGACCATCGGTTGGATCATCTCGCTGGCCGGGCCGGCGCTCTTCGCGCTGCTGCAGTTCGACGGCTTCACGCCCTTCCTGATCGTCGTGCTCTGCATCGGCCTGGTGCAGGTGCTGTCGAACAACTTCCTGGAGCCGGCGCTGATGGGGCGCTCGCTGAACCTTTCGCCTTTCGTCATCATCGTCTCGCTGGTGGTCTTCGGCACGCTCTGGGGCCTGGTCGGCATGGTGCTGTCGGTGCCGATCATGGTGGCGGTGATGATCGTGCTGGCGCACTTCCGCAAGACGCGGGGGCTGGCGATCCTGATGTCGGCGAACGGCGAGGTCAGCGGGCAGGAGACGGAAGCGACGCGGCACCAGCGGAAGGCAGAAACCTGAGCCAGGCCCAGCCGGCCAGTGCCGCCACCAGCGAGCCCAGCAGCACGCCGACGCGCACGCCGACTCCGGCTGCCGGATCGGCGAAGGCCAGCGTGCCGATGAACAGGCTCATGGTGAAGCCGACGCCGGTCAGCAGCGCGACGCCATAGAAGGCGCGCCAGGTGACGCCGTCAGGCAGGGCAGCCAGGCGCAGGCGGGTCGCCAGCCAGGCGAAGGCCATGACGCCGACCTGCTTGCCGAGGATCAGGCCCAGCGCGATGCCGAGCGGCAGCGGCTCGGCCAGGCTGGCGAAGGAGATGCCGGCCAGCGACACGCCGGCGTTGGCGAAGGCGAAGAGCGGCATGATGGCATAGGCCACCCAGGGGTGCAGCGCATGCTCCAGGTGCTCCAGCGGCCCCTCGCTTTCCTCTCCCCGGCGGTCGGCCGGGATGAAGGCGGCGACGGCGACGCCGGCCAGGGTGGCATGCACGCCCGACTTCAGCACGCAGATCCAGAGGAAAATGCCGACCAGCAGGTAGGGCGCGAGGCTGCGCACGCCGGCGATGCGCAGGGCGAGCAGCGCCACCAGGCCGAGGCCGGCCAGCCCCAGCGACAGCAGCGAGAGGTTGGCGGTATAGAAGAGCGCGATGATGACGATGGCGCCCAGGTCGTCGATGATCGCCAGCGCCAGCAGGAAGATCTTCAGCGCGGCGGGCACGCGGCTGCCCAGCAGCGACAGCACGCCGAGCGCGAAGGCGATGTCGGTGGCGGCCGGAATGGCCCAGCCGTCCCGCCACTCCGGCGTGTTCCAGGTGACGGCGAGGTAGACCAGCGCCGGCAGGACCACGCCGCCGACCGCGGCGATCGCCGGCAACGCCGCTTTGTTCCAGGTGCTGAGTTCGCCCGAGACCAGCTCGCGCTTGATCTCCAGCCCGACCAGCAGGAAGAAGATCGCCATCAGCCCGTCGTTGATCCAGAGCAGCAGCGGCTTGTCCAGGCCGGCGCCGTCGACAGTGATGGCCAGGCGCGTCGACAGCAGCCCGTCGTAGAGCCAGGCCAGCGGCGAGTTGGCGATGACGAGGGCCGCCAGCGCGGCGCCCATCAGGATCAGGCCCGAGGCAGCCTCGAGCTGCAGGAACCGGCGGATCGCCGAAAGTACCTTGTCCACGCTCCCTCCCCACCCTGCGGCCAGACCCGGCGGCTCGGCCGGCTGTCGATCGGCTGGGTGGCTATGTGGGCTTTGTGGCGGGATTTCCAAGCCTTCGACATGCGAAAGCCGCAGTCGCCGCCCAGATGGAGCAACGGACCGGCGCCTGACGGCGCTTCGAGAAGAGGACCCCGGCCATGGACCCCGCGCTCATCTGGAACTCCCAGCTCGCCTGGACGCTGCTCCTGGTGCTGCTGGCGGTGGCCGGGCTAGGCGCGGTGGAGTGGCGGGAGCGAAGCGCTCGGCGCCACCGTCGCGACGGGGAACACCGCGACGGAGAGCATCGCTCCTAGGCTGGATGCGAGCCGCCTACTCGAAGGCCTCTTCCCAGGTGCCGCGGGTGGCAGCCTTGGAGTATTCGGTCGAGCGGTTCTCGAAGAAATTGGTGTGTTCCACGCCGTTCAGCATGGCGTCGAGCCAGGGCAGCGGGTTGCGCTCCGTGCGATAGAGCGGCTGCAGGCCGAGCTGGCCGAGGCGGCGGTCGGCGATGTAGCGGATGTAGCGCTTCACCTGTGCCGCATCGAGGCCCTCCACCCCGCCCAGCTCGAAAGCCAGGTCGATGAAGGCGTCCTCGTGCGTCACGATGGTCTCGCAGGCGATGTAGAGCTCGCGCTGCAGCTCCTGCGTCCAGATCTCGCTGTTCTCGGCCACGAAGGTCTTGAACAGGCGGATGATCGATTGGGTATGGAGCGTCTCGTCCCTGACCGACCACGAGACGATCTGCCCCATCCCCTTCATCTTGTTGAACCGCGGGAAGTTCAGCAGGATCGCGAAAGAGGCGAAGAGCTGGAGCCCCTCGGTGAAGGCACCGAAGACGGCAAGCGTCTTGGCGATGTCCTCCTTCGTCTCCACGCCGAACTGCCGCATATAGTCGTACTTGTCCTTCATCTCCTTGTAGTGGAGGAAGGCCGAGTACTCCGCTTCCGGCATGCCAATGGTATCCAGGAGGTGAGAGTAGGCCGCGATATGGACCGTCTCCATGTTGGAGAAGGCCGCCAGCATCATCTGCACCTCAGTCGGCTGGAACACACGGGCGTAGTGCTTCATGTAGCAGTTGTTCACCTCGACGTCCGACTGCGTGAAGAAGCGGAAGATCTGCGTCAGCAGATTGCGCTCCTCGGCGGACAGCTTCTGCTTCCAGTCCTTGACGTCGTCGGCCAGCGGCACCTCCTCCGGGAGCCAATGGATGCGCTGCTGCATAAGCCAGGCATCATGGGCCCAGGGGTATTCGAAGGGCTTGTAGACCGACTTGGACTGGAGAAGGGACATCGGGCTTACGGTCCTACCGGAAACGGTACTTCTAGGTTGCTTGCCAGTTGGTCGAACGGGATTACATCCCGCCGCCGTTGCCGACCGGCTTCGCCTCGACGGGCTTGGCCATCACCGGCTTGGCCGCGACTGGAGCGGCCGCGGGAATCCGCGGCTTGGCAGCTCGCTTGGCCTTCTTCTTGGCCGGCTTCTTGGCGGCCTTCTTGGCGGCCTTCTTCTTGGCCGGCTTCTTGGCGGCCTTCTTGGCAGCCTTCTTGGCCGGCTTCTTGGCGGCCTTCTTGGCAGCCTTCTTCGCAGGCTTCTTGGCGGCCTTCTTGGCAGCCTTCTTCGCCGGCTTCTTGGCAGCCTTCTTCTTCGGCGCGGCCTTCTTCTTGGCCCCACCCGGGGCCTTCGCCGCTACGGCGCGGGCCTCACCGTCAACGAGGATCTCAACGTCCATCTTGGTTCTCCTCTCCTCTCGTCCCCTGCGCTAACCGCCCCCGGGGACAGGGGGGCCGCAGGCCGGGTCGGCCTGCAAATCCGAGGAAAACGAACCAGTCGTCCTAACGTGCCCGGCCCCATGCCGTAGTCATCACTGGCAGGCGAGGCACTCCTCGTAGTCAGTTCCGGTCTTGGCGGCTGCCTCGTCCTGGGGCTGCTCGCCGCTGTTGATCTTGCCGACCAGCGGAACGCGCCGGTCGTGATGCTGGGCCGCGCTGGCGGAAGACTCGGCGCGCTGGATCGACTTTGAGCGCAGGTAGTAGAGGCTCTTCACGCCCTTCTTCCACGCCATCAGGTGGATCTGGTGCAGATCGCGCTTGTGCACGTCGGCGGGCAGGAAGACGTTCAGCGACTGCGCCTGGCAGATGAAGGGCGCGCGGTCGGCGGCGTGCTCGATCAGCCAGCGCTGGTCCAGTTCGAAGGCGGTCTTGAAGACGTCCTTCTCCTCGTCGGAGAGGAAGTCTAGGTGCATGACCGACCCCTCGTTGACCGTGATCGACGTCCAGGTCTCCTCGTCGTTGCGCCCGTAGCTCTCCAGGAGCTGCGCCAGGTACTTGTTGCGCACGTTGAAGGAGCCCGACAGCGTCTTGTGCGTGTAGCTGTTGGCGGCGTTGGGCTCGATGCCCGGCGAAGCGCCACCACAGATGATCGAGATCGAGGCCGTCGGCGCGATCGCCAGCTTGTTGGAGAAGCGCTCGTTGAAGCCGAACTCCTCGGCGTCGGGGCAGGGGCCGCGTTCGTCGGCCAGCAGGCGCGAGGCGAGGTCGGCCTGCTCGCGCACGTGCTTGAATATGCGCTTGTTCCATACCTTGGCCATGACGCCTTCGAGCGGCAGGCCCTGCATCTGCAGGAAGGAGTGGAAGCCCATGACGCCGAGACCGACCGAGCGCTCGCGCATCGCCGAATAGCGGGCGCGTGCCATGGAGTCCGGCGCCTTCTCGATGAAGTCGCTGATGACGTTGTCGAGGAAGCGCATCACGTCGGGGATGAAGGCCGCCTCGTTCTCCCACTCGAACCAGGTCTCCAGGTTCAGCGAAGAGAGGCAGCAGACAGCGGTGCGCTCGTTGCCAAGATGATCCGTGCCGGTCGGCAGCGTGATCTCGCTGCAGAGGTTGGACATCTTGACGTAGAGGCCGGCGAGCTTGTGGTGCTCCGGGATCGCCCGGTTCACCGTGTCGCCATAGATGATGTAGGGCTCGCCGGTCTCGACCCGCGAGGTGAGGATGCGGATCCAGAGCTCGCGCGCCTTGACGCTGCGCAGCACCCGCTTGTCCTTCGGGCTCCTGAGGCCCCAGTCGAGGTTCTGCTCCACCGCGCGCATGAAGTCGTCCGACAGCACGATGCCGTGATGCAGGTTCAGCGCCTTGCGGTTCGGGTCGCCGCCGGTCGGGCGGCGCATCTCGATGAACTCCTCGATCTCCGGGTGATCGACCGGCATGTAGCAAGCGGCCGAACCGCGGCGCAGCGAGCCCTGCGAGATCGCGAGGGTGAGGGAGTCCATGACGCGGATGAAGGGAATGACGCCCGAGGTCTTGCCGTTGAGGCCGACCTTCTCGCCGATCGAGCGCAGGTTGCCCCAGTAGCTGCCGATGCCGCCGCCCTTGGCGGCGAGCCAGACGTTCTCGTTCCAGAGACCGAGGATGCCTTCCAGCGAGTCGCCGGCCTCGTTCAGGAAGCAGGAGATCGGCAGGCCGCGCGAGGTACCGCCGTTCGACAGCACCGGCGTCGCCGGCATGAACCAGAGGCGCGAGATGTAGTCGTAGAGTCGCTGC
Organism: Pseudomonadota bacterium; assembly: GCA_029781795.1. GTDB lineage: Bacteria > Pseudomonadota > Alphaproteobacteria > Kiloniellales > JACOMY01 > JAKOWB01. Next base: position 21,540 of record JAKOWB010000427.1, on the reverse strand, counting down.
GCATGGTCCGAGTCATCGGCATAGTGCGCGGCGACGCGAGCGAAGAGATCCTGGAAGGACTCGCCCTCGAGCAGGTAGCGGTCGGCCAGCGTCGCCTTGCCGAACTCGGTCAGCAGCACGTCGCGCGCACGGTCCATGAAAACGACGATGCCGCGCTCGTTCTGATAGGTGTCGCGGACGTCCTCGCCGCCCAGCAGGCTCTGGTCCTTGGCGAGGGCTTCGGCTTCTGCCTTGGCGGCGGCGGCATGCGGCGTGGTCTGGTTGGAGGAAGTGGCTGCGTTGTCCACAGTCTCCAGATCGTCGGAGACGTCGGCTTTATCCCGCAGATAGGCCACTCCATCCATCGACGCTTCCCCCTTTGTCCACAGCCTGTGGAAAACTCTGTCCCGAATTGTGGGGGTAACTACCACCCCATGTGTTCACTCTCGCCCCGAGCGCAAAATGTAGATTAGTGACTCTTCCGTGTCACTTCTTTTGTGCGTTGACAGACGATTTTTCGGTCATTCCGTTGCTGGAATCCGCTGTGCGAAGGAAAGAGTGCGCGCGTGATGCGGTGCAACGACACACAGGATCTCGTGCCATGACCTCCGTCCGCCGTCTCGCCGTCGCGCGTCTCTGGCACGAGGGCAATTCCTTTTCGCCCTTCCTCACCACGCCGCGCGAATTCCAGCAGCGCGAGTGGTCGAGCGGCGCCGGCGCGGCCGCGCGCTATCGCGGCACGGCAACCGAGCTGGGCGCGGTCGTCGCCTTCGGCGAGGCGCATCCCGACTGGTCGCTGCACTACCTCAGGCTGGCCGCGGCGCCGCCCGGCGGGCCGGTCGAGCAGCCGCTCTATGAACGTGTCTGCGACGAGATCGTCGCCGCGCTCGCGGCCGAGTCGTGGGACGCGGTCTATCTGTCGCTGCATGGCGCGCTGGTCGCCGAGTCCGAGCCGCAGGGCGACCTCTCGCTGCTGCGCCGCGTACGCCAGGCGATCGGCCGCGCGCCGCTCGCCGTCACCTTCGACCTGCATGCCAACCTTTCGCCCGAGGCCGGGCCGCTGGTCGACATCCTGGTCGGCTACAAGACCTATCCGCATGTCGACATGGCCGAGACGGCGGCGCGCGCGCTGGACCTGCTCGACGGCGTGGCGAAGGGCGCCATCCGGCCGGCGGTGCGCATCGCCAAGGCCGGAGTCCTGCTCACCTCGCACCGCATGCGCACCGACGCCGGACCCATGGCGGAACTGGAGGCCGAGGCGCGGCGCGTGATGGCGCGGCCGGGTGTGCTCGACGCTACGGTCTTCGGCGGTTTCACCTATGGCGACACGCCATCGGCCGGGGCCAGCGCCGCTGTCACCGTGGATGGCGCGGCGGCCACCGCCGAGTCGCTGGCCGTCGACCTGGCGCGGGAGATCGCGCGGCGTGCGCCGGCCTTCCACGCCACTCTGCCGGACGCTGCGACGGCGCTCCGCCAGGCGCTGGCGACGGACGGCCCGGTGGCGGTGCTGGAGCCGGCGGACAATCCGCTGTCGGGCGGCGGCGCCGACACGCCCGGCCTGTTCCGCGCCCTGCTGGCGGCGCGGCCACCGGCGCCGACACTCTTCGCCTTCTTCTGGGATCCCGACCTGGTGGCGCGGGCCGCGCTGGCAGGGCCGGGCGCCTGGATCACCGCCGCGCTCGGCGGGCGTCTGACCGCCGACTATGGCGCGCCGGTGAAGGTCGAGGCCCAGGTGCTGCGCCTGACCGACGGGCGCTATGTCAACGACGGCCCGATGGAGCGCGGGCTGGCGGTCGACCAGGGGCCGACCGCGGTACTCTCCGTGCAGGGCATCGAGGTGGTGGTGACGAGCGCCTGCCAGGCGGTGAACGACCCGGCCTGGTTCCGCCTGCATGGCGTGGAGCCGGAGCGGCTGCGCCTGCTGGCGGTGAAGGCGAAGAACCATTTCCGCGCCGCCTTCGGCCAGCGCTTCGCCGCGCTGGTCGATTGCGACACGGCGGGGCCGGCCTGCCTCGACCCGCGCGGCCTGCCCTTCCGCCACCTGCCGGCCGGCCTGCTGCCTGCGCGCTAGGCAAAATCCGCCGGCGCTTTCCGCTTCACCTGCCGGGCTCGCCCTCTAGACTGCTCCGCATGGATCGGGACAGCTTGCAATCATGTGCGGCCGCTTTTCGCTGACCACGCCGCTCGAAGGCCTGCGCTCGCTCTTCCTCTTCGAGGAGAGCCCCAATCTCGCCGCGCGCTGGAACATCGCGCCGACGCAGCAGGTCGCCGCGGTCCGTGCCGGCGAAGCCGGCAAGCGGCATCTCGCCATGCTGCGCTGGGGGCTGGTGCCCGGCTGGGCCAAGGACCTGTCGATCGGTGCGCGCATGATCAACGCGCGCAGCGAGGGCGTGGCCGAGAAGCCTTCTTTCCGCCAGGCCTTCGCCAAGCGCCGCTGCCTGGTCGCCGCCGATGGCTTCTATGAATGGCAGACCCAGGGGAAGGGACCGAAGCAGCCCTTCCGGCTGGAGTTCGAGGGGCGGCGCCCCTTCGCCTTCGCCGGCCTCTGGGAGCGCTGGCGCAACCCGGCCGAGAGGGATGCGCCGGTCGAGACCTGCACGATCATCACCACGACCGCCAACCGGGTGCTGGCGCCGATCCACGACCGCATGCCGGTGATCCTGGCGCCCGAGGCCTTCGATGTCTGGCTTGGCGCCGACAGCGACCCGGAAACGCTGCAGGCGCTGCTGCGCCCCTATCCTGAAAGCGGCGGCGGCTATGGACCGCTCGGATCCTACGCCGTCTCGACGCGGGTCAATTCCGTCGCCAACGAAGGGCCGGACTTGGCCGAGCCGCTGGATCGCGGCGGTCCGCAGAAGACCTTGTTCTAGGCGGAAATCCGCCGGCTTTGTCGGCGCCGTCAAACGGTTTGACGAGGCTGGCAAGCCTGCCCCCGCAACGCCACAAACACGCCCCACGGCGACCTTGCTCTCCGAGCAGTCTTACAGCCCGTGAGGTCATGCGACCTCGGGACAGGGGTCACTGGTTCATGCGCATCTTTGCCATCACCACCATCGCCACGATCATGCTGGGCCTCGGCAGCGCCCTCGCGCTCGCCGACCAGGTGCCGGCGCCGCTGCTCGACACCGGCACGACGACGCCGAATGGCCATCGCATCACCGTGCCCGACCCGGCCAACAGCCAGTACGTCAAGCTGGACCGCGCGCTGCAGCGCCTGGAGCTGGAAGCCCAGCTCGAGGACTTCTACGCCGAGATCGAGGCGCGCGCCGAAGGCCTGGACGAGGCCGGCCGCGTTGCGCTCTATGCCGAGGCCGAGCGCCAGCTCAGCCGGCTGATCCTCGGCTCCGAGACCTATGGCGGCGAGCAGTTCGGCAAGGGGGTGGACTACCTGCAGCATGCCCGCCTGGTACTGGCGCAGCGCCTGGGCTTCGACTCCGTTCCTGCCTGACCGCCGTCCGGCGGCCTTCCTTGACAGCCAGACCCCCGCTCCCCTAATCCCCAGGGGCGGCGCGGTTGTGGCCGCCCGTCTGGAAGGGAGCATCCCCGTGGCCGACCCCACCGCCGAGCTGATCGACCGCCTGCTGGCCTCCGGCAAGGTCTCGTCCGACACGCGCGATGAACTGCGCAGCTACAAGGACGATCTCGCCAAGGGCCAACTGGAGGGCGGCGACCGCCGCTATGTCGAGGCCCTGGCCTCGCGGCTGCTCGGCGCCTCGGTGGACAGCGGCGAAGAGACGGCCGAGGGCGAGGACGAGGGCTCGCTCGACGACGAGGATCTCTGGGACGTCGGCGAGGATGCCGAGATCGCCGAACTGCGCGCCCGCGCCGAGGCCGCCGAGGCCCGAGTGCAGGAGCTGGAAGCGGAAGTTGCCCAGCTGAAGCAGCAGCTCGGCCAGGCCTGACCGTCCGTTCTTCCCTAACATATTATATATAAAGCGTTTTTTTTGTTACGCCGAGCCGGCGGGACGGCGGCTTTTGCCTGTTTGGCGAAGGTCCGGCTGCTAGGCTTCGCCCCTGGTTTCATCGGACATCCATGGGAGAGACTGCCGATGCGCACCCTGCTTGCCGCCTGCGCGGCGCTTGTCATCCTGGCCGCCTCGATCGTGTACGCGCCGTCACCCGGGCAGGCGGCGGACGACGTGACCGCCGCCCAGCAACAAGAACTCGACAAGATCTATGCCGAGGCCGCGGCCGCGGGGCAGGGCAAGACCCGGCAGGAGCGCATGACGATCTATCGCCAGGCCATGCCGAGGATCATCGAGGTGCTGCAGCCCGGCACCGCCAGCGGCAGCTATGCCAGGGTGATCGCCGACACGCCATCGATCCGCATGGCGCAGAAGACTCTCGCCGCCGGACTGTTCGACAGCGGTGACGTGCCCTTCTATCCCTGACGCAGGTCCCGGCCTCCGGTGACTAGTTCACACCCGGGAAGGAGGTCACGAACTGGATCTTCACGTCGGGGAAGGACTCGACGTACTGGATCTTGAAGTCGGGAAACGAGGTGACGAACTCCCACTCCCCGCAGTCGTCGGGGAACGAGGTCACCTGCTGCACCTTGAGGTCCGGGAACGAGGTCACCACCTGGACCTTCACGTCCGGGAAGGAGGTGACGATCTGCACCTTCCCCTTTAGCACGATGCCGTTCCAGGTGCAGTCGCTGCCGACGCTGCCGGCGAAGGCCTGTCCGCCGAGAGCAAGAAGGCAGAGAGCAAGAGCCAGGCTGCGCATGGTCACTCCTCATAGCTTGGACAGAAATCGTCGGGCAGGCGCACCAGCTTGTAGAGGCTGTTGGCCTTGTCGGCCGGCAGCCGCGTGACGGCGGGCTGTTCCGGCATCTCCTCGCCGCACTCCATCTGCACGACGAAGCCCTCGTTGTCGTTCTTCAGCAGCAGGCCGCCGTCCTTGGCATCGGCCAGGTGGAAGCTGCCGCCGTCGCAGTCGACGGCGCAGATCACGCCCTTGCCGTCCTCGTTGCAGGCGCCCGTGCTCCACCAGTTGTGCAGGCCGTCGTCGACCAGTTCGACCTTCACCCAGAAGTTCAGGCTCTCGTACTCCTTCCAGCGCGTCAGTTCGAGCACGATGCTGCGCGCCACCTGGTCAGGGTTCTTCTGCAGATGCGCGTCGGCATAGATGCGACCGTAGCAGAGCGTCTCGCCGGGGCCCGGCAGGTCGTAGGCGGCGGCGCTTCCGGTGGCCAGCAGGCCGCAGAGGGCGATGGACAGGCGCCGGCGCATGGCGGTCTCCCTTGGCGAAGGCCCCGCGATCTTCTCATCTGCGCGCCGGGACCAAAGTAAAAAAGCGTGCCGCGCCTTGTTCGGCGCGGCGCGCCGCGCGACGAGGCGCGAACATGAAATTGTATGCCACCTTTGCTCTAGTCGAACCACATAGTGCCACTTTATGGTGCGGGATATTTTCGGCTCGGCGGCGCGCGATTTTCTGTCGGGCGGTGCGTTGCCCCGGCCTGGCCCAATGCCCGATTTGGAGTTGAAGCGTGAGCGTCGCCCTTCCGACTTCCGGCTCGAAGACGCCGGGACCGGTCTCACCGTGGATCTGGTTCGCCCTGTTGGCCGCCCTGCTGATCCAGGCGGCGATCGCCGACGCCTGGATCTTCGAGGCCCTGTGGCGCTGGAAGGCGCTGCAGATCGATCCGCAGATCTACTATTGCTCCGCGCTGTCGCATGAGCGTGGCTTCGACCCCTATCAGGCCGTCTATCCCGACGGCTGCTTCACGCGCAATTTCCGCTTCGTCTATCCGCCCGCGCTGCTGGAACTCTTCACCCTGCTGCGGCCGCCGGACCTGGAGACCGCGCGCGCCATCCTCGTGTCGCTCTACACGCTCGCCTTTCTTGCGATCATGCTGGTGCTGCGCCGGCTTCTCTGGCCGCGCCTCGGCTGGGTTCCGGCCCTCCTGCTCGCTCTGCTGGCCAACCCGGCGACACTGGGCGGCTGGGCCTACTTCGGCAACATCTCCATCCTGCTCTACCTGCCGATCGCCGCCGCCGCGGTCTTGCTGCTGGAGGAACCGCGTCGTGGCCGCTGGGCCTTCGTCGCCGCGGTCGGCCTCGCCGCCTGCTTCAAGTGGATCCTGCTGGTCTACCTCCTGGCGCTGTGGTTCGCCGAGGGGCGCGGTGCCTGGCGTTGGGTCGGCGGGCTCCTGGCCGTCCTTGCGGTGCTCTACGGGCTCGACTTCTGGCGCGCGCCCGACCTGTTCCGCGAGTACGTCGCCAACTTCGACGTGCACCGCCGCTTCGTCGACCTGGGCGTCGGCATCCCGACCTTCGGCTACGACCTGGTGGATGAACTGGCGGGCAGGCGGGACCTCTCGACCCGCGTGGAGTGGGTCGGGCGCATCATCTGGCTGGGCTTCGCGCTGATCCTGGTGGCGCTGGCCTGGCGGGCCGCGCTCTGGCCGGGCGCCGGTCGGCCGCCGCTGTCACGCCGCCATCGCCTGCTGCTGGGCCTGCTGCTGGCCGGCTTGCTGCTGCCGCGGGTGAAGGACTACGACTGGTATCTGATGCTGCCGCTGGTGATCTATTTCATCACCGCCACGGCGCCGGATCGCCGATGGAATCTGCCGGCAAGCTTGACCATCGCGCTGCGTCTGCTGCTGGCGGCGCTAGTCCTGCTCACCCCCTTCAATACCGCCTTCTATCTCATGTCCCTCGGCACGCTGGCGTGGCTGGTGCTGCTGGACCGCGGCTGGATCCGGCTGCAGGAGCCGGACCCGGCCTCGCTGCTGCCGACGCCGCTGCGCCGCTGGTTGCTGCGCCCGGCAGCGCCCGGCGCCTAGGTCGCCCCGCAGTCGCTCAGCGGGCGGTACTCGACCAGGCCGTCGCCGTCGCTCTGCGTGTTGGGAATCGCCAGGCAGAGATGCCGCGCGATGCCGCCGACCTCGACGAAGCGCAGCTCGGCCAGGGCGAAGGGGCCCTTTGGCTCGGGCAGGAAGAATGATCCGGCCATGGGGTTCTGCGACGCCGCCAGGTCGAGCGCCAGCTTCTTCATCGAGGGCGGCAGGTCCATGTCGGGCGGATAGGTCGCGACCTGCATCGCCACGGCCGTGTCGGGGTCGAAGATGTTGACCCAGGCATCGAAGGGCGCCCGCGCGCCGGGAAAACGCACCCAGAGCTCGGCGGGATCGACCCGGTTCATGGCCGCCGCGCCGGTGTTCCACATGAACATGATGCGCAGCTTGGTCTCGCTGTCGACCCAGGTGAACTTCTCCCAGTCGACGGCGACCGGCTCGTCGTAGGCCTGCATGACGCCGGCGGGAAACTGCCTGAGGTAGCCGCCGAGCTGCTGGCGGATCGACTCGACACGGATCTGGTCGAGGTAGAAGTGCGTCATCGAGCCGTCGCCGAGCAGCGCCTGCACCTGGTTCATGAAGGTCAGCGCCCGCTTGCGCAGCCCGAAGGAGAAGCGGTCGTAAGGCATGGACATCAATCCCTCGGCCGTCGCCCAGAGAGCGGGCGGGTAGGGGTCGGGATCGGCTTCGAGACGCGCCGAGGCCTCGATCGGCGTCTCGCCGCCGGCCAGCAGCCGGGCGAAGGCGCGGGTGCGCGGGTCGGCATCGGCCGGCAGCACCTGATCCACACCCGCCGCTGCGCCGCTGTTGCCGTACTTCGCCTTCAGCAGCGTCACCATATCCATGACCGGATCGGCGTAGGGAATGGGGAAGCTGAAGAGCTTGCCATAGACCTCGATGGCGCGGTCGGTTTCGCCGCGCTGCGCCAGCAGGCGGGCGTTGTGATAGAGCTCCGCGGGGGTCCTGGGATCTGCCACCAGGCCGCCGGTGTTGGCCAGCTGCCGCAGGCCTTCCGCCATCTGGTCGATGGATTCCTTGGTCTGCTCTGCGGTCTGCTGTAGCTGCTCGACACTCTGCTGAGTTTGTTCCGCGGTCTGCTGGGTCTGCTCCGCGGTCTGCTGGGTCTGCTCCGCGGTCTGCTGGGTCTGCTCGGCGGTCTGTTGGGTCTGCTCCGCCGTCTGCTGGGTCTGCTCCGCCGTCTGCTGGGTCTGCTCCGCCGTCTGCTGGGTCTGCTCCGCGGTCTGGCGAATCGCCGCGGTGTCCTCCTTGGTGCCGAGCGCGAGCCAGAGGCCGACGCCGCCGACGACAAGGGTGGCCGCCACGCCGCCGATCACCGCCCAGAGCTTGCGGTTGGCGGCCTGGGTGCGCCGCTCGACGCGCTCGCCGGTGGCGCGGATGGCGCCGGTGTCCTCCTGCAGCCGGTCGAGGCGGCCGGTCAGCTCGGCCCGCAGTTCCGCCAGGTCGTCGCGGACCGCCTTCACGTCGTCCTGCAGCCGGCCGAAGTAGCCTTCGAGCTCGACCTCGGAGACGTCGAGGTAGAGGTCGGGATTGACCTTGCTGCGGCCCTGGTCGAAGGCCTCCTGCAGCGGCTCGACTAGCTCCTGGTAGTAGAGGTCGAGGAGTTGCACCTGCAGGGGCGTGACCCGCTTGTTGTGCGCCAGCAGGTTGCGCACCCGCCGGATGTCGTCGAGAAAATGGCGGATGGTGACGCGCTTCTCCTTCAGCAGCGTCAGGAAGGGCGTCTGCTGGTAGAGCGGCTCGTAGTTGGGAAACTCCTGCGTCGAGACGAAGAGGCTGGCCAGTTCGCTGAAGGTGGTGCCCGACAGCACGTCGCCGCGGTCGGCGGCCGCCAGCCACTGCTGCACGACCTTGTCTGACAACAATTCCTTGAGGTGGCCGATCAGCTGCGGCTGATCCTCGTAGCGGTCGGTGATGAGGCTGCGCAGGATCAACTCCAGCGCACGCACCTGCTTGCGCCCCAGTTCCGGATCGCCGGACGGCAGTTCGAGTCGCGGGTCGAAGTCCGGCCGCTTCTGCTGGATCGTCTCCAGCCACGACAGTAGGCGCAGGCCGGCGATGACGGCATTGCGGGCCTCGAAGCCCGGGGCCTCGGGGGGCAGGCGCTCGATGCGGCGCACCGCCTCGCGCAGCGCCGTGTCGAAGGCGGCGAGATCAGCTTCTGCCATGCCCAGCCGTTCGGCCACCGCCTGGCGGCCGATGCGGCTCTTGATCTCGCCATAGCGCTTGGCGAGGCCGTCGAGCGTATCGGCGGAGTCCGTCTCGCTACCACCCAGCCAGGTCATGAAGCGGGCCAGGGCGGGCTGCACCCGCGGCAGGATATCGGCTGGTCGCATGCTGGTCCCCTCCCGGCGGACGGCCTTCAGCGCGCACCGTAGCAAGGGGTTGGCGTGATCGGAACGCCAGAGAATTGCAGGGGTTTTGATGGTCGCCCTACAGGCAAAGCAAACAGGGCCGGACGTGGGGGACGCCCGGCCCTGTCTAGCTTAGGCTTGCATCGGCCAGTCGGCGGTCCGACCGATGCGGGTAGAAGACGAGCTCGTCGGGAGTAACTATTTATCCAGGGTGGCGAACTTTCAAGCAGGATTTTCGTACCGTTACGCACTTTTCCTATCGGTCACGCGCATTGCCGCCCTGCGGGTGACGCTTGTTAGTTGCTTCCTGTGTGCATGAAGTTGGAACTGCGGATCGCTCGCAGCGTTCGAGCCTTTAGCGGAGATGGCCGACGCCGGGAGTCCTGGTCCTGGGGAATCCTGGTCCTGGCCTGCCGCCCGAACCGGCAAAGGCAGGCAGTTGAAGCGATTCGAGCGGCATTCTCTCGCGTTTCTCGGTTTAGCCCTACTATTCACCGAAGCGACGGCGTGGGCGGACTCCGCGGCGCCGGCCGGCGTCACTCGGCCGGATGTCACCTTCGATATCGGCGTCGGCGGCGTCTGGCGCCCCGCATTCGAGGGGGCGGACGAGTATCAGGTCGACCCTATGCCGGCCCTCGACATCCGCTACAAGGACTGGCTCTTCCTTTCCAGCCGTCGCGGCCTGGGGCTCGACCTGATCCAGGACCAGGACCAGGTCTGGCGCGCCGGCCCGATCGTCAGCTATCGCCTGCCGCGCCATGACGGCGATAGCAGCGCGCTCAGCGGTCTCGGCGACGTCGATGGCACGGTGGAAGCGGGTGGCTACGTCGAGTACACGCCCAGCCCCTTCGGCGGAAAGTTGGAGCTGCGTCAGGGGTTTGGCGGCCATCATGGCATCCTGGTCGACATGGGCGTCAGCTATCGCGAGAAGCTGACCGACGAGCTGATGCTCAACCTGGGGCCTGGCGCCACCTGGGCCAGCGGCGACTACATGGAAACCTACTTCGGCATCTCGTCCGCGCAGTCGGCGCGCTCGGGCTATCCGGCCTTCGACGCCGACGCCGGCTTCAAGGACGCCGGCTTCGGCGGCGCCCTGACCTATTCGCCCTTGCCCTTCCTGGCGCTGACCGGCTTCGCCAACTACGAGCGGCTGCTGGGCGATGCCGCCGATTCGCCGCTGGTGCGCGACGGTGGCTCGCCGAACCAGGTCATGGTCGGCGTCACCATGACCCTGCGATTCGGCTTCGACGAGCCCTGGTGAGGACCGCCGGCCGCCGTCAGCAGGCGCGCTTCAGGTGAGTGAGGCGGCTGGCGGCGAAGGCCGAGGCGGCGCGGGTGCGGATGTCGTCGGCGCTGATCGTCACGCCACCGGAGCGGTCGCTCTGGCCGTTCTCGTATTTCCAGCTCGCCAGGGCATGCAGCCGCTCCTGATGGTGATGGAAGGCGTGCAGCAGGTTCATCGGCGTGGCGCCGGCGGCGAGGCCCTCGGCCCGTTCCAGCGCCCGCCGGCTGACGGTGCAGCGCACGACGCGCTGGCCATCCAGCGCCAGGAAGCGGATCAGCTCGTCTTGTGGATCGAAGGCATGAACGTCTGGCAGGAACGAGAGGATCATCGTGGCCTCCTCGCTGCCCCCCAACGATGGCAAGCGTCCGCCTCATGCCCCGAGGGGTCAAATCACGAATCGGCCCCCGTGACAGAAGACCGTCCTGAATCGGAATGCGTGCCGCGGTCCCTCCACAGGATTCACCGGCACCATGCACTGGTTTCTTCGAGGCGGTGGGAACCTTTGCCCGCGCGATGCGTTGCAGGTGGCGGAGCACTGGTCGAGAAACCGCGTGGCTTGCCGCGTGCGTTGTGTGATCGAAGCATCCGGCGAGCGGCGGGAATGGTCATCCGGTCTGGATAGTGGGCGAGCCTGGGGTCGAACCAGAGACCTCTGCCATAAGATGATGATTAGAAAGATCTCTCCTGCAAATCATCGAGTGCCTCCGAAACTCTGTGTCCCTCTGGCCGTCAACAGCTCGTTGTTAGACTCGGTATAGACGCAGGTTGGAGTTCGGAATAGATTAACTTTCACGGTATGATAAAGATGCGCACTACCTTCGCGGCGACAAAATTTTTGGTGGGAAGATTCAATCGCCTATGCCCAATCCGTATTGATTTGTTTAGAAATTGCCACGGTCCTGCGTGGTTTTCTTTGAGGTAGGATAATGATTCGCGTGCCAGGAGTAGTTGGAGAATCCAAATTCAATGACATTGCTTACAATGAATCGCACATCTCCGCCAATGCGAGAAAAATGCGAGTGCGGCCCACTCGTGCAGAGCGTCGTTTTGCTATGATTCTAGATTCATTGAATGGTGGGGTTTTAAAAGGGCGGTACAAAATGCAGTATGCTATTAGTGGGAAATGGATTGTCGATTTTTACTTTAGTGAAATTCGATTGGCGATTGAGATTGACGGGCCAATTCATGAGACAGAAGAGCAAAGCCGACGGGACAAGGAGAAAGCGGACGATTGTTCTGGATTCGATATTACGTTAGCGCGCATCAAAAATGCCGAGGTCTATGGAAATCGCGATTTATTGATTGAAAAACTACGAAGCGCGTGGCGCCAAGCGCTCAAAAGGGAAAACAAAATCATTGGTAAGTCGTCTATTTGAGTGAAATTTAGATTAAGATCATTGAATCGCCAAGAGTTGATCCGTAGTTGCGATTTCTTCGAGCGATTACTTTAAGTCTTTTGGATTATCTGAAATTCAAAACACCCCAGTCAAGAAACTAGATTTTTCCCACTGGGATGGTGGGCGCGCCTGGGATCGAACCAGGGACCCCTGCCGTGTGAAGACAGTGCTCTCCCGCTGAGCTACGCGCCCGCCGCTCTGGACAGGGGCGCTTGGATAGGCGAGCGGCGGGGGCAAGTCAAGCGAGGCGACGGCGCCCGGCCCGCGGCCGAAAGAGCAGGGGAGGCAGGGGGGCGTGTCGCCGTAGCATAGGGCCATGCAACCTCCCCGCCGCCCCGGCATCCTGAGCCTTCTCTGCCTGCTGCCGTTTGCCCTCGGCGCGCAACCCGTCGCGGCCGAGGAGCAGAATCTGCGCTATCTTGTCTGGCTGGGCGGGGTGTCGGTGATGGACCTGCATCTCGGCCTGGCCAGCGACGCGGACAGCTATGGCGTGACGCTGACCGGGCAACTGACCGGGCCGCCCTCCTGGTTCTACGACATTCGCATCGGCGGCGAGGCGGCGGGGCAGCTGCGGGACGGCCTGCCCGTCCCCCAGCGCTATCGCCTGGAGATGAGCGACGACGGCAAGGTCGAGTGGCTGGCACTGGCCTTCGACGGCGCCGGCCTGCCCGCCGTCACCACCGATCCGCCGATGGGCAACGAGGGTCGCAAGCCGCTGGAGGAGTCCGACAAGCTGGGTGCGCTGGATCCGCTGGGTGCGATGGAATCGCTGTTCGCCCAGGCAGCGGCGAGCGGCACCTGCCCGGCGGGCGTGAAGGTCTTCGACGGCCGGCGGCGCTTCGACGTCACTGTCGCCGACGGCGGCGAGCAGAGCCTGCGGGTCAGCGCCTACAATCTGTTCCACGGGCCGGCGCGGCGCTGCGAGGTGACGCTGAAGCCGGTCGGCGGCTTCCGCCGCTCGGGCCGCGACCTGCAGGCCTTCCCGCAGCACATGACGATCTTCTTGGCGCCGCTGGCGCCGGGCGGGCGGCCGGTTCCGGTGCGGATCGAGACCGAGACCGATCTCGGCGCGCTGCTGCTGCACCTGATCGACGCCGACCCGCCGCCGGACTTCTGAGCGCGGCGCTAGCCGAGATCGAGGTCGCGGCGCCGCCGGATGAAGGGCGAGTGCACCGGCGCGCCCGGCACGATGCGCCCGTCGGCGCCCCACTCGCTCATGCGGTTGAAGGGGATGGCCGGCCGGCGGTCGAGCTGCCGCAGGGCGGTCGCCAGGTCGCGCGCCGCCTGCTCCAGCCGCTGTGTCACGACCGCCGGGTCGGAATAGCGCAGGCCGGCCTCGACGCCGTAGGTGACGAGCGGCGCCAGCACCTCGTAGCCGACATAGGCCAGCGAGAAGTTCACCGGCCAGAGCAGCAGGTCGATGTCGCCGCTGCGCCCGTCGAAGGCATAGGTCTCGGCGCTGGTGCCGACGGTGACCGAGAGCAGCGCGCGCTTGCCGGCGAAGTGCCCGGCCTCGAAGCGCTGCCTGCTGCTATAGACCCGGCCAAAGGCGAAGACGCGATCGAACCAGCCCTTCAGCATGGCCGGCGGCAGGTGCCACCACAGGGGATACTGCAGGATCAGCAGGTCGGCCTTTTCCAGGTGCCGGATCTCCGCTTCTACCGCGGGGGGCAGGGCGTCTTCGGCCGAGGCGTGGCGCTGTTCCGACTGCACGTCGAAGCGCCCGGGCATGGCGCGCTTGCCGTAATGCTCCGGCCGCTCGCAGGGATCGAAGCCCTGGGCATAGAGGTCCGAGAGCGTGACCTGCCAGCCCTCTGCCTCCAGGCTCTGCCGGGCCACGGCGGCGAGGTGCGCGTTGTAGGAGCGGGGCTCCGGGTGGGCCAGGACGATATGGGCCTGCATGTGGAGACACCTCTTGCCGGCGCGATGGGGACAGGATCGCGGCGGGCGGCGTAGCATGCGCCATGCCTGTCCTGCCAGCCTGGCGGCTCGGCCGCCCCATCGCCCTGCTGTCCCTCGCCATTCTGACGCTGGCGCCAGCGCCCGCCGCGGCCGGCGGCGCCGACCTGTCCTACGAGGTCTGGATGGGCACCAGCCGGGTGATGAAGATCAAGCTGTCGGTCGAGAACGGCGGCGGCGACTACAGCATGGCACTGGATGCCCTGCTGGTCGGCCCACCGGCCTGGTTCGACGACTATCGCCTGGTCTCCAAGGTCGAGGGCGCGATGGCGGAGCAGGGGCCGACGCCGCGCGAGTACCGCACCGAATCGCACTTCGAAGAGGGCAAGAAGGTGAAGTGGATCGAGCTCGCCTTCGACGAGGCCGGCCAGCCGCTGATGACCAGCGATCCGCCCTTCAGCCCCCACACCCGGCCGGCGCTGGAGGCGGGCGAGCTTGCCGGCAGCGAGGACCCGCTGAGCGCCATCCTCGCCCTGCTGCACGACACCACGGCGGCGGGGCGCTGCGTCGGCGAGGCCAAGGTCTATGACGGACGGCGGCGCTTCGACCTGGCCATGCTGGACCGCGGCCAGGTGCTGCTGGAGCGCGGCCTCACCAGCGGCTTCTACGAAGGGCCGGCGCTGCGCTGCGCCGTGCAGCTCACGCCGGTCGGCGGCTACCGCTACGACGGCGAGGACAAGACCGAGGTCTCCAGCGGGACCGTGCTTTATCTCGCCGAGTTGAAGCCGGGCCTGCCGCGCATTCCGGTGCGGATCGAGGCCGAGACTGGCTACGGCGGCGTCGAGATCCACCTGGTGAAGGTCGAACTGCGGCCCTGAGGCCGGCGGCTGCCGGTCGCGATCCTCTTTTGTTCCGTTTTTCCCTTGACCGCTCCGCGTCCGGAGATTAGGAACAAATGACGAACATTTGCCGCTGGTGATCCCGGTGAACGCTGTCTCGACCCTGCCGGCCCTGGACCTGCTGCCCGCGCGCCCGCGCCGGGTGGAGCCCAGCCTGCCGTCGCGGCGTTCCTCCGGCATGGCCAGCAGCGGACGACCAGTCTCTCGGTTCGACCCCCCCGGCTCCCCTGTTCCCCCCACAGGGCGTGACCCCGCGTCCGGGACCCCGGTCGGACCTGCCGGCGGCGGTGGTTCTCCCGCCGCCGGCCTCTCTTCGCCCGAAGCGCCCCTCGATCTCGCGGCGCTGCGCCGGCGCCTCGCGGCGCTGGGCCAGCCGGCGGGCGGGCAGGGCGCCCTGCCCTTCGGCATCCCCTGCCTCGACGACGCGCTGCCGGGCGGCGGCCTGCCGACCAGCGGCCTGCACCGCCTGGCCGGCGCCAGCCCGGAGTGGGACGCCGCCGCCGCCGCCGGCTTCGCCCTGGCCCTGGCGCGGCGCCTGCTGGCCGCCGCGGCCGAGCCGCGGCCGGCGCCGCTGGTCTGGATCGGCCCGGCCTTGCCCTATGCCCCCGGCCTCGTCGCCCTCGGCCTCGACCCGGCCGCGGTGCTGACGCTGCGCGCCGCCGGCGAGGCCGACATCCTCTGGGCGCTGGAGGAGGTGGCGCGCAGCCGCCAGGCCATCGCCGTGGTGGCGCAGCTCCGCGCCCTCGACCGCATCGCCGGGCGCCGCCTGCAGCTCGCCGCCGAGCGCGGCGGCACGGCGCTCTTCGTCCTGGAAAGCCGCCCCGGCGGCGAGCCGGTGCCGGCGCTGACCCGCTGGCGTGTCGCCGCGGCGCCGGCCGGCCCGGCCGCCGGGCCGCTCTTTCCGCAGCCGCCGGCCTGGCAGGTCGAGCTGCTGCAGGCCCGCGGCGGGCGGCCCGCCGCCGCCACCCTGGAGTGGGACCATGCGACGGCTGCTTTCGCTCTGGCTGCCGGACTTCGCCTGCGAGCGCCTGGCGCGCCGGCAGGCGAGGGACCGGACGGCGCCGTCCGCCGCGCCGGCTGAGGCCGGCGGGGAGGCGCCGCCGCTCGCCCTGCTGCGCCCGCAGCAGGGGCGACTGCTGCTGGCCGCGGTCGACGCCGCGGCGGCGGCGCAGGGCCTGGCCCCCGGGCAGCCGCTGGCCGCCGCCCGCACCCTGGTACCCGAGCTGCGGGTGCGCCCGGAGGAGCCGGCGGCCGACCAGGCGGCGCTGCGCCGCCTCTTGGCCTGGTGCCGGCGCTACAGCCCCTGGGTGGCGCTGGATCCGGCCTCGGCGATCGGCGACGGCACGAATGAGGAAGCCGGCTTCGGCGGCGACGCCGCGCTCTGGCTCGACGTCAGCGGCTGCGGCCACCTGTTCGGCGGCGAAGCGGCGCTGGCCGAGGATCTGGTCCGCCGCCTCGCCGGCAGCGGCCTCTCCGCCCGCGTCGGCCTGGCCGCCACGCCGGGTGCCGCCTGGGCCCTGGCGCGCCACGCCACCACGCCGCGGCACCCGGCCGCCGTGCTGGCGCCCGAGGCCGACCTGGCGCGCGCCCTGGCGCCGCTGCCGCTGACCGGCCTGCGCCTGGCGCCGCCGACGCTGGAGCTGCTGCGCCGCCTGGGGCTGGAGCAGATCGGCCAGCTCTACGACCTGCCGCCGGCCACCTTGGCGCCGCGCTTCGGCGCCCTGCTGGCGCAGCGCCTGCGCCAGGCGCTCGGCAAGCTGCCCGAGGCGATCGGTCCGGAGCGGCCGGAGGCGCCGCTCTGGGTGCGCCGCGCCTTCGCCGAGCCGCTCTCCACACCCGAGGACCTGGCGCGCATCCTCGCCCTGCTGGCCGAGGAGCTGGCGGCCCTGCTGGCGCGCCGCGGCCTCGGCGCGCGCCGGCTGGAGCTGACCGGCCACCGCGTCGACGGCACGCAGACCCGCATGAGCGTCGGCCTCAGCCGTCCCGGCCGCGACCCGCGCCATTGGCTGCGCCTCTTCCAGCCGAAGCAGGAGCGCCTGGACCCCGGCTTCGGCATCGAGGTGGTGACCCTGGCCGCGCCGCAGGCCGAGTCGCTGTCCGGCGAGCAGGCGGCCCTGCCGGCGGCGGGCACGGCGGCGATCCTGCCGTTGCGCCCGCGCAGCCCGGCGCGGCCGGCCGCTCCGGCCGGAGCGGCCGTCTCCGCTCCGGCGGCGGTCGCTGCGGTCGCCGGCGAGCTGCCCGCGGAACTCGCCGCGCTGATCGACCGGCTGGAGAACCGCCTGGGCGGCGAGACGGTGCGGCGCCTCGACCCGCTGGAGCGCCACTGGCCGGAGGACGCGGTGGCGGCCCACGCGCCGGCGGCGCCACGCCCGGCCGACCGCCCGGCCTGGGCCAGCCCGCGCCCGCTCTATCTGCTGCGCCGGCCGGAGCCGGTGGAGAGTCTGGCCCTCGGCGCCGGCGAGGGGCCGGCGCGCTTCACCTGGCGCCGCCGCCAGCTCGAGGTCGCCGCGGCCGAGGGGCCGGAGCGCATCACCCCCGCCTGGTGGCAGCCCGGCCGCGCCGCCGAGCCGGCGCGCGACTATTGGCGCGTCGAGGACCGCGAGGGGCGCCGCTACTGGCTCTTCCGCAGCCAGGCCGCCGAGGCCGCGTCGCGCTGGTATGTCCACGGCCTCTTCGCGTGAGGACCGCAGCCTCGTCTTTTTTCCCTCTCCCTCGGGGAGAGGGCAGGGTGAGGGCGTTTCCTGTCGGTTCGGCACGAACACCATGAGCCGCACCGACACCCTCACCCCAACCCCTCTCCCCGAGGGAGAGGGGCTCCACGAGCGCCGCCCATGACCGCCCCGCTCTATGCCGAGCTTGGCGTTGCCACCAACTTCTCCTTCCTGCGCGGCGCCTCGCATGCCGAGGAGCTGGTGGCGGCGGCGCAGGCGCTCGGCATCGCCGCGCTGGGCGTCGCCGACCGCAACTCGCTGGCCGGCGTGGTGCGCGCGCACGCGGCGGCCAAGCGCCTGGGCCTGCCGCTGCTGGTCGGCGCCCGCCTGGTGCCGCGCGACGGGCCGGAGCTCCTCTGCTTCCCGCAGGACCGAGCCGCCTATGCCCGGCTCTCGACCCTGCTGACGCTGGGCAAGCGGCGGGCGGCGAAGGGGCAGTGCCACCTCGATATGGCCGACATCGAGGCCGCGGCCGAGGGGCAGTGCCTGGTCGTCCTGCCGCCGGCCCGACCCGACGCCGCTTTCGCCGCGACGCTGCGGCGCCTGGCCGGACTGTGGCCGG
Source organism: Pseudomonadota bacterium (assembly GCA_029781795.1). Lineage (GTDB taxonomy): Bacteria > Pseudomonadota > Alphaproteobacteria > Kiloniellales > JACOMY01 > JAKOWB01. Next base: position 3,634 of record JAKOWB010000427.1, on the reverse strand, counting down.
GCCGTGCCTGGCTCGCCGCTGCCTGCCGGCTGGACGGCGGCGACCGCCGGCGCCTCGCCGCGCTGGCCGACCTGGCGCGCCAGGCCGCGCTGCCGCTGCTGGCGCACAACGACGCCGTGATGCATGCCGCCAGCCGCAAGCCGCTGGCCGACGTGCTGGCCTGCATCCGCGAGAAGACGACGATCGACCAGGCCGGCTTCCACGCCGCCGCCAACGCCGAGCGCCACCTGAAGCCGCCGGCCGAGATGGCGCGCCTCTTCACCGACCATCCCCAGGCGATTGCCGAGACGCTGCGCCTGGCGCAGCGCTGCCGCTTCTCGCTCGACGAGCTGAAGTACGAGTACCCCGACGAGATCGCGCCCGACGGCCGCCCGCCGCAGCAGGTGCTGGTGGAGGAGACCTGGGCCGGCGCGGCGCGGCGCTATCCCGGCGGCGTGCCGGCGGCGGTGCGCCGGCAGATCGAGCACGAGCTGGCGCTGGTCGAGAAGCTGGACTACGCGCGTTTCTTCCTGACGGTGCACGACGCGGTGCGCTTCGCCCGTGCCCAGGGCATTCTCTGCCAGGGCCGCGGCTCGGCCGCCAATTCGGCGGTCTGCTACTGCCTCGGCATCACCGCGGTCGATCCCGCGCGTCTCGACCTGCTGTTCGAGCGCTTCGTCTCCGAGGAGCGGCGCGAGCCGCCCGACATCGACGTCGACTTCGAGCACGAGCGCCGCGAGGAGGTGATCCAGCACATCTACGAAAAGTACGGCCGGCACCGCGCCGGCCTGGCGGCGACGGTGATCTGCTACCGCACACGCGCCGCGGTACGCGACGTCGGCAAGGCGCTGGGCCTCGCCGCCGACACCATCGAGGCGATCAGCGGCAACATCTGGGGCTGGAGTCTGGAGGGCGTGGCCGCGACCGAGCTGGAGGAACTGGGCCTCGACCCCACGGCGCCGCGCCTGGCCCTGCTGATCGAGCTGGTGCGCGAGCTGGTCGGCTTTCCCCGCCACCTGTCGCAGCACGTCGGCGGCTTTGTCATCACCAAGGGCCCGCTGCACGAGCTGGTGCCGATCGAGAACGCGGCGATGGAGAACCGCACCGTCATCGAGTGGGACAAGGACGACCTGGAATCGCTCGGCCTGCTCAAGGTCGACGTCCTGGCGCTCGGCATGCTGACCTGCCTCAGCAAGGCCTTCGCCCTGATCCAGACGGCGACGCACGAGCGCTACGACCTGGCCAGCATCCCGCCGCGGGACGGCAAGACCTACGACATGCTCTGCCGCGCCGATTCCATCGGCGTGTTCCAGGTCGAAAGCCGGGCGCAGATGGCCATGCTGCCGCGCCTGCAGCCGCGCGACTTCTACGACCTGGTTATCGAGGTGGCGATCGTGCGCCCCGGGCCGATCCAGGGCGACATGGTGCATCCCTACCTGCGCCGCCGCGCCGGCGAGGAGCCGGTGAGCTTCCCCTCGCCCGAGCTGGCGCGCGTGCTGGGCAAGACGCTGGGCGTGCCGCTGTTCCAGGAACAGGCGATGAAGATCGCCATCGTCGCCGCCGGCTTCTCGCCGGGCGAGGCCGACCGCCTGCGCCGCGCCATGGCGACCTTCAAGAACGTCGGCACGATCCATACCTTCCGCGACAAGCTGATCGAGGGCATGGTCGCCAAGGGCTACGAGCGCGACTTCGCCGAGCGCTGCTTCCGCCAGATCGAGGGCTTCGGCACCTATGGCTTCCCGGAAAGCCATGCCGCCTCCTTCGCGCTGCTGGTCTATGTCTCGGCCTGGATCAAGTGCCACTACCCGGCGGTCTTCGCCTGCGCGCTGCTGAACAGCCAGCCGCTCGGCTTCTATGCCCCGGCGCAGATCGTGCGCGACGCGCGCGAGCACGGCGTCGCCGTGCTGCCGCTCGACCTCAACGCCAGCCAGTGGGACTGCACGCTGGAGCCGGCGCCGGCTCCCGTGGGCGATTTCCCCCGCCAGCTCACGCCGCGCCGCGACCTGGGCTACGCGCTGCGCCTCGGCTTCCGCCAGGCCAAGGGCCTGGCCGAGGCGGAGGTGGCGAAGCTGCTGGCGGCGCGCGGCAACGGCTATCGCGACCCGCTGCAGCTCTGGCGCCGTGCCGGCCTCAGGCCCGCGACGCTGGAGGCGCTGGCCCGCGCCGACGCCTTCGCCGGCCTTGGCCTGACGCGGCGCGAGGCGCTCTGGGCGGTGAAGGGCCTGGCGCCCGAACCGCTGCCGCTCTTCGCGGCGATGAAGGAGGAGGAGCAGGGCGCCGAGCCGGCGGTCAGCCTGCCGCGGCTCACGCCGTCGCAGGAGGTGGTGGAGGACTACCGCCACCTGGCCCTGACGCTGCGCGCCCACCCCTTGAGCTTCCTGCGCGAAGGGCTGGCGGCGGAGCGCTACCGCCCCGCCGCCGCCCTGGCCGAGGCGCCGAACGGCCGGCGCCTCGCCGTCGCCGGGCTGGTGCTGGTGCGCCAGCGCCCGGGCAGCGCCAAGGGCGTGATCTTCGCCACGCTGGAGGACGAGACCGGCGTCGCCAACGCGGTGATCTGGCCGCACGTCTTCGAGCGCTTCCGCCGCGTCGTGCTGGGTGCCTCGCTGCTCGGCGTGGTCGGCAGGGTGCAGAAGGAGGGCCTGGTTATCCACCTGGTCGCCGAGCGCCTGCTCGACCTCTCCGACCGGCTGCACGAGCTGACCGCGCGCGTGCGCGACATCGTGATCCCGGACTATCCGCGGCCGGGGGAGCCGCCCGACGCCCAGGCGGCGCGCGCCCTCACCCGCGCCCAGGCCCCGGTCGACGAGGTCCGCCGCCCCGGCCAGGACCCGCGCGACAAGCCGCGCCGGCGCCTCGCCCTGCAGCCGAGCCGCGATTTCCACTAGCCCTAGTCCCTCTCCCTCAGGGAGAGGGAAAAGTCGCCATCTGTCCAAGACTGGCGGCCCCCCGATTGCCTCGCCCCCGCGCCGCGCCTAGGCTCCGGCCGTCGCAACCTCCCTCGAGGCTTCCGCCCATGCCGCTCGACGCCACGATCCCCAGCCAGCCCTGGCCGCACCCGGCCGCGCCCATCACCGCCGACGAGCGGCGGCGGCGACTGGAGGGCCTGCGCGCCCTGATGGACCAGGCGCGGCTGCGCGCCGTGCTGCTGGGCGCCACCAGCAGCCTGCGCTACTTCACCGGCCTCGCCTGGTACCCCAGCGAGCGCTTTGTCGGCGCGCTGGTGACGCCGAGCGGCCTCACCTACGTCTGCCCCCGCTTCGAGCTGGACAAGATCGCCGCCATGCCGGCGCTGTCCGGCGACTTCGCCACCTGGGAGGAGGACGAGAGTCCCTACCGGCTGCTGCACGACCTCGCGGGCCCCGGCGGCCGCGTCGGCCTGGACGAGAACCTGCCGCTCTTCGCCTGGCACGGCCTCGCCAAGGTCTTCGGCGCCGCGCGCCTGGCCGACGCCGGGCCGCTGACCAACCGCCTGCGCCGCTGCAAGTCGCCGGCCGAGATCGCGCTGATGCAGCAGGCCAAGTCCATGACGCTGGAGGTGCACCGCCGCACCCACGCGGCGCTCAGGGCCGGCGTGCGCGCCTCCGAGGTCGGGCGCTACATCGAGGCGCAGCACCGCGCGCTGGGCGCCGCCGGCGGCAACACCTTCTGCATCGTC
>JAKOWB010000425.1 GCA_029781795.1 Pseudomonadota bacterium | reverse complement strand
TGCTGCCGCAGGTGGCGCAGGATTTCGCCGTGGCACCGGGCCAGGCGGCGATGATGGTGACAGCCTTCGGGCTAGGCTATGGCGGCTTCCAGATCGTCTACGGCCCGATCGGCGACCGCTACGGCAAGTACCAGACCGTCGCGGTGATCTGCCTGCTGGCGGCGTTCGGTTCCTACGCCTGCGCCATCGTCAACGACCTGTGGGGCCTGTCGGTCGCCCGCTTCATTTCGGGGGCGGTGTCGGCGGCGATCGTGCCCATGGCCTTTGCCTGGATCGGCGACGTGATCCCCTTCCATCGGCGACAGCCGATCTTCGCGCGCTACCTCTCCGGCCAGATCATGGGCCAGATCGCCGGCCAGGCGGTGGGCGGCGTACTGGGCGAATGGCTGGGCTGGCGCCAGGTCTTCGTCGTGCTTGCCGCGATCCACCTGTTCGCCGCGATCGCCATGCTGCTCGAGCTGCGGCTCAGCCCGGCGACGCGCAGCTCCAGCGTCGGCCAGCAGCGCAGCCTCGGTGAGGCTCTGCGACTCTACCCGTCGATCCTCGCGCGGCCGCAGGCCCGCATGGTGCTGTCGATCATCGTCATCGAGGGCGGCCTGATGTTCGGCGCCATCGCCTTCGTCGGCGCCGACCTGCATGCGCGGCTGGGCGCCAGCTTCTCGGCAGTCGGCCTGTCGCTGATGGCCTTCGGCTGCGGCGGCCTGATCTACGCGCTGAACGCCTCCTTCCTGATCAACCTGCTGCGCGAACGCGGCCTGGCGATGGCCGGCGGCGCGATCCTCGGCGCCGGCTACATCCTGCTGGCCCTGTCGCCCAGCCTGGCGATGGCGGTCCCCTGCATCGCCGCCATGGGGCTGGGCTTCTTCATGATGCACAACACCCTGCAGACCCAAGGCACGCAGATGGCGCCGGAGGCACGCGGCACGGCGCTGTCCCTGTTCGGCTTCGCCTTCTTCAGCGGCCAGGCGATCGGCGTGGCGCTGGGCGGCTGGGTGGTCGACCGCCACGGCGCGCCGCCGCTCTTTGTCGGCGCGGGCATAGGATTGATGATGCTGGGCCTCGCCTTCTCGCGCCGCCTGCCGCGGCGCTAGAGTGCGGCAGTGACCCTGCCCGCCCCCGATCCCGCACGCCGCATCCCGGCAACCGAAATTTTCCTCGGTTTCGCCAGTATCGCCATTTCGGGTTTCGGCGGCGTGATGCCCTTTGCGCGGCGCATGATGGTCGAGCGCCGCCAGTGGCTGACGCCGGCGGAATTCACCGACCTGGTGTCGCTGGGCCAGATCCTGCCCGGCCCCAACATCGTCAACGTGTCGATCTGCGTCGGCTGGCGCTTCGCCGGCGTGGCCGGCATCTTCGCCGCCCTCGCCGGGCTGGTCTTCGTGCCGTTCTGGGTCGTGATCTGCTTCTGCATCATCCACGCCTCCTATGGCGAGGTGCCGCGCGTGCAGGGCGCCTTCGCCGGCATCGCCTGCGCCGGCGCCGGGCTGGTGCTCGCAACCGGCCTGAAGATGGCGCGGCCGATGCTCGGCCATGGCCGGGCAATGATCTTCATCGCGCTCGGCTTCGTCGCCATCGCCGTCTTCCGCTGGCCGCTGGTGCCGGTGGTGCTGGTGCTGGCGCTGCTGTCGATCGTCGTCACCGCGTGGATGCGCGATCGCCGATGAAGCTCGCCGACACGCGGTTGCTGATGATGGCGCAGTTCGCGCTGATGTCGCTGTTCGCCATCGGCGGCGCCAATTCGGTGCTGCC
>JAKOWB010000411.1 GCA_029781795.1 Pseudomonadota bacterium | reverse complement strand
CTCCGCCAGCGCGCGCCAAACCTCCCATTGCGAACTCCCGTCTTGCCGCCGCTGCGCCGCTGGTGTCACACCCGGGCTGTGCGCAGCCGCAGCGCGTTGCCGATGACGCTGACGGAGGAAAGCGCCATGGCGGCGGCGGCGATCATGGGCGAGAGCAGCAGGCCGAACAGCGGATAGAGCGCGCCGGCCGCCAGCGGCACGCCGGCGGCGTTGTAGATGAAGGCGAAGACCAGGTTCTGGCGGATGTTGGCCATGGTCGCCTGCGACAGGCGGCGCGCCCTGACCAGGCCGGTGAGGTCGCCCTTGAGCAGCGTGACGCCGGCGCTCTCGATCGCGACGTCGGTGCCCGAGCCCATGGCGACGCCGACATCGGCGGCGGCCAGCGCCGGCGCGTCGTTGACCCCGTCGCCGGCCATCGCCACCACCCTGCCCGCGGCCTTCAGCCGCTGCACCACCGAGGCCTTCTGGTCCGGCAGCACCTCGGCCTCGACCTCGTCGATGCCGAGGCGGCGGGCCACGGCCTCGGCCGTCGTGCGGTTGTCGCCGGTCAGCATGACGATGCGGATGCCGGCCGCATGCAATGCCCGCAGCGCCTCCGGCGTCGTCGCCTTGACCGGGTCGGCGATGGCGAAGATGCCGGCGGCTCTGCCGTCGACGGCGGCATAGATCGCCGTCGCGCCGTCGTGCCGCAGGGTCTCGGCCTCGCCGGCGAGGGCGTCGGCGTCGATGCCGTTCTCGCGCAGGAAGGCGGCGTTGCCCAGCACGACGCGGCTGCCCTCGACCATGCCGAGGGCGCCCCTGCCGGTCGGCGAGTCGAAGCCGGTCACCGCCGGCACCGCCATCCCCTTCGCCTCGGCCGCGCCGACGATGGCGAGCGCCAGGGGATGCTCCGAGGCCTTCTCGACCGCGGCGGCGAGGCGCAGGATCTGGTCCCCGGAGAAGCCCTCCGCCGCCACGATGCGCGTGACCGCCGGCCTGCCCTCGGTCAGCGTGCCGGTCTTGTCGACCACCAGGGTGTCGACCTTCTCCATCCGCTCCAGCGCCTCGGCGTTCTTGATGAGCACGCCGGCGGCGGCCCCCTTGCCGACCCCCACCATGATCGACATGGGCGTCGCCAGGCCGAGCGCGCAGGGGCAGGCGATGATCAGTACGGAGACGGCGGCGACGAGGCCATGTGCCAGCCGCGGCTCCGGGCCCCAAACGCCCCAGGCGACGAAGGCCAGCAGCGCGACGGCGATGACCAGCGGCACGAACCAGCCCGAGACCTGGTCGGCCATGCGCTGGATCGGCGCGCGCGAGCGCTGGGCATCGGCCACCATCTGCACGATGCGCGCCAGCATCGTGTCCTTGCCGATCTTCTCCGCGCGGATCACCAGGGCGCCGCTCTGGTTCAGTGTGCCGCCCACGACCCGGTCGCCCGCCGCGCGCGAGACCGGCATGGACTCGCCGGTGATCATCGACTCGTCGAGCGAGGAGCGTCCCTCCTCGACCAAGCCGTCGACCGGCACGGTCTCGCCGGGGCGCACGCGCAGCCGGTCGCCGATCTCGACCGCCTCGACCGCCACGTCCGCCTCGGCGCCGTCGGGGCCGATGCGGCGCGCGGTCTTCGGCGCCAGGTCGAGCAGTGCGCGGATCGCGCCCGAGGTCCGCTCGCGGGCGCGCAACTCCAGCACCTGGCCCAGCAGCACCAGGACGGTGATGACGGCGGCCGCCTCGAAGTAGACGGCCACCCGGCCATCGGCGTCACGAAAGGCGGCCGGGAAGATGCCCGGCGCCAGGGCCGCCACCAGGCTGTAGGCCCAGGCGACGCCCGTCCCCATGGCGATGAGAGTGAACATGTTGAGGCTGCGGTTGACCAGCGAGCGCCAGCCGCGCTGGAAGAAGGGCCAGCCCGCCCACAGCACCACCGGCGTTGCCAGCGCGAGCTGGATCCAGACCGAAACGCCCGGCGGCACGAGGTGATGCAGCGCCGGGACCAGATGCGCCCCCATCTCCAGTGCGAAGACCGGCACCGCCAGCACCAGCCCGATCCAGAAGCGCCGGGTCATGTCCCGCAGCTCCGGGCTCGGCCCGGCCTCCGCCGTCGCGACCAGCGGCTCCAGCGCCATGCCGCAGATCGGGCAGCTGCCGGGGCCGCCGCGTCGGATCTCCGGATGCATGGGGCAGGTCCAGATCGTGCCCTGCCCGTGGCGCTGCGCGCTGCTGCCCGCGTCGTGGCCGGCGCCGGGCGTCGCGTAGCGGGCGGGATCGGCCTCGAACTTCGCTCTGCAGGCCTGCGAGCAGAAGACCCATTCAACCCCATCGTCGGTCAGCCGGTGCCTCGCCGTCGTCGGATCGACCGCCATGCCGCAGACGGGGTCCGTCGGCATCGGCGTCGCGCTGGTCGGCGGACCGGCGGCGTCCTGACGGTGGCGCGGGCGGTGCTGGTTGGACATGACGGAAACTCCGCGGGTCCACATCCGATGCGGGCCATCATGCCAGACGAGGCGCGAGGATGGGAAATGACGCCGCCGCCGGGCGGTGCCAGGCCTTCCGGACTCGCCGCCACGAAGACGCCGCTGCCGAGGAGGCCGCCTTCCTCGACCGTCGCGTCACCGAGGCTGGCGCCAGTGCGGAACCTCAGGCTGTCGCCGCCGAGCGCGCGCTGCGCCTGCCGGCGCCGGCCGAGCTGTGCGGGCAAACGGCTTCACGGTCTGCGCGCCAAGCCTCGCGTGCTCGGCGCGCAACGCCCGGGCGCCGGAACCGAGCGACTTCAAGGTAGGCGGCCTGACGCAGCCGACTGGACCCCGCCGGCCTGACACGAGGCTGGACCTCGATCCGGAAGCGCAGGTCCGTGTCGTTGGCCGGGATGCCGCCGTTCACGCCCCAGCTGCCGTCGTAGCGGTCGAGCACCACATCGCGATCGCTCTCGGGGAGCGCGAAGGCCACCACCAGCGCGGCCCGGATGGCCTCGATCGGCGGCCTGATCCTGGCCGATGGCGTGAAGGCCGGTGGCGATCCGTACGCAGGGCTTCGTCACTCTTTCCAGGAATCAGAAGCGGGCGGTGCCGGGGTCCAGCCCGAGGGCGAGGCGGCCGCCGACGATGAAGTTGTTGGGGCTCATGGCGATGTGCTTGACCGCGGCGTGGACGTCGCGCACTGCCCGTTCGAGCGGGTTGCTCTCGAAGATGGCGGCCGATCCGGACTCGGCCGCCAGACGGTCGAGGATCCAGGCTGCGCTTTCGGCGGCATGCGCGCCCGCGAGGCGCAGGCCCACCCGCGCCTGGATCAGCCGCTCGCCGCCGATGTCGGTCGCGGCCATAAGCTCTGTCATGGCCTCGACCAGAAGGGCGCGGGCCGCGCGCATCGCCGCCTCGACCCGGCCGGCCATGGCCTGCACCGTCTCGCGCTCGCTGACGACGCCGGTTGTTCCGGGGCGGGTCTTCCGGCTGGCGAAGGCCCGGAAAGCGTCGAGCGCGCCGCGCGCGATGCCGAGCGGGACCACGGCCACGGTCCAGGGAAAGATCGAGAGCGGGGGCATCCGGTACAGCAGGCCTGGGTCCGTCGGCGGGGCGTCCAGGAAGGGATGGACATGGCTCGCCGGAACGAAGACGTCTCGTGCCTCGAAGTCGGAGCTGGCGGTGCCGCGCAGCCCCGAGACGTGCCAGGTGTCGTACACCGTCACCTGTGCGCGCGGCAGGTAGCAGCAAAGCAGCGGCCGGTCCGGTCCGGGCGCGCCGCCGAGCGCGGCAAGGCCCATGAAGTGGCTGGCATGGGCCGCCCCGCTGCCGAAGGGCCAGCGCCCGGTGAGCCGCCAGCCGCCGGGCGCGGCCTGGAGCGTGCCGGTGGCTCCGGTCGCGCTGACGACGAAGGCGCGCGGGTCGGCGAAGATCCCGGCCGCCACCTCGGCCGGCAGGTAGCCGCCGGCGCGGCTCATGCCGCCGCCGTTGCCGACCAGCCAGCCGACCGAGCCGTCGAGCGCCGCGGCGGCCTCCACCACGGCCATGAAGGCGAGTGGCGAGAGTTCGGGCCCGCCGAGCGCGCGCGGCAGCCATAGGCGGAAGAGGCCGGCGTCGGCCAGGGCGGCGAAGATCGCGTCCGGCAGTCGACGGTCGCGGTCAAAGGTGTGCCGCTGCGCGGCGACCTGCGGCGCGAGTTCACCGAGCGCCGTGAGCAGGGCGGGGGTCTGGTCGGACGGTACGGCCAGCATCTGTGCGGCGCTCCACGGCGGTCGGGCTTGCCGTGACTGTCCGGATGCCCGGCCCCTCTCTGCAAACGCAAAGAACTCAGTTTTGGATGAACTGGATTCAGCTACGCTGTGGCCATGGACAGGCTCCTCCCGCTCGGCGGACTGCGCGCCTTCGAGGCAGCGGCGCGGCACCTCAGCTTCAAGCTGGCGGCTGTCGAGCTCGGCGTCACGCCGACCGCGATCAGCCACCAGGTCAAGCAGCTCGAACGCCACTGCGGCCAGGCGTTGTTCCGCCGCCGGCCGCGCCCGCTGGCGCTGACCGACGCGGGCTTGCGGCTCTTTCCCGTCCTGCGCGACGGCTTCGCCTCCTTCGTCGAGACGCTGGGAGCGATTCGCGAAGGCGACCCGGCCGGGCGCCTGCGCATCACTGCGACCAACGCCTTCGCCGCGCGCTGGCTCGTCCCGCGGCTGCCGCAGTGGCATGCCGTCCACCCGCGGCTGAAGCTCGACATCATCGGCACCGACGCGGTGCTCGATCTCGCCGCCGGCGAGGCGGACATTGCCATCCGCTACGCCCGCCGCCCGCCGCGCGGCGTGCAGTCGACCGAGCTGCTGCGCGACCGCTTCTACGTCGTGGCGAGCCCTCGGCTGGTCGGCGCCACGCCGCGACTCAGTCCTGCCGGACTGGCGCGCCATCCGCTGATCGAGGCCACTTGGCCGCCGGGCGACAGCAACGCGCCCACCTGGCTGCGCTGGCAGCGCGCGGCGCGCGCGCGGCACAAGGGGGTGCCCGACCTGGCGTCGCTGGTCAGCCTGAGCTTCCGCGAGGAGCTCCACGCCATCGAGGCCGTCATCTCCGGCCAGGGCGTCGGCATCTGCAGCGACGTGCTGATCGCGCGCGAGCTGCGCAGCGGGGTCGTCAGGAAAGTGTCGGGCGTCACGCTGCCGGGCTACGGCTTCTACATCGTCAGCCGCGCCGACCATCCGAAGCGCCGCTCCATCACCGCCTTCGTCGATTGGGCCTTGGCGGCCGCCAGGACGCCGGCCTAGCTGCGGCCGCCGCTCTAGGTCGCGGCCGATCGCGCGGCTGCGACGCAGTCACCTGTAGTTCCTCTTGTGCAATAGGAACTTGATTAATATTGTAATACAAAATCGCTGCCTTGCTTGTTACTTGCCATCTCCAAGTGTCCGGGTCGCGGATCACGGAAGCGCAACTTCCGGACGAGCGGTGCCGTATGGGGCAACACTGATCGAGGGAGGGTAAGAAGATGCTGCGTTTGGTCGGCGTCGCAGCCTTCGCGCTGATCGCCGTCGCCGTGCCATCCAGGGCCGGGGAATTCAGCTTCAGCTTCGAATGGGGGGCTATCCCGCTCTGCACGAATGGCTCGCCAGGTACGGTGGCTAGCCCACGCTTCAGTCTCCAGGATGTCCCGGCAGGCACGGTCGAGATCAGATTCACGCTGAAAGACCTCGATCGGCCCTCGTTCAACCACGGCGGCGGCAAGGTCAAGTACGCCGGCGAGGCGGTGATCGAGCCGGGCGCCTTCAAGTACACCAGCCCCTGCCCACCCGACGGGTCCCATACCTATCGCTGGACCGCCAGCGCGCGCGGCGCGGACGGGTCGGAACTGGCCGACGCGCAATCGAAGCAGAAGTATCCCTAGCGCGCCCTCCGGCACGCGCCCGCGATCGCGGAGCGACAGGCGCGCGCCAATACGGGACGGTTTCGCGGCTGCGGCGTTGAGTATCCCGGTATGCTCTCGGGATGCCCCGGAGTCGCGTCGTCCCTTACTCGCGGTCCTATCGCCGGCCCTACCGCTACAAGCCGCCGTCCCGGCGTGGCGGCTGGCTGCTGCCGCTGGCCGGTGCCATCGTTATCGGCGCCGGGGCCGGGGTCATCGGCGCGGTCGGCCTGGCGCCGGAAGCCTGCTTCCCGGCCTATGTCGAAAGCGTGCACGACGGCGACACGATCCGCGCGACGGTCGAGGGCAAGAGCGAGCGGATCCGCCTGCTCGGCATCGACACGCCCGAGATCGGCGAGCGTGCGCGCTGCGCGGCGGAGCAGGCCGGCGCGGTCAGGGCGCGCGACCGCCTGCGCGCGCTGATCGACGCGGCGCGGGACCGCCAGCTCTGCCCCGATGGCCGCGACAAGTACGATCGTATCCTGGCCAGCCTGATGCTCGACGGCGCCGACGCCTCGGAGGTGCTGATCGCCGAGGGGCTCGGCCGCCCCTATGCCGGCGGCAAGCGCGACGGCTGGTGCGACCCGTGACGGCGCAGGACTAGCGCCGCCGCTGCGGCCGCTCGACCGCGCGGAGCTTGCCGCTGCGCCCGCCGCCGCAGAAGAAGCGGCCGGCGCCGTCGGATTCCAGGCCGGAGACGCCGATGCCGGGCGGCAGGGCCAGGCGCTCCCGCACCGCGCCGCTGGCGGGATCGATGCGGCGCAGTTCGCTCTCCTCGTTCTCCCAGGTGCCGTGCCACAGCTCGCCCTCGACCCAGGTGACGCCGGTGACGAAGCGGTCGGAGGTCAGGGTGCGCAGCACCCTGCCGGTCTCGGGATCGACCTGGTGGATCTTGCGCTCGCGATGGACGCCGACCCAGAGCGTGCCTTCGGCCCAGGCGAGGCCGGACTCGCCGCCGCCGGCCGGCGCCGGGATGGTCGCCAGCACCTCGCCGCTCGCCGGGTCGATCTTGCGGATCACGGCCTCGGCGATCTGGTAGAGGTGCCTGCCGTCGAAGGCGGTGCCGGCCTGGGCCGGCACGGGAAGCGAACGGCCGGCATCGCCGCTGTCGGGGTCGAGCGTGGCGAGGCGCTCGCCCACCGCCATCCAGACGCTGTGGCCGTCGAAGGTGACGCCGCCGATCTGCTCGACGCCGGGGAAGGGGCCGTACTCGCGGAGCAGCTTCGCGGGCGTCGGTCTTGGCATCTGTGTCATGGGGCGATCCTAGTCGCCGGCCGGCAGGGCCGGGAGTAACAAGACCGACGCGAAACCCGGCAGCGGTGGCAGGGTCCAGCGCCGCGCCCGGCCGCGCCCCACGGCGGCGGCCTTGCCGTGGCGCGCCAGCTCTTCCAGCGCGCGCTGCACCTGGCGCTGGCCGCTGCCCAGCGCCAGGGCCAGGGCGGAGGTCGACCAGGCCTCGCCGTCGGCCAGCAGCGCCAGCAGCGGTGCCTGCCTCTCCTCCAGCGGCCAGGCCAGCACCCGGACCTCCTGCGCTCGTGCCGGCTTCAGCGCGAAGCCCTCCGGCGTCGCAGCGATGCTTGCCAAACCGCGCAGCAGGCGGCGCAGGCGCCCGACCTCGACGCGCAGGCGCGCACGGTGCGAATCGTCCGCCCGCTTCCCGCCGAAGGCGCGCGCCACCAGGGTGTCGCGTCCGACGTCGCCGGGCCAGGCCTCGGCCAGCGCCCGCGCCAGGGCGAAGAGCACCGGGCGGCGCGCCAGCGCCACGCTGCCGCCGGAATCCCTCACCAGCAGGCGCTGCGCGTCGACCAGCAGGTCGGGCCTGCGCCGCAGCGCCTCCACCTCCGCCAGTCCGAGGGGCCTCTCGGTGCCGCGCGCCACGAGGCGCCCGGCCGGCCGCTCCAACAGGGCGGCCAGCGCCGCGACCTCAGCCGTCAGAGCCGGAATGCCGGCCAGCGCGGCGGCGGCCTCGGCGCGTGCGAGCGCGGCGCGGGCTTCGCCGGCGCGCACGCGGCGCAGCGCGATGCCGGCCTGGGCCAGCGCATGACTGGCACGCAGCGGCGGCGGCAGCATTGCGGGATCGAGCATGGCGAGCCGCTCGTCGGCGGCGTCGAGCCGGCCGAGCAGCAGCAGGCGCCGCGCCGCCAGCAGGCGGGCATGCGCCGCATTCTCGCGGTCGCCCAGGCGCTCCAGCGTCCGGCGCGCGGCCTCCAGCGTCTGCGGCGGCCAGGTCAGCTCGCGCGCCGCCAGCGCCACCTCGGCCTCGGCCACCAGGCAGCGCGCGCGGGCGCGCGGCTCGCGCGGGCCGAAGGCACGGGCGGCGCGGCGCAGCAGCAGGCGCGCGCGCTCCAGGTCGCCGAGCTGCGCCATGGCGATGCCGCGCAGCGCCAGCGCGGCCGCGTCCTCGCGCAGGGCGACGCGGTTCAACGCGCCCAGCGGATCGCCGGCCGCCAGTGCGCGCGCCGCCGCGGCGATCAGGGCGTCCATCGCAATCCCGTCACAGATGTCACTCCCGCTGCCGCGCCGCCGGGACCTAACTCTAGCGCAGGTTCACTGCACAGCATGAAGGAGTGCCAACGATGACCAAGCATCAGACCGCGACGCGCGAGACCTGGCTGAAGGCGCGCGTGAAACTGCTGGCGGCCGAGAAGGCGCTGACCCGCCAGGGCGACGCGCTGGCGGTCCAGCGCCAGGCGCTGCCCTGGGTGCGGCTGGACAAGGACTACCGCTTCGCCACCACGCGCGGCGAGCGCACTTTGAAGGAACTCTTCGGCGGGCGCTCGCAGCTCCTGGTCTATCACTTCATGTATGGGCCGGACTACAAGGCGGGCTGCCCCTCCTGCTCGGCCATCGCCGACGGCTTCGACGGCATCGTCAGCCACCTGCAGAACCACGACGTCGCCTTCTGGGCGGTGTCGCGCGCGCGGCTGCCGGCGCTGCAGGCCTATCGCCAGCGCCTGGGCTGGCGCTTCAACTGGGCCTCGGCGCTGGACGGCGACTTCAACTTCGACTTCGAGGTCTCGGTGACGCCCGAGCAGCAGCGGGCCGGCAGCGCCGGCTACAACTACCGGCGCGGCACCCATGCCCTGGACCAGGCCGAACCGCCGCCGCCGGTGGTGGAGATCGCCCAGGGTTGCGGCACCGACGCCGCGACCTTCATGCGCGAGCGGCCGGGACTCAGCGCCTTCGCCATCCAGGACGGGGCGGTGCACCACACCTACTCCGCCTATGCACGCGGCCTGGATGCCGTGTGGGGCATGTATCAGTGGCTCGACCGCGCGCCGCTGGGCCGCAACGAGCAGGGCATCTGGTGGCGCCGCCATGACGAGTACGCGGCCTGAGGCCGCCTGCTGCGCGCCGGCGCGGGAGTTCTCCGCGCCGGTGCCGCGGCGCCTCTTCCTCGCCGCGATGGCGCTGCTCATCGCCGCCAGCACAGCCGGGACCTTTGCCTGGTGCGGCGCCATGGCCGACCTGCCGGGGATGGCCATGCCGGGCGGCTGGTCCATGTCCATGGCCTGGATGCGCATGCCGGGCCAGGGCTGGCTCGGCGCCGGTGCTACCTTCCTGGGCATGTGGACGCTGATGATGACGGGCATGATGCTGCCGGTCGTGCTGCCGGCGCTGCTGCGTTATCGCGCCACCCTCCGCGCCGAGAGTCCGGCGCGGCGCGCGCTCCTTACCTGGCTTGCCGGCCTCGGCTATCTGGCTGCCTGGAGCCTCGCCGGACTCCTGCTCTACCCGCCGGGCCTCGCCCTTGCCGAAGCGGCGATGCACGAGCCGGCTGTGGCGCAGGCCGCGCCTGCCGGCTTCGCGCTGCTCCTGCTGCTCGCCGGCGCCCTGCAGCTCTCGCCCTGGAAGGCGCGGGCGCTGGCCTGCTGCCGCGACCTGCCGCCGGCACGGCCGGACGCGGATCGCCGGATGGCCTGGCGGCGGGGCCTCGCCTTCGGCTGGCGCTGCGTCCTCTGCTGCCTGCCGCAGACCCTTGCCCTGCTGGCGCTGGGCGTGATGGACCTGGGTGTGATGGCCGCCCTCGCCCTGGCGATCTTGGCCGAACGCCTGGCGACCCGGGGTGGCCGCTACGCTCGCCTGACGGGCCTGGCCCTCCTCGTGCTGGCGCTGTGCCAGGTGGCCCGGTTCGCCGGCATGGCCTAGGGTCGGCGAATGATTGATGCCCTCGATGCCCCGCCGAACGCCCTGGGCGAATGTCCCCTCTGGTGCGAGGCGACGCAGCGCCTCTGGT
Source organism: Pseudomonadota bacterium (assembly GCA_029781795.1). Classification (GTDB taxonomy): domain Bacteria; phylum Pseudomonadota; class Alphaproteobacteria; order Kiloniellales; family JACOMY01; genus JAKOWB01. Next base: position 122,684 of record JAKOWB010000411.1, on the reverse strand, counting down.
GGGTCGACATCGTGGCGCCGGCGCTCTGGTGCCATGACCCGGCGCGCGACGAGAGCCGGCGCCATGCCATCGCCGGCAAGCGCCTCGGCGCCATCGCGCTGCGCCGCGCCGGCGGCCTGATCCTGGCGACCGAGGATGGGCTCTGGCGCTTCGACCCGGCGACCGGGGCGCAGGACTTCGTGCTGGAGCCGGAGCCTGAGCGTCCGAAGAACCGCAAGAACGACGGGCGGGCCGATCCGCATGGCGGCTTCTGGATCTCGACCATGCAGGAAAGCGACGGCTGCCCGGCGGTCGGCGCGCTCTATCGCGTGGCGCCGGACCTGGCCGTGGCGCGCATCGCCGACGGCCTCAGGATCCCGAACGCGCTGGCCTTCGATGCCACCCGCGACCGCGTCTACTGGACCGATACGCCGACGCGACGGATCCTCCGCGCCGACCTGGGCGAGGATGGAAGCGCTACGAGGCGCCAGGTCTTCGCCACGGTGCCGGCGCCAGGCCAGCCCGATGGCGCCTGCGTCGATGCCGAGGGCTGCCTGTGGAACGCCGAGCACGGCGCGGCGCAGGTCACGCGCTATGCCCCCGATGGCCGCGTGCTGCGGCGGATCGCGCTGCCGGTCGGCAACCCCACCTGCTGCTGCTTCGGCGGGCCCGACCTCGACCAGCTCTTCGTCACCACGGCGGCGGCCTCGCCCGGCGCGGACGAGCCCTTGGCCGGCCGCGTGCTGCGCCTCGATCCGGGCGCGCGCGGCCTGCCGGAGAACCGCGTCGCCTTCTAGCGATCGCTGCCGCCCGCCCCGGCCGGTCCCCCCAGCAGGCTTTCGACCGTGGCGATGCCGAGCGGGCCGGCGCAGAGGTAGGGCTCGCCATGGCGCGCGCCGATCGTGGCGCCGTAGTGCCGGGCGCGCGCCTCGACCAGCTCCAGGAAGCCGCCGTCGCTGAGCGGCGTCGGCGCCCCGTCGCCCGCGGCGAAGAACTGGCTTCGATAGGCCTCCAGCACGGCTCGGCGCTCGGGCCAGACCGCGGTCACGTCGACCACCAGGTTCGGCACCACCGGCGCATGGATGGGATAGTGCAGGACACGGCCGACACGGTGCGGAGTTCCGCTGCCGTGCTTCGCCAGCCCACCCAGGAAGACGGCGCGCTCGGCCAGCCGCGCGGCGGCCACCTGGTCGGGATGGCGGACCTCGCGCCAGGGCGCCAGCAGCAGGCGCGGGCGCAGGCGGCGCAGCGCCGCGGCCAGCGCCGCCTCGTGTGCCGGCGTACTGCCGATCGCGGTGTCGGGCAGGCCCAGGCTCTCGCGTGAGACGAGGCCCAGGCGCTCGGCCGCCAGCGCCTTCTCCGCCGCGCGGCGGGCCGGGTTGCCGCGCGTGGCGAGCTCGCCTTCGCTGAGGTCGAGGATCGCGGTGCCGAGGCCCTGGCGCCGGGCCAGCAGCAGCAGGCCGGCGCAGCCGATCTCGGCATCGTCGGGATGGGGCGAGAGCGCCAGGACGTCGACCGAATGGGACACGCGCGGAGTTCCTAGAGATGGCGGCCGTCGAGCGCGGCGGCGAACAGCGAGTCGAAGGCGCCGGGAAAGACATCCCACACCCGCGGCACCAGGACGGGAAGGGGCGGCGGCCCGCCGATGGCCGCGAAGGCCGGCTGCAGCACCAGCAGGTAGAGCGCCGAGCTGCGGCCGGCGACCAGGCCGCTGAAGCCTGCGGCGACCAGCAGCGGCAGGGTGACATCCGGGCTCCAGGCGGCGCCGGCTTCCAGCGTCTCCAGCGACAGCGTCTCCCGCCCCAGCGGAAAGCGATGGCGCCGGCCGTCGTCGCCCGCGGCCACGGCGAGCTGCAGCGGGCCGTCGCGTTCCAGCCTCAGGCGCAGGCGCCGACCATCCTGGGGATCGGTCATGAAGAGCGGCAGGTAGTCGTCGGGCAGCGGCTTCATCGCCGGCTGGATGCCAAGGTCGCGCAGCGCCGCGATGCGCGCGTTGGCGGCGGCGACGAAGTCGGCGCGGCGGTTCAGCAGCAGGGTCAGCGCCGGTCGCAGCGCGCCATCCGCCACCAGGTCGGAGACGCGCAGTGCCGCCGGCGTCCAGTCGAGCGTCGCCTCGAACAGGGCGTTGCTCCAGCGCTGACCCAGGTCGGCCAGGGTGCCGCCAGGCGCCAGCAGCGGGCGCAGCGCGGCGAAGCGTTGCGCCGCCGCGCCGCCGCCGCCCGGCCGTCCGCCGACCATCGCGGCGATGCGGTCGCACCCGGCGGCGAGTCGCGCCGGGTCGAGCGGGATGAAGCGCGGTTCGCGGTCCTCGCAGCCGGCAGGGGCCAGGCGGACGGCAACGCGTCCCTGGCGCGCCGGCAGGTAGAGCCTGAGGCTCAGCTTGTCCGAACCGGCGCGGTCGGTGTCGATCCAGAGGAAGCAGGGCTCGAGCGCAGGAGACTCCCGGGCCAGGTCGCGCAGGGCCAGGTCGCGCAGGGCCAGCAGCTTCGCCACCACCGAGGCACGGTAGTCGACATAGATCTGCTGATGCACGAAGACCGGCCGGGCCCTATCGGCGGGCGCCGCCCGCGGCGCCTTGAGCGCGGCCAGGAAGCTGCCAGGGTCGTCCGAGGTTCCGGCCTCGGCGAGGAAGTCGCGTCCCTCGGGCGTGGCGAGCAGGGCGGCGAGGTCGCGCACCGGTGCTGCTCAGACGGCCGGGCTGCTGGCCCGCGCACGCTGCGCCTGGCGATAGAGCCCTTCGTAGAGGGGGACGACATGCGCCTCGCGATAGTCGGCCGCGCGCCTGCGTGCCGCGGCGGCGAGGGCGGCGAGCCGGGACGGCGCAGCCAGCAGGGCGACGACGCGGTCGGCCGCCACCTGCCAGTCGTCCGGTGCGAAGAGCAGGCCGTTCACGTCGTCCTCCACCAGCTCGGGGATGCCGCCGACGCCGGTCGCCACGGCGGGCGTGCCGGCCGCCATCGCTTCCAGCACGGCAAGGCCGAAGCTCTCCTCCACGCTGGTGGAGAGGAACAGGGTGGCGGCGGCGAAGACCGTCTCCGGATCGGCGCGGACGCCAAGGTAGCGCACGGCGTCGGCGGCCGGCGAGGCAGCCAGCCGCTGGCGCAGGGCCGGCAGCTCCGGCCCGTCGCCGGCCAGCCAGAGCTCGGCACCGGTCCGCGCATGAATGGCCAGGAAGAGCCTGGCCAGCAGCCCCAGGTCCTTCACCGCGCGGATGTTGGAGACATGCAGCAGCACCGGCCGGCCGGTGCCGCCCCTGCGCGGCGGGCCGGGCCAGTCGTCCTCGATGAAGTTGGGCAGCACCTCCGGCTCGGCGATGCCCGCCGGCAGGCGCTCGGCCAGGTGACGCATGTGCCGCGACACCGTGGTCAGCCGGTCGGTCGCGGCGAGGTGGCGGCGCAGCCAGCCCGGTCCCGCCGCGTCGGCCAGGCAGCGGGTGAGGTCGGTGCCGTGCAAGGTGCCCACCACCGGCGGCATGGCCGGGCCCAGCCGCTCGCTGACGCGGCTGATCACCGCGGCGAAGGGCTGTGCGGTGTGGTAGTGCAGCAGATCGACGGGCCGCGCCGTCAGGCTGTCGGCCAGCAGCGCCGTGAAGCGCTCCAGGTCGTGCTCGGACCAGTCCCAGTAGAAGGGCGCGGCCGTGTCGTTGTCGCGCTCCAGCACCTGCATCTCGACGGCGGGGTCGAGCGGCCAGGGCGGCGCGACGCGCGCGACGACGCGCACGCCATGGCCGCGGCGCACCAGGGCGTTGGCCAGGCGGCCGGCGACGCGCGTGCTGCCGCCCAGCGAGCCGTGGCAGACCTGGGCGATCGCCAGGGGCGTCGCGGCCCGGTTCATCGTCCGGCCTCGCCGGCGGCCAGGTCGCGGGCGAGGGCGGCGGCGTAGAGCCGGCGCCAGCCGCGCTGCGGCGTGGCGAGGAACCAGGTCCGCGACAGGTCCCAGCGCGATGCCAGCAGCGCGTCGTAGGCCTGGAACTCGCTGAGCCGCGCGAGGCCCGATCCGGGATAGACCGCGATCTCGCCGCCGTGCAGGCGGCCCCGCGCCACCAGGAAGTCGACACGCAGGTAGTCGACGCCGGCGGCGAGCGTCGCGGCGTGGCGCAGGGCCTCGGCCAGGCAGCCGGGCAGGCGGAAGTCCGCTGGCAGTGCCGGACGGCGCGCCGGCTCGCGGCGCCGCGGCTCGATCTCCGGCCAGCGTCGCCCGTCGGGATGGAAGTAGCCCTTGCGCTGGCAGCCGGTCTTGTTGCCGAGGATCGCCTCGACGAAGAGCGGCTGGCCATCGACGACGTGCACGGAGAGGTCCAGCAACGCCTCGCCCGGCGCGGTCTCGATCAGTGCCTCGGCGAAGAGCCTGCGGCCGGCGTGGCGATAGGCCCACTCCGCCTGGTGGCGGCCATAGGTCTGGCGCAGCCAGCCGTTGAGCCGCTTCGCCTGGCGGCGGCGCAGCGGCCGGGACCTGCCGGCGGGAAGGGCCAGGCTGTGGCCGCAGCCGTGGCTCGCCTTGATCACGATCGGGCGGTTCAGCACGGCAGCCGGGATCGCGGCGGCGTCCGTCCCCTGCCACAGCAGCGTGGCGGCCGGCAGATCCGGGCAGAGCCGCGCCTGCAGCGCCCGGGTCGCCAGCTTGTCGGTGAAGGTGACGAAGCGTGGATCGTGGTCGAAGAGCTTGCGCCACAGCATCTTCTCGCCGGCCCGGCGCGGCCGCGCCGCGTCGGGCCAGTAGCCCGCGCGCCTGCGGAACTGCAGCATGACCCGCGCGTGGCGCAGAGAGAGCAGCAGCTTGACGAGCCAGAGGACGGGCCGGTCCAGCGGGCGAGCGATACTGGGCATCAGATTGTCGGCTTGTGACGACACCGCCTCACCCTGCGCGGCCGGCTTCGGTTCCCGGCGACGACACTACCATAAAGCGCTGCCGGGCCCCGGCCATTGCCGTGAACCAAGCCGCGCCTTGCCGCGTTGTTGAGGTCACAGGCGTCGCGGCCGCCGCGGCGCCCCTGTTTCAAGAGTCACGAAAGGACAGAGTCATGCGCAAGCTGACGACCTCTCTTCTGACGGCCGCCATCCTGGCCCTCGGGGCCGGCGGCGCCTTGGCCGATACCTACAGCACCGGCGAGGGGCCGGGCACCTGGAACCCGAACGACACCTTCGCGGTGCGCTATGACACCGACGGCGACGGCAGCCTGGCCGACGAGCAGACGGTGATGCGCACGCGCGCCGAGCTGGAGGCCGAGAACGTCAACGCGGTGCTGTTCGAGAGCCACGCCATCGAGGCGGTGGACATGAACGGCGACGGGCGCATCAGCGCCAGCGAGTGGGTCCTCGAGACGCCCTATGACCGCGGCTCGCTGGATCTCGACAACAACGGCATCCCGGACGGCGACGAGTAGTCACCGCCGCTTCGCAACGAAGGCGCGAGGGGCCGGTCGCAAGACCGGCCCCTTCGTCATGCGCACCCGCCGCCGGCAAGGCTTGACCGGAAGGGATTCGCGGCGGAGTCTCGCCCGCCCTTTTCATCCTGCCGGACGACTCCCCCGACATGTCGCACAACGCGCACCTCCGCTACGAGCCCGAGGAGAAGCCGCCGCAGTGGCTGGCCGCCGGCATGGGGGCGCAGATCGTCGCCATGATCCTGACCGGTATCATGCTGACGCCGCTGGTGGTGGCGCGCAGCGCGCAGATGGAGACCGAGACGGCGGCCTGGCTGATCTTCGCCGCCCTCGTCGCCGCCGGCCTCTCGACCTGGCTGCAGGTCTCGCGCCTCGGCCGCATCGGCTCGGGCCACGTGATGTTCGTCGGCTCCAACGCCGCCTTCATCGCCGTGGCGGTGACGGCGCTGCAGCAGGGCGGGCCGGCGCTGCTGGCCAGCCTGTCGGCGATCTCGGCGCTGGTGACCTTCGTCTTCACCGCGCACATGCCGACCCTGCGCCGCATCCTCACCCCCGCCGTGGGCGGCGTGGTGCTGATGCTCATGGCCATCTCGGTCGCGCCGGTGGTCTGGAAACTGCTGAAGCGTGTGCCGGAGGCGTTCCAGGACAGCCCGCAGGTGCCGCTCGTGGTCTTCGCCACCATCGCGCTGATCTTCGTCATCGGCGCCTTCGCGCGCGGCGCGCTGCGCCTCTGGGCGCCGCTGATCGGCGTGCTGGGCGGCTCGGCCCTGGCGGCGGGTCTCGGCATGGTCGATACGAGCCAGGTGGCCGCCGCGGCCTGGATCGGCCTGCCGCAGGGCTCCTGGCCGGGCCTCGACCTCTCCTTCGGCGTCGACTTCTGGGCGCTGCTGCCGGCCTTCGCCATGCTCTCGATGGTCGGCTGCATCGAGACCTATGCCGACTCCATCTCGGTGCAGCGCACCTCGCGGCGCGAGCCGCGGCCGATCGACTTCCGCGCCGTGCAGGGCGCGATCAACGCCGACGGCGCCGGCAGCTTCATCGCCGGTGTGCTGGGCACCGTGCCCAACACGGTCTATTCGACCAGCGTGGCGGTGGTGGAGATGACCGGCATCGCCGCGCGCCGTGTCGGCTGGTGGGGCGGCCTCTTCCTCATCCTGCTGGCCTTCTGCCCGAAGATCGCGGCGCTGGTCGGCGCCATGCCGGGGCCGGTGGCCGGCGCCTTCGTGCTGATGATGCTGGTGCTGCTGTTCGGCCACGGCATCCACATGGTCACCGAGCAGCCCCTGAGTTTCGAGGCCGGGCTCGCCGTCTGCCTGGGTTTCTGGGTCGGCTTCGGCTTCCAGGAGGGGGTGCTGTTCAACGAGATGCTGCCGGACTGGGCCAAGGTCTTCCTCAGCAACGGCACCACCTCGGGCGGGCTCACCGCCATGCTGCTGATGGCCGTGGTCTCGCTGCGCGAGCGCACGCGCGACAAGCTGTCGGTGCCGCTGGCCGCCGGCGCCATGACCGAGGTGCAGAAGCTGGTGCGCGGTTTCGCCGAGCGGCTCGGCTGGGACAAGGCGGCCGAGGACCGCCTGACCCTGGCGGCCGAGGAGGCGCTGCTCTTCCTGCTGGCGAACCCGGCGCGCCAGCGCGAAGGCACGCAGCTGCACGTCCGCCTGCGCCGCCGCGGCGAGGCGGCCGAGCTGGAATACGTGACCGCGCCGGCCGGCAGCAACATCGAGGGCGCCCTGGCGGGGCTGGAGAACGCGCCGGAAGCCAGCGATCCCGAGGACCTGGTCTCGCTGCGTCTGCTGCGCGCCATGGCCAAGGAAGTGCGGCACCTGCAGTATCACGGCACCGACTGCCTGGTCCTGGCGGTCGACAGCAGCGCCTGACCTCGGCGGCGACAAGCCGCCGCTCCCGGCCGGCGCGGCGCCGCGCTATGCTCGGCAGGACCTGGACGAGAGGAGGAGCGAGCATGGCACGTCCGGAATTCGAACTGCGGCGCACCGCCGATCCGGCCGTATTCACCATCCACCTCAAGTCGACGGGCGAGCAGCTCGGCGAACTCGTCACGCACGGCCCCTCGCCCCAGGTGCTGGCCGTGGAGGGACCGCACAAGGACGATCTGCTGGAGCTGGCGGACGACTTCTACAAGGCAGTGCAGGAAGCGGCGCCCTTCGCCGCCTTCATCAGCCCCTTCTCGCCCTGACGGCCCGGCCCCGCCGGACTGGCGCCGGCCGCGCGGCTACTGCGGCGAGAGTTGCTTCTGCGGGACCAGATCGGGGGACAGCGGCAGCTTGCCCTTGCCGGCGGGCGCCGGCTCCCAGGTGCAGTTCTCCCACTTGTAGTCGCAGATGTAGCAGCCGCGGATGCCGGTGATGTCGCTGTCCAGGCAGCAGGCCTGGATCGGGCTGCCGGGCGGCTGCGGTTCCGCGCCGCCGTGCTGGATGCACTGCCCGACGGTGATGACGGGTGGCTCGGCATTGTCCAGCGCCGGCGCCGGGGGCGCATGCAGCAGCAGCAGCAGCAGCGGGACCAGGAGCGATGGCAGTCCTTGGAAGCGACGCATGCGACGTCCTCCCTTCGTTCTCTAGAATAGTATTGTATGCGGCGGGGTGGAAGAGAGACGGAACGGCTTGCCGCCTCTGCTAGGCTGCGGGCCTCGTGACGGGGCGAGTCGGAAGGAGAGAGGATCGATGCCGAAGCAGGGCATGCTGGTAGCGCCGCAGCCGGAAGCGGTCGAAGCCGGCGTCGAGATCATGCGGGCCGGTGGCAACGCGGTGGACGGCGCCATCGCCTGCGCCCTGGTGCAGGGCGTGGTCGACCCCATGATGTGCGGCATCGCCGGCTTCGGCAGCCTGGGACTCTACCTGCCGGCCAAGGGATTCCACGGCTACCTCGACTTCCATGCGCCGGCGCCGCTGGCGGCGACGGCGGAGATGTGGGCGGACCGGATCGAGGGCGAGGCACGTGACGGCTACGGCTTCGTGCTGAAGGGCCGGGTCAACGATGTCGGCTACCAGTCGATCTGCCTGCCGGCCTCGCTCGCCGCCTACCACGCGGCCCACAGCGAGCACGGCCGCCTGCCCTGGTCCGAGGTGGTGGCCCCGGCCATCGCCTGGGCCGAGCAGGGCTGGAGCGTGCGCCCGCACGTCTATAAGTTCTGGAGCGACGACACCTCGCCCTCGCTGGCACCCAACCCGGCGCGGCTCACCGCGACGCCGGCGGCGCGCGCGCTCTACTGCCGGCCCGACGGCACGCCCAAGCGCGTCGGCGACAGCGTGGTGAACCGCGACCTCGGGCAGACGCTGCGGCTGATCCAGCGGGACGGCGCGGAGGTCTTCTATCGGGGCGAGATCGCGCGGGCGATCGACGCCGACATGCGGGCCAACGGCGGCCTGCTCGCGCTGGCAGACCTCGCCGGCTACCGGCCGGTGCGCAACGCGCCGCTCTGGGGCGACTACCGCGGCTATCGCATCGCCAGCAACCAGCCGCCCGGCGGCGGGCCCATGCTGATCCAGATGCTGAACATCCTGGAGCACTTCGACCTCGCCGCGCTGGGCCACAACTCGGTGGAGTACCTGCGCGTCGTGGCCGAGGCGATGAAGCGCGCGACGGTCGACAAGGACCGCTGGCTGGGCGATCCGGCCTTCATGTCGGTGCCGCTCGACCGACTGCTGGCCAAGGACTACGCCCGTGCCCTGGCGCTGGAGATCAAGGCCGGGCAGAAGGCCCACGTGCCGCGCTTCAACGCCGGGGCGCCAGCCAAGGACACGACGCAGGTCTCCTGCATCGACGCCGAGGGCAACTGCGTGACCATGACCCATTCGCTCGGCATGCCGTCGGGCGTGGTCACCCCGGGCCTCGGCTTCATGTACAACGGCTGCATGGGCGTGTTCGACCCGCGCCCGGGCCGGCCCGGCTCCATCCAGCCAGGCAAGGCGCGCTTCTCCTCGGTCTGTCCCTCGATCGTGTTCAAGGACGGCAGTCCGCACCTGGTCATCGGCGCGCCGGGCGCGACGCAGATCGCCATGGGCGTGCTGCAGGTGACGCTGAACGTGCTGGACTTCGGCTGCTCCATGCTCGAGGCCGTGTCGCGCGCCCGCTTCTCGGCGACCAGCGACGCCATCGACGTGTCGAACCGCATCCCGCGCTTCGTCACCCGCGCGCTGGAGGCCGAGGGCTACGAGGTGATCCGCAGTCCCTTCAGCTACGGATTCGCCTGGGTCCATGGCCTGAAGATCGAGGGCGACCAGGTCACCGGTGGCGCCGATCCGGGGACCGACGGCATGGCCCTGGCCGTGTAGCCGCAAGCAGCGGAGCGACGCGGCGGCGACGGCCGGCTAGTCTCGGGGCATGCCGACGCTCTCGACCCGCTTCGCCGCGCCAGACGACGAAAGACTCGCAACCGACCTCGAGGCGGAAGGCTGGGCGCGGCTCCCCGCGCTGCTGTCGCCCGCGCAATGCCTTGGGCTGCGCGCGCTCTACGCGCAGCGCGCGCTGTTCCGCAAGCAGGTGGTGATGCAGCGCCACGGCTATGGCCGCGGCGAATACAGCTACTTCGACTATCCCTTGCCGCCGCTGGTCGCGGCCCTGCGCGACGGCCTCTATCCGCCGCTGGCAGATGTGGCCAATCGCTGGCAGGAGCGCCTCGGCCAGCCTTCGCGCTTCCCAGCGGTGCACGCGGATTACCGTGCGCACTGCCACGCGGCGGGACAACTGCGGCCGACGCCGCTGCTGCTGCGCTACGGCGCCGGCGACTACAATCACCTGCACCAGGATCTCTATGGCGACGAGGTCTTTCCCCTCCAGGTCGCGGTGCTGCTGTCGGCGCCCGGCACGGAGTTCTCCGGCGGCGAGTTCGTGCTGACCGAGCAGCGGCCGCGGCAGCAGTCGCGCGTCGCCGTGGTGCCGCTCGAACAGGGGGACGCGGTGGTCTTCGCGGTGAACCAGCGTCCGGTGGCGGGCAGGCATAGGGCGCACAGAGTGCGCATGCGGCACGGTGTCAGCCGAATCGCCGAGGGCCAGCGCCTTACCCTGGGCATCATCTTCCACGACGCGCGCTGATCTGCCGGCGCGCTGCGGCCACGGGCCCCTGGCATTTCACACTTGTTATAAGTGTGGTATCTTTACAACAGTTTGCATCGCACACAGGGACTAGTGGTTTCTGGTTATCTACCTACAAGAGAATGCATAAAGTGCACGGAGTTGCAAAGCATTATTGAATAAACTACTGATTCTTCGGCTTCTGGAACGCAGATCGGAACAATACCCCATTGTGGCAGTAATGTGTTCCCGGGTTACCTCGGGTCACCAGCGCTCGCTGGCAACTGGCGAAAAGGGATCTGTGGCATCTTTGTCACAGATTATCGGGTAAGGAGAAGGGGACTCATGATCAAGGTTCTGCGCAAGCTCTTCCGCCGCTCCGAGGGCGCGACCGCCATCGAGTACGGCCTCATCGCCGCGCTGATCGCCGTCGCCATCATCGGCGGCGCGGAAGCCATCGGCGGCTCCATCGGCGGCCTGTTCGACGACGTCAGCACCAAGCTTGACGGCGCCGTGACGCCGGCCGCTCCCGCCCCCGCGCCCGCTCCGTAACCGGAGCCGGTCGGGTAACATGACCCTGGATCTGGGGGTGGGTGGCCTGGCTGCCCACCCCTTTTTCCTTCTCGGCTTCATCCTGCTGCTGCTGTTGGCGGGAATCTGGGACATGGCCGAGCGACGCATTCCCAACTGGCTGGTCGCGCTCGTCGCGCTGCTGGCGCCGCTCCACCACTTCGCGGTCGGCGGCTGGCCCCAGCTCGTGCCCTCCTGGGGCGGCGCGCTGAGCTTCTTCCTGCTGCTGGGCGTGCTGCTCTGGCTGTTCCAGAACAACCTGCTCGGCGGCGGCGACGTGAAGCTCCTGCTGGCCTGCGAGCTGTTCCTGGGTGGACACCACGCGCCGACCTTCCTCTTGGCCGTGGCGCTGGCTGGCGGCGTGCTCTCCTGCTGCTTCGTCGTGGCCCGCCAGCTCAAGCGCTGGATCCCGGCGCCGCTCGATCAGCGCCTGCCCTACGGCATGGCCATCGCGGGGGGCGCCTTCGCCACGCTGGGCGGCTGGCTGAACGGGATTTGATGCCATGCGCGGACGCATCCTGCTGCTGCTGATCGTCGCCGTCATGGTGGCCGCCGGCACCGGCTACCTGGTGCTGCAGCGCCTCCAGAGACCCGCACCGGCGCCCGGCCAGACGGCCGTCGTGGCACCGGAGGCAACGGTCAAGATCGCGGTCGCCACGCGCGACCTGCCGAGCGGCCACCGGGTCCAGGCCGACGACCTGCGCTTCGCCGAGTGGCCGGCCAACGCCTTGCCGCCGGGCAGCCTGCGCAGCGGCGAGGCGGTGGTGGGCGAGGTGGTGCGCCTGCCGGTGGCGATGAACGCCCCGGTGCTCTCGACCCAGCTGCTGCCGCGCGACGGCGGCTCGACGCTGGCCTATCTGCTGGCGGACCAGCGGGTGGCCAAGACCATCGCCCTGACCGAGACGGGCGGCCTGGCCGGCCATGTCATGCCGGGCGATCACGTCGACGTGCTGCTGACCCACGAGGTCGCGCCCCCGGCCGACGCCAACGGCGCCCAGCCGCTGCAGATGACCGAGACGCTGCTGGTCCACATCAAGGTGCTGGCGACCGACCAGCGCACCGACGACGTGAACGGCCAGGTCATCGTCAGCAAGACCGCGACGCTCGAGGTCTCCTCCAAGGAGGCCGAGATGCTGGCGCTGGCGCAGCAGGTCGGCCAGCTCTCGCTGGCGCTGAACAGCGCGGTGGAGCCGGCCTCGTTCGATCCGCGCCGGGCCTTCGAGGTGCGGCGGGCGCACATCGCCTCCTACACCGGCACCGCCGAACTGACCTTCGTGTCGGCGCCGCCGCCCGTGCCAACCGCCAAGCAGCAGGATGAGCCCCCAGCCAAGGCCAGCACCACGCACGTGGTCGTCGTGGTGCGGGGCAGCCAGCAGCAGGAGATGACCTTCGACGGCGACAAGGCGACGCCGGGCGAGGTGGTGCCGCAGCAGAGCATCGTGCCCGACGCGAGCCAGGGGCGCTCGGCGTCAATGGCGGTGAAGCTGGAGGCGACACCCTGATGCCGCGGCAATCCCTCGGCCTCGTCCTTGCCCTGCTGGCGCTGCTGCTCGGCGGCGCCGCGGCGCAGGCGGCCGATCGGACGATCACGCCGAGCGGGCAGCTCAACATCTTCCTGCGGCAGGGCGTGATCCTCGAGGTCGACCAGCCGCTCTACAGCGTCTTCGTCGCCGACCCCAACGTCGCCGACGTCATGCTGCAGTCGCCGCAGCGCGTCTATGTCTTCGGCAAGCAGATCGGCGAGACCACGGTCTTCCTCTCCGACGAGGCCGGCAAGGTGGTGGCCGGCCGCACCATCCGCGTCATGCACGACGTGCCGGCGGTCGAGGGGGCGATCCAATCCATGCTGCCCAAGGCGGCAGTGCAGGTCCGCTCGGTCGGCCGTTCGCTGGTGATCGAGGGATCGGTCGATTCGCCGACCGAGGTCGAGGACATCCGCCGGGTGGCGCGCAGCTATGTCGGCAGCGACGAGGAGGTGCTGCTGCGCCTCGGCCTCACCGCGGCCAACCAGGTCAACCTCAGGGTCCGGGTGGCCGAGGTCTCGCGCGCGCTGGATGACCGGCTGGGCATCCGCTGGGATTCGCTGTTCGGCGGCGGCAGCGTGAGCGGCGGCTTCGGCGGCGGCGCCGGCAGCGGCGCGCAGGATGCCTTCGACGCCGTGCTGAACGTGGTGACCGGCGGCATCGACCTGAACGTGGTCATCGACGCCCTGTCGCAGGAAGGCCTGATCTCGATCCTGGCCGAGCCCAACCTCACCGCCATCTCGGGCGAGAGCGCGAGCTTCCTGGCCGGCGGCGAGTTCCCCGTGCCGGTCGCCGGCACCGACGGCGACGTCACCATCGAGTTCAAGCAGTTCGGCGTCAGCCTGGTCTTCACCCCGACGCTGGTCGACAACAACCGCATCAGCCTGAAGGTCGCGCCCGAGGTCAGCGAGATCGACTTCACGCGCGCGGTCGAGGTGTCCGGCGTCACCGTGCCGGCGCTGACCACGCGCCGCGCCTCGACCACGATCGAGCTGGGCAGCGGGCAGTCCTTCGCCATCGCCGGCCTGCTGAAGAGCACGACCTCGCACGACGTCGACAAGCTGCCGGGTCTCGGCGACATCCCGATCCTCGGCGCGCTCTTCCGTTCGTCGGCCTACATCCAGGGCGAGACCGAGCTGGTGATCATCGTCACGCCCTACATCGTCGAGCCGGTCGCGCGGCTGCAGGACCTGCAGATCCCGAACGACGGCCTGGCGCCGCCGAACGAGATCGAGCGGCTGCTGCTCGGCCAGTTCCAGAGCCCGGCGGCGGGCGACCAGAAGACCCTGGTGCGGGGCACGCCAAGGCTGGCCGGTAACGCGGGGTTCATCCTGGAATAGCGGGGGAGGGGTGGTGTCATGGGTCGGCGGGCGGTCTCTGTGCTGATGCTGCTGCTGCTCGGCGCCTGCACCGGGACTCAGGGCGTCGGCGTGCCCGGCGGCCTGAACGCCCGGCGGGTCGACCTGGCGCAGCCGGTGGTGAACGAGCGCGTGGTCAGCCACGACCTGACCTTCAGGAACGGCAGCGCGCAGTTCCAGCCCGGCGCGCCGGACGCGCTGGTGGAGTTCCTGGCCAGCAACGGCATCGAGCCGGGCGAGCAGATCGCCGTCGCCGTCGAGCCGGCGGTGACGCCACAGCTCACCGAGCAGCGCCGCGCCGCGGTCAATGGCCTGCTCAGCGGCCTCGGCCTGGTGCCGACCGGCAGCGGGGCCCGCGCCGGCGCCATCGGCCAGGGCGACTCGGCGCTGCTGGTGGTGCACCAGATCTACCTGACCGAGCCGGCCGGCTGCGCCGGCACCTCGGCGGTTGGCCGCATCGCGCAGGACAACGAGGTGGCGATCAGCCGTTTCGGCTGCGCCACGGCCTACAACCTCGGCCAGATGATCGCCGATCCGCGCGACCTGATTGCCGGGCGCGAGATGGGACCGAGCGACGGCGAGCGCGCCGCCTTCCTGCTGCGCAGCTACAAGCTGCGCCAGCACGCGCTGGATCGCGATGCGGCGGGTGGCCAGGCCGGCAGCTTCACGCCCGGCGGCGCGGCGGGGAACTGAGCCATGGCCGCCGCCGTCGCCACCGCGAGCCGCAAGGCCAAGGCTGCCGCCGAGGAAGCCGCCCGGGAGCCCTTCGGCGCCTTCCTGCACGACGACCAGGCGCGCCCGGCGGTACTGGAGTTCGCCCGCCAGCGCGGCTGGCCGGCCGACGAGATCTCGCGCGGCGGGCTGGAGGGCGCGCTGCGCACGCTCTCGGTCGCGCCGCCGCCGCAGATGCTGCTGCTCGACCTCGGGCCAGCCACGGAGACCGAGGAACTGGCCGAGGGCGTCGCCGAGATCGCGCGCGCCGGCGCGCAGGTCGTCGTGCTGGGCGAGCGCAACGACGTCGCCTTCTATCGGCGCCTGCGCGAGGCGGGGGCGGCGGACTACCTGGTGAAGCCGGTCGACCTGCCGATGCTGAACGGCGCCTTTGCCCGGCTGGAGCACCCGGACGGCGCCGCCCCTGCCCAGGGACGCTCCATCGCCGTGGTGGGGCTGCGCGGTGGCGTCGGTGCCTCGATGGTCGCCTCCAACTGCGCCTGGATCATGGCCAAGGGCATGCGGCGCAAGACCTTCCTGGTCGACCTCGACGTGCACTTCGGCGTGCAGGCGCTGATGCTCGACGTGGCGCCGGGCACGGCGCTGGGCGAGGCGCTGCTGGCGCCGGAGCGTGTCGACGGCGTGTTCCTGGAACACGCGGCGGCGCATCTGGGGCCGCAGCTCCACCTGCTGTCCTCGGAAGAGGGTTTCGACGTCGAGCGCGCGGCGGAACAGCGGCAGCCCGGCCCCTTCGTCGAACGCGCCCTGAAGAACTGCGACATCGCCATCCTCGACCTGTCGCGCCACCACATGATCCCGCACCAGACGCTGCTGGCCGGCCTCAGCACCCTGGTGGTGGTGATGGACGCCAGCCTGGCGGCGCTGCGCGATGCCTGCCGGCTGCTGCGCTTCATGCGCCTGCGCCACGCCACGGTGAAGACGCTGGTGGTACTGAACCATCGCGATCCGAAGCCCGAGGTCAACCGCAGGGAGATCGAGAAGGGCCTGGAAGCCAAGGTCGACGTCGAGCTGCCCTACGCCCGCGATCCGCTGCTGCGCTCGGCGCTGGCCGGCGAGCCGCTGGCCAAGCAGGCACCGAACCACCCGATCGTGCGCGAACTCTCGCGCCTGACGGTCCAGCTGGCCGGCGTGCGCGAGGCGCCGCAGAAGCGGCGCGGCTGGCGCCGGCTGGCGAAGCGCTAGGCCCCGGCGATGACCCCGCCGCTCGACATCGCCCCAGCAGCTGCCGCGCCGGCCCGGCCGGAGTGGCAGGATCAGCTGGCGCACGCGGTCGCGCGCCTGGTGCGCGAGCGGCTGCAGGCGGACAGCGGCAGCGAGCCGCCGAACCGCCGCCGTATCGCACGCCTGGCCAGCGAGGCGCTGGATCATGCCCTGCTGCAGGGCGGCATCCGCCTGCCGCTGGCCGACCAGCGCCAGCTGGTCGAGCGGCTGACCGACGAGCTGGAGCTGTCCGTCGCCCGCCCGGCCAAGATCCTGGCCGGCGAGGCGGGCGGCGGCGCGAAGAATGCCGACGAGCAGCGCCAGCGCCAGATCGAGCGCGGCGAGACCTGCCGCGCGCGCATCATGCCGATCCTGATGGAGCGCATGGACGTGGCCGTCGCCGCCCGGTTGCTGCCGGCCGAGCTGGAGGACCAGGTCAGCGAGATGGTGGCGGAGATCCAGAGCGAGCTCCGCCTGCAGCTCAACGGCGCCGAGCAGTCGCAGGTCGTGCGCCTCATCGTCGACGACATGCTGGGCCTCGGCCCGCTGGAGCCGCTGCTGGCCGACGAGTCGGTGACCGACATCATGGTCAACGGCCCGAAGCAGATCTACGTCGAGCGCCGCGGCAAGCTCGAGCTGACCGACATCACCTTCCGCGACAATGCCCACGTGATGCATGTCGCCACGCGCATCGTCACCCGCATCGGCCGCCGCGTCGACGAATCGAGCCCGCTGGTCGATGCCCGCCTGCCGGACGGCAGCCGCGTCAATATCATCATCCCGCCGCTGGCGATCGACGGCCCCTCGATCTCGATCCGCAAGTTCGCCAAGCGGCAGATCACGCTCGACACCATGGTGCGCCAGGGCAACATCACCGAGGGCCTGGCGACGGTGCTGAAGATCGCCTCGCGCTGCCGGCTGAACATCCTCATCTCGGGCGGCACCGGCTCTGGCAAGACCACGCTGCTGAACGCCATGTCGCGCATGATCGACCATGGCGAGCGCATCGTGACCATCGAGGACGCCGCCGAGCTGCAGCTGCAGCAGCCGCACGTCGTCCGGCTGGAGACCCGGCCGCCCTCGATCGAGGGCCAGGGCGAGGTGACGATCCGCGACCTGGTGAAGAACGCGCTGCGCATGCGCCCCGACCGCATCATCTGCGGCGAGGTGCGCGGCGCCGAGGCCATCGACATGCTGCAGGCGATGAACACCGGCCACGACGGCTCGATGTGCACGCTGCACGCCAATACCGCGCGCGAAGCCTTGACCCGCCTGGAGAACATGGTGGCGATGTCCTCCATGCGCCTGCCCAGCAGCGCGGTGCGCATGCAGATCGCCAGCGCCGTGCACCTGATCGTGCAGATCAGCCGCATGCGCGACGGCGTGCGCCGCGTCAGCCAGGTCAGCGAGGTCATCGGCATGGAGGGCGAGATCATCACCCTGCAGGACCTCTTCGTTTACCAGTACCAGGGCGAGCGGCCCGACGGCACGCTGATCGGCCGCCACATCTGCACCGGCTACCGGCCGGCCTTCGTCACGCGCGCCGAGTACTACGGGCTCGGCGACTCCCTGCTGGAGGCGATGGAATGCAAGGCGGCGTGATCGGCATCCTGCTGCCGGTGCTGCTGGGCAGCTTCCTCGCCATGCTGGCCTTCGGCGCCGCCTACCTGCTGTGGTGGAACGGCACGGTGCGCCGGCGGCAGCTGCGCTACGCCCGCGTCATCGACGACGCCAGCAAGCGCACGCCGGTCACCAGCCTGGAAGGCACCACGGCCTTCCGCAGCAGCAAGCCGCAGGGCCGCGTGCAGCGGCTGGAGCAGCGGCTGGGCGCGCTGCTGCCGAACCGGGCGCGGCTGAAGCTGCGCCTCGAACGCGCCGGGCTGAAGATCGACAGCGGCTGGTACACCGCGCTGCTGCTCATCCTGGCCGTGACCCTGGCTTTCCTGCTGGACCTCGTGGCCGGCCTCAAGCTGCTGCCGGCGGTGGGAGGCGGTCTGGTCATCAGCTTCCTGGTGCTGCACGTCTTCGTCAGCATGCTGGGCAAGAAGCGGACCGAGCGCTTTCTGAAGCAGCTGCCGGACGCCATCGACATCATCATCCGCAGCGTGCGCGCCGGCCTGCCGATCCTGGAAGGCGTGCGCGTGGTGGAGGACGAGTTCACCGCCCCGCTGGGCGAGGAGTTCGCCACCATCCGCAACAAGGTGCACTTCGGCGCCACGCTGGAGGATGCGCTGTGGGAGATCGGCCGTCGCATCGACCGGGCGGAGTTCAACTTCTTCATCATCTCCATCGCCGTGCAGCGCGAAACCGGCGGCAACCTGACCGAGGCGCTGACCAACCTGTCCCGCATCCTGCGCCAGCGCGAGCAGATGAAGCTGAAGGTGCGGGCGCTGTCGTCCGAGGCGCGGGCCAGCGCCTATATCCTGGGCGCGCTGCCCTTCCTCATGGCGATCCTCATCATGGTGGTGAACCCGGGCTACCTGGACAGCCTGGTCGACGATCCGCGCGGCCACGTGCTGCTGGGCGCCGGCCTCACCAGCATCTCGATGGGCGCCGTGGTGATGGCCCGCATGATCCGTTTCGAGATCTAGGGGGGCGGCGATGGACGGCCTGCTGAGTTCCCCCATCGCCCTTGCCGTCGGCGCCGCGCTCGCGGCGCTGCTGTTCTGCCTGGCGCTGGGCGCGGTGCTGGTGCAGGCCGCCGACCGGCGGGCACGGTTGCGCGCCGCGACGGGACAGGAGCGCGGCGGCCGCCTGGTCAGCCGGCCGGCGGAGACCAAGGCGTCCGAGCGCTGGCGGCAGGATGCGCTGCGCGTCATCAAGGCCAGTACCGCGCGCATGAACGTGGTGCGCGACAAGCAGGTGACGACGGTGCGCCAGCGTCTTGTGCGTGCCGGCTGGCGCAACCGCGACGCCTTCCTGGTCTATGCCTTCGCCAAGGTGCTGCTGCCGCTGCTGTTCTGCGGCATCGGCGCGCTCTACATCTTCGTCCTCCAGCCGGTACATCTCTCCACCATGCTGAAGGTGGCGGCGATGATCGGCCTTGGCCTCCTCGGCAGCCAGTCGCCCGACATCTTCCTGCGCAATCGCGAGATGAAGCGGAAGATCGAGATCCGGCGGGCGCTGCCCGATGCCATGGACCTGATGGTGATCTGCGCCGAAGCCGGCCTCAGCGTCGACGCGGCGCTGACCCGCGTGGCGCGGGAGATCCGCCGTACCTCGATCGTGCTGGCCGAGGAGATCGAGTACACCTGCCTTGAGCTTCGCTTCCTGTCGGAGCGTCGCCGCGCCCTGGAGAACCTGGCCGAGCGCATCGACATGCCGGCGATCCGCGCGCTCATCAGCACCATGGTGCAGAGCGAGCGCTACGGCACGCCGCTGGCCCAGGCATTGCGCGTGCTGGCCGCCGAGCAGCGCGGCGAGCGCATGATGCGGGCCGAGGAGAAGGCGGCCCGCCTGCCGGCGATCATGACGGTGCCGCTGATCGTCTTCGTGCTGCCGGCGCTCTTCGTCGTCCTGCTGGGTCCCGGCGCCCTGATCCTGATGGACAACCTGATCGCCAACTGGAAGCCGCACTGACCGGCGCCGGCCGGTCGGCCTGTGCTCAGCGGTCCAATGTGGGGAAGCAGGCCTCGGCCGTCAGCGTGACGTCGACACCGGCCAGGCCCAGCAGGTCGCCCACCATGAAGTCGTACTGCACGCCGCTGCCGGAGGCACCGGCGCGCAGCCGCTTGCCGCAGGACTGCAGGTCGAGCACGAAGTCGGTCGCGGTCAGGTGGAGGCCGCTGGCACGCTGCGCCGCCAGGTCCTCCGGCGAGGTGCAGGCGTTGCCGGCGCTGTCGCAGCAGTTCAGCGCGGCGCAGCGCGCGCCTTCCTGCACCGCGTGGCGCAGCGTGTTGTCGACCCACATGAAGCGGCCGAACTCCATGATGCCGAGCAGCAGCAGCAGCAGGGCCGGCAGCACCAGCGCGAACTCCGTCGCGGCGGTGCCCCGCTCGGCGCGCAGCAGGCGGGCGAGGGCGCGCATCATTCGATCCTCACGATGGCGACGGCCGGGGCGACGCCCAGCCCCTCGAGCGGCAGGATGGGCGTGAAGTGCGGATCGACGGTGATCCGGACATAGGTGCCGGCGGTGCCGCCGCTGCAGGAACTGCCCTCGGCCACGTAGGTCAGGCTGTCGGCGGCGGCGCAGGCCCAGACCTGCTCCACCGCGATGGTCGGCGCGGTGAGGGTGCTGGAGTTGGCGGCGGCGGCCTGGATATCGGCCGGCTCCCAGCCGGCGATCAGGGCGAACTGCGCGCCGGCCTGCGCCGCCGCCTGTGCCTCGCGCTTCACATAGGTCGCCGTGCCGAGGTCGATGATGCCGAACACCAGCGCGACCAGGATCGGCGACAGCAGGGCAAACTCGATGCCCGCAATGCCTTGCTGGCAGCGTCGTGCCCGTTTCAACACCGCTGCGAGATCGAACATGGAACGAACTGCGATACGTAAGCCCCGATGACCCCAGTAATCTAACGGCAGATCGAGGGGCAAAGGGCAAAGTTCGTGCCGTTCTGGAACCGATTGCGGAAGGCCGAGTCCGGCGCCGTGGCGCCGCTGACCGCGGTGCTGCTGACCGTGATCCTCGGTTTCGCCGGCCTCGGCGTCGAGGTCGGGCTCTGGCAGCTCGAGCGCCGCACCCTGCAGGGCGCGGCCGACGCGGCGGCGTCCAGCGGCGCGCGCGCGCTGCTGTCCGGCCAGGACGTCGGCGGCCAGGCGCGCGCGGTGGCCGGCAGCTTCGGCTATCAGAACGGCGTCGACGGCGTGACCATCGCGGTCAACGTGCCGCCGACCAGCGGCAGCAAGGCCGGCGTCAGCCAGGCGGTCGAGGTCATCATCCACAAGTCGACGAAGCCGCTGCTGGCTTCGCTCTTCATCGAGGGGCCGGTCGACATCGCCGGGCGCGCCGTGGCCAGCGTGCAGAGCAGCGGCGGCGAGTTCTGCGTGCTGGCGCTGGAGGTCACCGCCGAGTCGACCGAGCTGAACGGCACGGCGCAGCTGATCATGCCGGACTGCGGCCTGGCGGTGAACTCGGCCAACGCCAAGGCGCTGCGCATGACCGGCACCTCGCGCATCGATGCCTCGTCGGTCTCGATCGTCGGCGGCTATTCGACGACCGGCAGCGCGGTCATCAACACCACCGAGGCCGAGGGACCGGAGACCGGCATGGCACCGCTGGCCGACCCCTATGCCGACCTCGAGGTGCCGGAGTTCTCCGGCTGCGACTACAACAGCTTCAAGATCACCGGCTCGGGCACCGCCACCATCTCGCCCGGCGTCTACTGCAACGGGCTGACCATCACCGGCAGCCGCACCATCACCATGCAGGGCGGCACCTACATCATCGACCGCGGCGCCTTCGACATCTCCGGCACGACGATCATCAACGGCGCCGGGCCGGTCACCATCGTGCTGACCAGCAGCACGGGGTCCAACATCGCCACCTTCAACCTCTCGGGGTCGGGGCCACTCACCATCCAGGCGCCGACCAGCGGCGCGCTGGCGGGGGTGGCGGTGTTCCAGGACCGGGCGGCCAGCAGCTCGGGCAGCAACGACATCACCGGCAGCACCTCGCAGGCGATCACCGGCGCGCTCTACTTCCCCAGGCAGTCAGTGCGCTGGACCGGAACCTCCGGCGCCACCACGGGCGGCTGCACCCAGCTCATCGCCCGCACCATCAAGTTCGTCGGCACCAGCGACTTCGGCAACAACTGCGTCGGCAAGGGCACACGCGACATCGGCACCTCGACCGCGGCGCTCTTCGAATAGCGCCCAGAGCATCTTCGAGCGATGTGGGGGCCTGTTCGCGTCAAGGGAATGCGTGAAGTCGATAGGAGCCAGAGCGGCTCGATTCAATCGGAAGCGGGACCGCTCTAGCGCAGCGATTCCATCGCCATGCGGTAGAAGTCGACGTTGCCGGCGACCTGGCCTTCCGGCAGGTCGATGGCGGCGATCGCCGCCGCCGCCTCGAAGTTGCCGGACAGGCCATAGGCCAGCGCCAGGTTCTGCCGGATGCGCGGCGTGGCATGCGGGTCGTTGACCAGCTCCTTCAGCAGCGCGATGGCGCGGTCGTAGTCGCCGGACAGCGCCAGCGACAGGCCGAAGTTGTTCAGCAAGGCGAGGTTGGTGGGATCGAGCGCGAGGCCGTCCTGATAGGCCTTCTGCGCCTCCTTGTGCTTGGACTGGCGGTCGAGCGAGGCACCGAGCGCGGAGTAGGCCGGCAGGAACTTGGGATCGGCCTGCAGGGTCTGGCGGAAGGTTGCCTCCGCCTCGGCCAGGCGGTCCTGGTGATAGAGCGCCTTGCCCAGGCCATAGAGCGCGTCGCGGTTGCCCGGCGCCTGTGTCAGCGCAGCGCGGAAGGCCTGCTCCGCGCGACTCTGCATCTGCAGGCCGGCGAAGCTGCGCCCCAGGCCCAGCAGGACCTCGAGCCGCGTCGGCTCGACCGCCTGCAGGTCCTGGTAGAGCTTCAGCGCGGTGGTGTAGTCACCGGCCTCCTCTGTGCGTTCGGCCAGGCGCAGCGTCGCCTCGGAATTGCCCGCGGCGCCGGTCTTGCCGGGCGGCTGATCGAAAGCGCAGGCGCCGAGCGCCAGCGTCAGGGCGAGGGAAAGGGCGAGGCGCCGCGCGCCCGAACGGGCATCGCGAGATCTCGCCGGATGCTGGAGAGGTGACGGGGCGGCCGACCCGACTCGGAGCGCACGCATGCTTCGACCTTGCACCCAAAGGCCGGTCGAAGTGAATACAAAGATGCGCGCCCTCGCGCGATTTCGCCGCCCTCGCCGCGCGCCTGCGTCAGGCCGCGCCGGCGACGTAGGCGGAGAGCTGGCGCACCTCTTCCTGCGCCTCCTCCAGCCGCCACTTCACCACGTCGCCGATCGAGACCATGCCGGCCAGGCGCTCGCCCTCCATCACGGGAAGATGGCGGATGCGGCTGTTGGTCATGATCTCCATCACCTCGGCGATCGAGTGGGCCGGCGTGCAGGTCACCACCTTGGCGGTCATCAGGCGCGAGGCCGGGCCGTTCAGGCAGCCGGGGCCCTCCTTGGCCAGGGTGCGCACGATGTCGCGCTCCGACAGAATGCCGGCCAGTCGCTCGCCGTCCAGGATGACCACCGCGCCGATGCGCTTGTCGGTGAGCAGGGCCGCGGCCTCGGCGACGGTGGAGCCGGGGGCCGCGCTGATCACCGCGCTGCCCTTGGCCTTCAGGATGTCGGACACAAGCATGCTGCGTCTCCCGTGTTGTGGAACGGGTGAGGCCGCCCTGCCATCGCCGCCACGGGGGACGACCTGCTGCGAACCCCGATGATGGGGCGAGCCGGCGCCGCATGCAACGCTCAAGCCCCGGTGCTTCAGGGCGGCGACGCCAGGGTCGGCAGCACCTCGCAGAGGCGCTGGCCCGGCGCCAGGCCGAGCCGCGCGGCCAGCGCGTTGACATGAGTGACGACACCGCTCGCCCAGGTGTCCTCGGCATCGCCGATGCGCGCGCTGCGGTGGCCGACGGTCGCCGCCGCCAGGCCCTTCTCCTGCAACTGGGCGAGGCCGATGATCCCGGCCTCGTCCTTGCCGACCCCGGCGTCGTTGAACACGGCGAGGCGGATCGGCACGGCCAGGGCGAAGGCGGCGGCGCTGCTGCCGCCGTGCGAGCCGCTGACCGCGACCGCGCCCTGGTCCGGCGCACGCAGCTGGGTGATGGAATCCAGCAGCACCACCCGCCAGGGCCCGGCCTGGAATTCCTTGCGCTGCGGCATGACTTGTCCTCCCGACTCGGCACCCCGTCCCGCGGCGGGCAGTCTGGCCGAAGCTCAGGCGTCGGGGAAGCGCACCGCCTCGGTGTTGGCGCCGCAGAGCAGCACGCCGACCCGTTCACCCGCCGCCGGGCGGTAGGCGCCGCAGAGCAGGGCCGCCAGCGCCGCGGCGCCGCCGGGCTCGGCCACCACGCGCAGACGATCCCACAACATGAGTTGCGCGTCGCGGATCGCCGCATCCGGCACCAGCAGGCTGCCGGCGACATGGCGGCGTGCCAGCGGAAACATCAGCCGGCCGACCTGGCGCGGCGCTAGGGAATCGGCGGCGATGCCGCCGGCAGGCGCGTCGACCGGCCGGCCGGCCGCGAGGGCGTGGTGCAGCGTCGGCGCGGTCTCCGGCTCGACGCCAAGCAGGCGGATGCGCCCGGCATACCAGGCGGCGATGCCGCCGATCAGCCCGCCGCCGCCGACCGCCACCAGCAGCGTGTCGAGCGCCGGTGCCTGCTGCTCCAACTCCAGCCCGACGGTGCCCTGACCGGCCAGGGTCTCCGGCTGGTCGAAGGCGTGAACCGGCAGCGCGCCGCTCGCCGCCTGATGGGCCTCGGCCGCCGCCAGCGCGTCGGCATAGCGTTCGCCGCCGACCACCAGCTTGGCGCCGAGGGCGCGGATGCGCGCCACCTTGGCAGGCGAGGCCACGCTGGGCACGAAGATGCTGGCGGGCTTGCCCAGCGCCTGCGCCGCCAGCGCGACGGCGACGCCGTGGTTGCCGCCCGAGGCAGCGACCACCCCGGCCGGCGGCACGGGACGCGCCAGCAGGTTGGTGAAGGCGCCGCGCGCCTTGAAGGAGCCGCCGCGCTGCAGGAACTCCAGCTTCAGGGTCAGCGGCAGGCCGGCGAGGCCCAGGTCCTCGGCCGCGATCTCGATCACCGGCGTGCGGCGGATGTGCGGGCGGATCAACGACTCGGCGCGCGCCACGTCCTCGCCGGTCACTGCGAAGTCTTCCTCTGCCATCCTCATGCCTTCATGCCTTGCCGGCGCGGCAGGATATAGGAAAGCGCGGCCGATGCGACACCATGCCCGCCAGGCGTCCCGCTGCGCTACACTGCGGGCGGAAGGAGAGCCAACTGGCCCGCCACGATCCGCTGAACCGCGCGCGCTTCTGGCAGAGCGGCCTGCTGCCCGGCCTCAGCCTGCTGACCGCCGACTTCGCCAGCCACGACT
Source organism: Pseudomonadota bacterium (assembly GCA_029781795.1). Taxonomy (GTDB): domain Bacteria; phylum Pseudomonadota; class Alphaproteobacteria; order Kiloniellales; family JACOMY01; genus JAKOWB01. The sequence continues at coordinate 97,906 of JAKOWB010000411.1, read as the reverse complement.
ACGCGCCGCACAGCCACGAGGCCATCGTCGTCGCCGCGACCGAGGCCGGCGGGTCGGAGTTCACCAGCCGCGGTCGCACCGCGGAGGTGACGCCCACCGCGGTGCTGGCCTTCAACCCGGACGAGCCGCACGCCGGGCGCATGGGCCGCAGCCGGCGCTGGCGCTATCGCGGCTTCTACCTGGAGGCGCCGGCCATCGCCGCACTGACCGAGCGCTGTGGCCTGGCTGCCACGCCCTACTTCCTCGGCAATGCCTTCGCCGATCCGGCGCTGGCCGGCGCGCTGCTGACGGCGCATCGCCGGCTGGAGGCCGGCGACGAGGACCTGGCGCTGGAGCAGGCGCTGGTCGCCGCGCTCGGTGCGCTGCTGGCGCGCCATGCCGGGCCGGGCGGCCGCCCCGCACCGGCGCCACGCGACGCGGCGCTGCTGGCGCGGCTCGGCCGGCTGATCCAGCAACGCCATGCGGAGCGGCTGACCCTGCAGGACCTTGCCGCGCCGCTCGGCCTCACGCCCTTCCAGCTCATCGGGCTCTGCCGGCGTGGCGGGCGGCTGACACCGCACGCCTGGCTGACGCAGGTGCGCCTCGCCGCCGCGCTCTCCTTGCTGCGACAGGGCGAGAGCGCGGCCGCCGCGGCGCAGGCCGCGGGCTTCTGCGACCAGCCGGCGCTGAACCGGCACTGCAAGCGGCTCTACGGCATCACGCCGGGGCAGTATCTCGCCGGCCTGCGCGCCGCCTAGGCGCAATTTCCGCCAATACGTCGGCGCCGCCGTCGCGGAGACTGCCGCACATGAGCGACAGCCAGACCTTCGCCGGCAAGGCCGTGCTGATCTCCGGCGCCACCTCGGGCATCGGGCGGGCGACGGCGCTGGCCTTCGCCGGCGCCGGCGCCCTGCTGCTGCTGACGGGACGCGACGCGGCACGCGGCGCGGCGGTGGAGGCGGAATGCCGCGCGCTCGGCGCCGCGGCCGCGTTCCATGCCGCCGATCTGCGCGAGCCGGATGCGCCGGCCGCCGCCGTGCGCCAGATCCTCGGGCGCTTCGGGCGCCTCGACGTCGCCTTCAACAATGCCGGCTTCCAGGAACGGCGCGCGGCCCTGCCGGCACAGTCGCTCGCCACCTACGAAGCGGTCTTCGACCTTAACTGCCGCGCGCTCTTCCTGGCGATGAAGGCGCAGATTCCGGCGATGCTGGCTGCCGGTGGCGGCGCCATCGTCAACAACATCTCGGTCAGCGCGCTGCGCAATCCCAACCCCGGCCTCGCACTCTATGCCGCGGCCAAGGCGGCGGCGCTCGCGATGACCCGCGCGGCGGCGATGGAGCACGCCGGCCAGGGCCTGCGCATCAACGCCGTGTCGCCCGGCCGCGTGGCAACGCCGATGATGCTGGCCGCCGGCCTCGACCCGGCGAAGGTCGCGGCCAGCCTGCCGCTCGGCCGCATGGGCCGGCCCGAGGAGGTGGCGGCCGCCGTGCTGTGGCTGGCCTCGCCCGCCGCGTCCTACATCGTGGGGCACAATCTCTGCGCCGACGGCGGCTTCCTCGCCGCCTAGCTAGTGATCGCTCAGCATCATGTCGTAGCGCACCAGCGTCGAACGCGTGGCGATACGGTCATAGAGCCGCTGCGCGGCAACGTTGTCGTGCTGCGTCATCCACATGAGCTTCAGCCAGCCGGCGGCGCGGCCCTCGGCCGCCAGGTGCTCGATCAGCCGCTGGCCCAGGCGCTGGCCGCGCTGCTCGGGCGCGACGTAGAGGTCGAGCAGATAGCAGACCGGGTGCGTACTCCAGGAATAGGGAAAGACGACGGAGAGCACGAAGCCCACCGGCCGATCCTCTCCGTCGACCGCCAGCCAGAGGCCCATGGCGTCGCCCGGTGTCAGCACGCGGCGCCAGACTTCGGCCGGCGCATCGGCGCTGCAGGGCTCGGGCCCCGTCGCCACCAGCGCCTGCCAGAGCCGGTGCCAGGCCGCGGCGTCCGTCGCGCGCGGCCGCCTGATCGCGATCTCGTTCGCCACCCTTTCGAGTCCCCCGTACTTTTCCGTCTCTGCTGTGATCAAAGCTGTTGACGTGCTTTTCGGCGCGCGTTCAGTATAACAAAAAAATTATCACGATCTGAAACAAACCGTGTGAACAGGGGTCGCTTTCGCCCGCGAGCGGAGCGACCGGCAGACGGGCGGCGGACCGCGAGGCAGGCCGCCCCAAGGGGAGACTGGGCGGCATGACCGCTGGGAGCTTGCAGGGCCGCGTGGCGATTGTCACCGGCGGCGGTCGCGGCCTCGGCCGCGCGCACGCGCTGATGCTGGCGTCCGAAGGCGCGAAGGTCGTGGTCAACGACCTGGGTGGCGACCTGCAGGGGCACGGCCAGGATCTGACGCCGGCGCAGTCCGTGGTGGCCGAGATCGAGGCCGCCGGCGGCGCCGCCGTGGTCAGCGGCCACGACGTCGCCGACTGGGCCGGCGCCAAGGCCATGATCGACCTGGCGGTGGAGCGTTTCGGCGACCTGCACGTGCTGGTGAACAATGCCGGCATCCTGCGCGACCGCCTCTTCGCGAACATGGAGGAGAGCGAGTGGGACGCGGTGATCCGCGTGCACCTGAAGGGCCACGCCGCGCCGGCGCGCCATGCCATGACTTACTGGCGCGAGCGCGCCAAGGCTGGCCACAAGGTCGCCGGCTCGATCGTCTGCACCACCTCGCTGGCCGGCCTCGTCGGCTCTTTCGGCCAGGCCAACTACGCCGCGGCCAAGCTGGCGGTGGTGGCGCTGGCCCGCGTGCTGGCGCTGGAGGGCGCCAAGTACGGCGTGCGTGCCAACGCCGTCTCGCCCTCGGCCCGCACGCGCATCGAGACCAGCCTCAAGGCGCCGCCGCCCGGCACCTTCGACACCTTCGAGCCGGGCAACGTCTCGCCGCTGATCGCCTGGCTGGCCAAGGCCGACTGCCCCGCGACCGGCCAGGTCTTCCAGGCCTACGGCAACCGCGTCGAGGTGATGCAGCCGACGCAGATCGCCGCCGATGTCCGCACCGAGGGGCGCTGGACCGTGGCGGCACTGGACAAGGCGCTGGCCGGCAAGCTGCCGGCGGCACCGGGACTCGCCGACTTCGTGCCCGAGCTGGCCGACGTCGTGCGCTGAAGAGCAACCGAGAGCAGGGAGGCACCGCTTGCGTTTCGATCTCGCCCGGGTCGGCTCCGTCAGGGAGAGCGAGGAGTTCCGGGTCAACAGCTACCGCCTGGCGCAGTTCGCCGAGGCGCTGGGCGACACTAACGAAGCGCACGCCGCCGGCCGCATCGCGCCGCCGGTCTTCGCCCACGTGCCCGTCATGCAGTCGCTGGTGGAGGAGATCCAGGCGACCACCGACGGCTTCGTCATCCATGGCGAGCACGACTTCGACTTCCACCGGCCGATCGAGCCGGGGCAACGGCTCTTCACCCGCTCGGTGCTGCAGCGCCTGGCGCCCAGCAAGGCCGGCGTGCAGATGATCGTGCGCGCCGAGACTCGGACCCACACGGGCGACATCGTCTCAGTGCAGTACTCCGGCTGCCTGGTGCAGGGCGCCAGCATCGCCGAGAGCCGCGGCGAGGCGCCGCCGGCCCGGCCGCTGGGCGAGCCCGGCAAGGCGCTGGGCGAGGTGACCATCGCCCTGCCCGACGACCAGGCCTTCCGCTACGCCGAGGCGGCGCGCGACTATTCGCCCTACACGCTGGACGCCGCGGCCGCCCAGGCCAAGGGCTTCCCGGCGCCGATCCTGCATGGCATGTGCACCATCGCCCTGGCCAGCCGGGCCATCGTCGACGGCCCCTGTGGCGGCGACAGCCGCCGGCTGAAGCGCCTCGGCTGCCGCTTCTCGCACCCGCTGTTCATGACCGGCGGTCAGAAGCTCGCCACGCGGCTCTTCGAGGGCGGGGTCGAGCGGGGGCGCACGCTGCTGCGCTTCGATGCCCAGGACCTGGGCAAGAACCCGGTGATCAAGAACGGCTTCGCGGAGATCCAGCCATGAGCGGCGCGTCCACCAGCGTGGTTCGCGAGTCCCACCACGTCGCGCCGGAGAACTTCACGGCGGTGACGCAGCAGAACGTGATCGAGATCCTCTACCAGGGCTGCAGCGAGGATCCCTACCGCCCGGCCCTGATCATCGAGGACGGCCTGGTCATCAGCCGCAAGGAGCTGCTGGAGCGCAGCCAGCGCTTCGCCGGCTACCTCAGCCGCTTCGTCAAGCCGCACGACCGCGTCGTGGTGATGCTCGACAACCGCGTCGAGTTCATGATCGCGCTGTTCGGCATCGTCGCCAACCGCGGCATCCTGGTCTCCATCGCGCCGACCGCGCAGGAGCATGACGCCGGCCACATCCTGAAGGACTCGACGCCGGTCGCCGCGATCGTCGGCCAGCCGCAGCTCGCCCTGATGGAGAAGCTGAGGCCCGGCGCGCCGACGCTGCAACAGATCGTCGTGGTCGACGGCGAGGAGCCCAAGGGGCTGGAGGCCTATGAGAGCCTGGAGCCGCCGCTCGACTTCTCCAAGAGTCCCTGCGAACGCGACGATGTCATCACGGTCTACTACACCTCGGGCACCACGGGCGCGCCCAAGGGCTGCATGCTGCACCACGGCTGGTGGCTGCGCGTCATCGACGTCGACCTGCGCCTGTTCCGGCGGGGCTGGCAGGACCGGCAGCTCTGCTGCCTGCCCTTCTACTACGCCGACCCGGCGATCCAGCTCATCACCTCGCTGGCCTCGCGCGGCACCATGGTGGCGATGCGTCGCTTCTCGGTCTCGCGCTTCTGGGAGGTGGTGACGAAGTACGACGCGACCGAGATCCTCTCCATCGCCTCGGTCCCGGCGCTGCTGCTGAAGGGCGAGCCGGGCCCGAAGGAGAAGGATCACCGCATCCGCCTGGCGGTCCACGCCGGCCTGCCCAAGGAGCTGCATGCCGAGATGGTGCAGCGCTTCGGCTTCCACTGGCTGGACCAGTACGGCTCGACCGAGGGCGGCATCATGACCCGCGTGCCGCTGCACCTGGCGGACGAGCTGGTCGGCACCGGCTCCATCGGCGTGGAGCCGCCGTCGATGCAGATCCGCGTCGGCGACGACAACGACGAAGAGGTGCCGGTCGGTACCGCCGGCGAGGCGCTGATCAAGGGCCCCGACATCTATGTCGGCTATCTCGGCCGGCCCGAGGTCACGGCCGAGGCCAACAAGGGCGGCTGGTACCACTCCGGCGACCTGGTGCGGCGGGACGAACGCGGCCTGCTCTACTTCGTCGGCCGCAAGAAGGAGATCATCCGCCGGTCCGGCGAGAACATCTCCGCCGCCGAGGTCGAGGCCGTGCTGCGCGGCAATCCCGACATCGTCGAGGCGGCGGTGATCCCGGTGCCCGACACGCTGCGCGGCGAGGAGGTGAAGGCCTACGTGCAGCTCAAGCCCGGCGTGACCATGACGCCCGAGCAGGTGGTGGACTACTGCAAGTCGAAGCTCGCACCCTTCAAGGTGCCGCGCTATATCGAGTTCCATCCCGAGGACTTCGAGCGCACGCCCTCGATGCGGGTGCAGAAGCAGCCGCTGCGCGCCCGGCCCGACCAGACCAAGGGCGCCTGGGACCGCGAGAGCGGTTCCTGGCGCTGACGAGGGGGAGACAGGACATGACCCAGGGCAAGACCCCGGAAACCTGCGACCTGCTGATCCTGCACGGCCAGGTGCTGACGCTGGACGAGACGCGCCGCATCATCAACGACGGCGCCGTGGCGGTGACCGGAACGCGCATCGTCGCCGTCGGCGCCAGCGCCGACCTCGCGGCGCGCTTCCAGGCCAGGCGCTCGATCGACGCGCGCGGCGGCCTGGTGCATCCGGGCTACATCGATGGCCACACCCATGCCTCGCTGCACCTGTCGCGCGGCGCCATCACCGACAACCCGCGGCCCAAGGGCGGCAAGCTGGGGCCCGGCGCCTACGACCGCTGGATCAACGCGCTGGACGACGAGGCGGAATACGATTCGGCGCTGATGGCCGCGGTGGAGATGGTGAAGAACGGCTTCACCGGCTTCGTCGAGGCGGCCACCGCCTTCGAGCCCGACGCCATCGCCGCCGCCTGCGAGGCTGTCGGCATCCGCGTCACCCTGGCCGATCCCTTCCTCTGGGACCTGGTGGGCGGCGAGCCCTCGGCGGCCAACATCAAGCGCGCGCCCTGCGATGCCAAGCGGGCGGAGAGGCTGCTGGGCACGCAGATCAAGCGCAACGGCAACAAGGACGCGCTGGTGCGCGGCCACGTCGCGCTCTATGGCCTGGGCAGCGCCACCGAGCCGCTGCTGAAGGCGGCAAAGGCGCTGGCGGACGAGACCGGCAACGTCTTCCACCAGCACCAGAACTTCATGGCGGGCGACGCCGACTATGACCGCGGCCGCTTCGGCAAGGACCCGCTGTGCCACCTGGCCGAGATCGGCGTGCTGGGCAAGAACGTCTGCTTCACCCACATGAACGTGCTGACCGACGCCGAGGCCGACGCCGTGGCGCAGTCCGGCATGGCCCTGGTCTGGCAGCCGGGCAACTACATGTTCTACGCCATCAACCGCCAGGCGCCGCAGCGCATGCCGGCGCTCTATGAGCGCGGCACGCCGATCACCTTCGGCGCCGACGTCGCCAAGACCTGGACCTATGGCGAGCTGGGCTATATCGCCTACCTGCTGACGCGCAGCGACGGCAACTACCTGCCGTCGGAATCGCTGGTCGAGATGTTCACCCGCTGCGGCGCCGTGGCCTTCGGCCTGCCGGACGATCTTGGCGTGCTGGCGCCGGGGCGGCTGGCCGACATCGTGATCCGCGACCCCGACCTCGCCGACCACCAGCCCGAGGTCAATCCGCTGCGCCAGTTGGCGCTGGTCGATCGCACCAAGGGCGTCGACACTGTCGTGGTCAACGGCGAGATCGTGCTGCGCAAGGGTCAGCTGACCCGGCTGGACGAGACGCTGGTCTATGCCAGGGCGCGCGCCTCAACCCGCCGCATGGCGGAGCGGGCACAGGTCGAGGTCGAGGTGGCCTGGCCGATCGAAGGGAAGGCGGTTCGGTGACGGCTGTCGAATTCATAGAGGTCCACAAGCACTACGGGCCGGTGCGCGCCGTCGACGGCGTGTCGCTGACCGTCGCGCCGGGCGAGTTCACCACGATCCTCGGCCCCTCGGGCAGCGGCAAGACCACCATGCTGTCGCTGCTGGCCGGGATCGCGCACCCCGACAGCGGCAGGATCAGCATCGGCGGGCGCGACGTCACCTGGGCACCGGCGCGGGCCAGGAACGTCGGCCTGGTGTTCCAGAGCTACGCGCTCTTCCCCCACATGACGGTGCAGGAGAACGTCGCCTTCCCGCTGCGCATCCGCCAGCTCGGCCGTGCCGAGGTCGAGCGCCGGGTCGGCCAGGCGCTGGAGCTGGTGCGCCTCGGCGGCTTCGAGAAGCGCAAGCCCAGCCAGCTCTCCGGCGGCCAGCAGCAGCGCGTCGCGCTGGCCCGCGCCATCGTCTTCCAGCCCGACATCCTGCTGCTCGACGAGCCGCTCGCCGCGCTGGACCGGAAGCTGCGCGAGGAGGTGCGGGTCGAGCTCAGGCGCCTGCAGCGTGAGCTGAAGATCACCACCATCCTGGTGACGCACGACCAGGACGAGGCACTGTCGCTCAGCGACCACGTCGTCGTGCTGCACCAGGGCAAGGTGCAGCAGATCGACAGCCCGACGGAGATCTATCACCGGCCGCGCAACCGCTTCGTCGCCGATTTCCTCGGCATCGCCAATTTCCTGGAGGGCGAGGCGGCGGCCGGCGGCATCCGCCTGCCCGGCGGACAGGTCGCGCCGGCGCCGACCGGCGGCGCCAGCGGTCCGGTGGTCGGCGTTCTCAGGCCCGAGCGCATCCGCCTGGCGAACGGCAAAGGGCCGGCGATGGCGCTCAGCGGGCGGGTCAGCGAGGCGGTCTTCCTGGGCGAGGCCGTGCGCTACTCCATCCAGCTGGACTCCGGCCTGACGCTGACGGCGCAGACCAGCGAGTCGGCGACGCATTACGCGGAAGGCACCCACGTCACCCTCGATTGGGACCCCGAGAGCGTCTGGGTACTGCCGCCGGGCTGAGAGGCCGGCGGCATCGTCGGGCCCCCCTTCGGGGCCCTTGGGAGAGGCTGTTGCGACTGCAAGGGAGAAGAACAATGGGAACGGGAAGGTGGTTCGCATCTGTACTGTTCGCCGGGGCAGCCGCCCTGGCGATGACCTCGCAGGCCTCGGCCGAGCAGGAGCTGCACGTGCTCCACGCCGGCGGGCAGTGGGGTGACGCCATCACCACATGCGTCGAGAACGACATGGTGAAGTCCATGGGCATCAAGGTCATCCCGGAAAGCCCGGGCGGCCTTGCCAAGCTGCGTGGCATCGTCGAGTCCGGCAACATCACCCACACGGCCTTCGACATGGAGACCAGCGAGCTGGTGCGCGCGCGCCAGCTCGGCCTGATCCAGCCGATCGACTGGGCCAAGGTGAACCCGGATCCGATCTTCGACGAGGCCAAGCTGCCCGATGCCTTCGGCAGCTCCTACTACTCGACGATCATGGCCTACCGCAGCGACGTGCCGGCGGTGAAGGACTGGGTCGAGTTCTTCGATACCGAGAAGTTCCCCGGCAAGCGGGCGCTGCCCGACTATCCGGGCTTCGTGCTGACCTTCGCCGCGCTCGGCGACGGCGTGCCGGTTGACAAGCTCTTCCCGCTCGACCTCGACCGCGCCTTCAAGACGCTGGAGCGGATCAAGGACGACACGATCTGGTGGCAGGCCGGCGCGCAGCCGCCGCAGCTGCTCCAGGACAACGAGGCGCAGTACGCCATCGCCTGGTCCGGCCGCGTGGTCGGCAAGGAGGGTGTCACGGTGAACTTCAACCAGGGCATGCTCGACATCTCCTGGTTCGTCATCGCCAAGGGCGCCGATCCGAAGGAGGTCGACGCGGCCTACGTCTGGTTCCGCGAGCAGACCAAGCCCGATCGGCAGAAGTGCATCATGCAGTACGTCTCCTACCCGGGTCCGATCCCGGGGATCGAGAACCTGATTCCGGCGGAAAAGGCCCCGGAGATGCCGACCTATGGCCCGAACAAGGACGTCCAGTGGCTGCAGAACGGCGACTGGTGGGTCGAGCACAACGACGAGGTCGAGAAGCGCTGGCAGGAGTTCAAGCTGGCGCAGTAGCGGCGGCTTGAGGCCAGTTGGCGGGTCGGCCCGGAGGAGGGGCCGGCCCGCCGGCTGCACGGGAGAGGCAAGATGACGGCTGCGGCGATCACCACGACACGGACCAGGGCGGCGGGACGCTGGCTGCGCCATGTCGTCAACCTGCCCTTCGTGCTGCCGCTGCTGATCGTCGTCGTGCTGGCCTTCGACCTGCCGCTGATGCTGGCTGTCGGCTGGTCCTTCCGCGACGGCAAGACCTACGACTTCACCTGGGGCAACTACCAGGATTTCTTCACCTCCAAGGTCTACGCCACGGTGCTGTGGCGTACCTTCGTCGTCGCGGCGACCGTGACGGCCTGTTGCGCGCTGCTGGCCTATCCGCTGGCGCTGTGGATCTCGCGCCTGCGCTCGCGCGGGCAGGTGATCGCGATCTGCGCCGTGGTCATCCCCTTCTGGGTCTCGATCCTGGTGCGCACCTACGCCTGGATCGTGGTGCTGGGCAATGGCGGCATCGTCAACCGGGTGCTGAAGGACCTGGCACTGGCGGACAAGCCGGTCTCCTTCCTCTACAACCAGTTCGGCGTGACGCTGGGCATGGTGAACGTGCTGCTGCCCTTCATGGTGCTGCCGCTCTATGCCGCCATGCTCAAGGTCGACAACCGCCTGACGCAGGTGGCGCAGACGCTGGGCGCGCCGGACCGCACGGTCTTCTGGAAGGTCTTCTTCCCGATCACCCTGCCGACGCTGATGGCCTCGATGGTGCTGGTCTTCATCCTCAGCCTCGGCTTCTTCATCACCCCCGCGGTTCTGGGCGGCGGCAAGGTGCCGATGATCGCCAACATGATGGACCTGCTGATCAACCGCTTCTCGCGCTGGGAAACAGCGGCGGCCATCTCGGTCATGCTGCTGGTCATCACGCTGGCCTTCTATGCGCTCTACCAGTGGCTCCGGGGGCGCACGACATGAAGCGCCCAGATCCCGCCGCGCCGGCGCGCACGCTCTGGCTCGCCACGCTTTCGGTCAGCGTGCTGGCCTTCCTCTGCCTGCCGATCCTGATCGTCGTCCCCATGTCGTTTTCCAGCGCCAAGTCGCTGGAGTTCCCGCCGCCCGGCTTCTCGCTGCGCTGGTACGAGAGCCTGTTCGGCGACAGCGCCTGGGTCGACGCCGGAGTGAACTCGATCGTGCTGGCGGCGGCGGCCTCGACCGCGGCGCTGATCCTCGGCACGCTCGCCTCCTACGCGCTGGTGCGCGGCGGCGTGATCGGGCGGCGCATCATGGAGTCGAACTTCGTCGCGCCCATGGTGGTGCCCTCGATCATCACCGCGGTCGCCATGTTCTTCTTCTGCGCGCGCCTCAACATCCTCGGCACCTTCTCCGGGCTGATCGTGGCCCACACCATCCTGGTCGCGCCCTACGTCATCATGCTGATGACCGTAGCCATCAAGTCCTTCGACCAGCGCATCGAGCTGGTGGCGCTCACCCTCGGCGCCACGCGGCTGACCATGCTGCGCAAGGTGCTGCTGCCGAACCTGGGGCCCAGTGCCTTCGCCGCCTGGCTCTTCGCCTTCGTCATCTCCTTCGACGAGGTGGTGGTGACGTTGTTCCTGGCCGGCACGCACTTCACCATCCCGAAGAAGATGTTCAACGAGCTGACGCTGCAGATCAACCCGACCATCACCGCGGTGGCCGGCGTGCTGATCCTCTTCAGCCTGCTGGTCGCCGGCACGGCGGCGCTGGTGATGCGCCGCGGCGGCCTGCTGCAGCAGAGGAAGGGCGCATGAGGGAAGGCGAGCTGCTGGCGGAGTGGAGCGTCGCGGTCGAACCCTGGAAGGTCGCGGACTTCGCCCGCGCCGTGCGGGACGATCATCCGGAGCTGCCGGCGCCGACCTTTCCCGTGGTGCTGAACGCCGCCTTCATCGAGCGCCTGGTGAAGGAGATCCTGCCGGTCGACCGCAGCCGCACGGTACATGGTGAGCAGGAGTACGAGTACCTGCGCCCGCTGAAGCCTGGCGACCGCCTGCGTTGCCGCGCGCGCCTGAAGTCCGACACGGTGAAGCAGGGCCGCCGCGGCGGTGCCATGCGGCTCATCGTCGTCGAGATCGAGATGGCGGAGGAGGCGACCGGCAGCATCGTCGGCTGGGAGCGCTCGACCTCGGTCGAGACCCAGGGGCTGGAGGGCTGACATGAGCGCCGTCCCGCCGCCGCCGGCCTTCACCTATGGCCCGCTGACGGTCACCGACCTGGTGCGCTACGCCGGCGCGTCCGGTGACTTCAACCCGCTGCATCATGACGAGGCCTATGCCCGCGCCGCCGGCCTGCCGACGGTCATGGCGCACGGCATGCTCTCGGCCGGTCTGCTGGCCTCCTTCGTCACGCGCTGGTTCGGCGCCGGGTCGGTGCGCCGCTACAAGGTGCGCTTCCGCGACAGGGTCTTTCCCGGCGACATCCTGACCGCCGCGGGCCGCGTGACCGCCGAGGTCGCGGGGCCCGACGGTGGCCGCCGCCTGGCACTGGAGCTGGAGCTCAAGCGCCAGGACGGGCAGGCGGTGGTGACGGGAACGGCCGAGGTGGCGGCCTAGACCGCCTGGTTCACGAGACGCCAGTGCAGGAACTCGCTCATCCCCTCGCGGCCGCCTTCATAGCCGTAGCCGCTGTCGCCGATGCCGCCGACCGGCGCGTCGGGCAGCGAGGGCGCCGCCTGGTTGACGCCGATGTTGCCGGCGCGCAGGCGCTCCGGCGCCTCGGCCGCGGTGCGATGGTCGCGGGTGAAGAGGTAGGCGGCGAAGCCATAGGCCAGGCGGTTGGCCCGCGCATAGGCCTCCTCCAGGCTCTCGACCGGCGCCATGGCGGCGATCGGCCCGAAGGGCTCCTCGTTCATCACCGCCGCGCTCTCCGGCACCTCGGCCAGTACGGTGGGCGGGAAGAACCAGCCAGGGCGATCCAGGCGCTTGCCGCCGGTCACCAGCCGCGCGCCCTGCGCCACCGCGTCGGCGGTCAGGCGCTCCATGGCGGCAAGGCGGCGGGGATTGGCCAGCGGCCCCATCTTCACGCCCTGCTCGCTGCCCTCGCCGACCACGATGGCCTCGGCCGCGGCGGCGAAGCGGCGCACGAACTCGGGGTAGAGCGCGCTGTCGATATAGAAGCGGCTGGGCGCGACGCAGGACTGCCCGGCGGTGCCGAACTTGCCGGCCAGCGTGGTGGCCAGCGCCAGCTCCAGGTCGGCGTCCTTCGCTACGATGACCGGCGCGTGCCCGCCCAGCTCGAAGGTGCAGCGCTTCAGGTCGTCGGCCGCCAGCCGCGCCAGTTCCCGGCCGACGGCGGTGGAGCCGGTGAAGGTCAGCTTGCGCACGATGGGGCTCGCCAGCAGGTGGCGCGAGATCATCGGCGGCTCGCCGAACACCAGGTTCACCACGCCGGCCGGCAGGCCGGACTCGGCCAGCGCCCGCACGATGCCGATGGCGACCGAGGGCGCCTCCTCCGCCGCCTTCAGCACGACGCTGCAGCCGGCGGCCAGCGCGGCGCCCAGCTTGCGCGCCACCAGCACGGCGGGGAAGTTCCAGGCGGTGAAGGCGGCGACCACGCCGACCGGCTGCGGCACCAGCAGGCGGCGCTGGCCGGCCGCGCGACCGGCGATCACGCGGCCCTCGATACGGCCGGCCTCCTCGCCGCACCATTCCAGGGTCTCGACGGCGCGGCCCATCTCGCCGGCGGATTCGGCCAGGGTCTTGCCGTTCTCCTCGGTCATGGCGCGTGCCAGTTCGGGCGTGCGCTGGCGCAGCAGCGCCGCCGCCTTGCGCAGGATCTCGCCGCGCTGCAGGGCGGGTGTGCGCCCCCAGGTCGCCAGCGCGGCTTCCGCCGCCGCCAGCGCCGCGTCAAGGTCGCCGGCGCTGGCCGTGGCGAGGCGCGCGATCGGCTGCTCGCTGGCCGGGTTCAGCACGGGGCGCGGCGCGCCGCCGCCCTGGCGCCACTCGCCGGCGATGAAAAGATCAAGGCTGTGCATCAGGTCCTCCGGGACAGAAGAGAGGGAGAGAGGCGATGATCGACATGACGGGCAAGACGCTGCTGGTGACCGGCGGCGGCGGCGGCATCGGCGCCGCCTGCGTGCGCCTGGCGGTGGAACTGGGCGGCAAGGTGGTGCTGCACGACGTGCGCGCCGGCGGCGCCGGCGAGAAACTCGCCCAGGAGCTGGGCGCCGACAAGGTGCGCTTCGTCGCCGCCGACCTGTCCGACGGCGCCAACGTGCCGAAGCTCTGGCAGGAGGCGCTGGCCTTCCAGGGGCGGCTCGACGTGCTGGTGAACAATGCCGGCATCTACGAGCCGGCCGACGTCTCCTATGACTTCGCCAAGTGGGAGAAGGCCTGGCACCGCACGCTGGAAATCTGCCTGGTGGCGCCGGGTCACCTCTGCCGCGAGGCGATCGACAGCTTCATCCCGCAGGGCGGCGGCATCATCGTCAACATCGCCAGCCGCGCCGGCTTCCGCGGCGACGATCCGGACTACATGCACTACGCCGCGGCCAAGGGCGGCGTGGTCGCCATGACCCGCACCATCGCGCGCGGCTACGGCAAGCAGGGCATCACCTGCTTCGCGGTGGCCCCGGGCTTCGTCAACACGGCGCTGAACAAGGGCTTCTTCGACCAGTACGGCATCCAGGGCGCCGCCGACACCATCCCGCTGGGCGAGGTGGCCGAGCCGATCGACGTGGCGCGCACCGTGATGTTCCTGGCCTCGGGCCATGCCAAGCATGCCACCGGCACCACGGTGCACATCAACGGCGCGAGCTACGTGCATTGAGGGAGTGCCGTCCAGGACCCCTCTCCCATCGAAGATGGGGGAGGGCGAAGGGCAGCGCGGCGCGAGGGTCAGTCCTCGTCCTCGATGGGGCCGTGCGGGATGTTGTGCCGCTCCAGATCCTTCATCGGAATGACGACCAGGACTACCTTGCTGTCCCGGTCGCCGTCGTTGCGCACCCCGTGCGGCTGGTCGGCGGCATAGCGGATGGTCTCGCCCTCGCTGATCAGCACCTCGTCGCCGCCGATCACCTGGGTGACCTGGCCCTGCACCACGGTCATGTGCTCCCACTCGCCGCGGCCATGCGCGTTGGCCATGAGCTGCCCGCCCGGCTTCAGCCGGATCTCGTACCACTCGAAGGGCAGGGCATAGCGCCGGGGCGAGAGGATGCGCGTGGTGCAGAGGCCGTCGGCGGCGGTGATGGTGGGGGTGGAGAGCACCTTGATGTGCTCGTAGCTCCTGACCGCCTCGGGCGCCGACTGCACCTCGCCCAGCAGTTCGCCGATGCCGACGCCGAGCGAGCGCGTGATGTGCCACAGCGTCGCGAAGGTGGGGTTCACCTTGCCGCGCTCGATCTGCGACAGCATGGACTTGGAGATGCCGCAGAGCGCCTCGACCTCGCCCAGCGTCAGTTCCTGGCGCAGCCGCACCTCGCGCAGGCGCCCGCCGATCGGCGGCGGGATGCGGCTGCGGGTCTTGCGCGGCGCCGGCTCGCTCTCGCCATGCACCAGGCAAAGCGAGGCCTTGCGGTGGGCATGGGCCGGCTTGGACGCGGCCGCTTGCGATGCGGGTGCCGGGCGCGCCCGCGTGGCGGCCTCGGGCTCGGGGCGCTTGGCTTTCGGGCGGCGAATCGCTGGCCTCATGTCTCCGCTCACCGGGGGTTCCACGCTTTGATGCCATAGCCTTGGTCGTTCAACCAGTCCCCACCCTGGCATCGGAGTCAGCTGCGGCTTTCCGCTGGACAGGCGGGTGTTTTGTAATACTGTACGGGTTCACTATAGCATAAATCGCGCGGCCGGCCAGCCCGCCGCGCGAGAGGGAACGGGGGAGACCGCGGCGCCGTGAGCGAGCTGATGCATCTGCCCAACGTCTATATCGCCGGCGCGGCCGAGACGCCGCTGGGCAAGGTCCTGGATCACAGCGAGTACTCGATGCTCGCGGTGGCGGCGCAGGAGGCGCTGGAGGAGGCCGGCATGGGCTTCCGCGACGTCGACGCCGTCTTCACCAACTACATGGGCGAGGAAGGCTCGGTCCAGCTCAGCGAGTACCTGGGCCTGCAGCCGCGTTTCGCCGAGTCCTCGGACCACGGCGGCGCGTCCTTCGAATACTTCGTGCACCACGCCATGCTGGCCATCGCCACCGGGCGCTGCGAGACGGCGCTGATCGGCTATGCCTCGCGCCAGCGCAGCCGCAGGGGCCGCAAGCGCGCGGTTTCGGCCGAGGACCAGTCGCTGCCGGCGCAGTTCGAGGCGCCCTTCGGCATCCACTTCCCGATCGGTCACTACGCGCTCTCGGCGGCGCGCCACATGCACCAGTACGGCACCACGCCAGAGCACCTGGCGCATGTCGCCCTGGCGGCACGCGCCTGGGCGCAGAAGAATCCCAAGGCCTGGTCGCGCGATCCGCTGACGCTGGACGAGGTCATGGCCTCGCCGCTGATCTGCGATCCGCTGCGCAAGGCCGACTGCTGCCTGGTGACCGACGGCGGCGGCGCCGTGGTGGTGACCAGCGCGGCGCGTGCCCGCGACGCGAAGAAGAAGGCGATCCGTGTGATCGGCGCCGGCGAGAGCCAGGTGCAGTGGCAGGTGGCGCAGTGCCCGGACCTGACGGTCACGCCGGGCGCGGCCTCGGGCAAGGCGGCCTTCGCCATGGCCGGCATCAAGCCGGGCGACGTCGATGTGTTCGAGCCCTATGACAACTTCACCCACGCGGTGATCCTCTACCTGGAGGACCTGGGCTTCTGCAGGAAGGGCGAGGGCGGGGCCTTCGTCGCCGAGGGGCACCTGCTTCCGGGCGGCAAGCTGCCCGCCATGACTTCTGGCGGCGGGCTGTCCTACAACCACCCCGGCGCGCTTGGCATCCTGCTGCTGGTCGAGGCGGTGCGGCAGCTCCGCGGCGAGGCCGGCGAGCGCCAGGTGCCGGATGCCAGGATCGGCGTGGCGCACGGCACCGGCGGCCTCGCCTTCTCCACCGCCTCCACCATCATCCTGGCGCGGGACTGAAGAGCCATGAGCGACTACAACGTCGACGCCGTCGCCGATCCCACCACCGCCGCCTTCTGGCAGGCCTGCGGCGAGCACCGCCTGACGGTCCAGCGCTGCGGCGCCTGCGGCCACCACCAGTTCTATCCGCGTCCCTTCTGCCTGGCCTGCGAAGCGAAGGACCTCGCCTGGGTGGAAGTCAGCGGCAAGGGCACGATCTACTCCCTCACCACGGTCCGC
This sequence comes from Pseudomonadota bacterium, assembly GCA_029781795.1. GTDB lineage: Bacteria > Pseudomonadota > Alphaproteobacteria > Kiloniellales > JACOMY01 > JAKOWB01. The sequence continues at coordinate 81,515 of JAKOWB010000411.1, read as the reverse complement.
GTGCAGGTGCAGCCCGACCTGCCGCCGCCCTACAAGGTCGCCGTCGTGCAGCTCGACGAGGGGCCCCGTCTGCTGACCAACATCACTGACGAGACGGCACGCATCGGCCAGCGGGTGACGGTCGGTTGGCGCCATCGCGACCCGCTGCCGCCTTTGCCGGTCTTCAGCGTCGTGGGCTAGGCTGATCCCATGCAGGACAGCGCCGCCCGACTCCTCCGCGACCTCATCGCCTTTCCCACCGTCACGCGCGACGGCAACCGCGAGCTCATCCTCTACATCCAGGACTACCTGAAGGGCCTGGGCGTGGAGAGCGAGATCCTCTGGGCGCCGGAGGGCGACCGCGGCAACCTCTGGGCCACCATCGGCCCCGCCGGGCAGCGCGGCGTGATCCTGTCGGGGCACACCGACGTGGTGCCGGTCGACGGCCAGCTCTGGACCAGCGATCCCTTCCAGGTGCGCGAACCCGGCGACGGCAAGCTCTATGGCCGCGGCGTCGCCGACATGAAGGGCTTCGTCGCGCTCTGCCTCGCCGCCGTGCCGGCCATGCTGCGGGCCGACCTCAAGGCGCCCTTCCACCTGGCCTTCAGCTATGACGAGGAGATCGGCTGCCTCGGCGTGCGCAGCCTGGTGGAGAAGCTGGCGACCCTGCCGGTGAAGCCGGCGCTCTGCATCGTCGGCGAGCCGACCTTGATGCAGCCCATCGTGGCGCACAAGGGCGGGCGCAGCTACCGCGTCACCATCACCGGGCGGGCGGTGCATTCCTCGCTGACGCCCAGCGGCGTCAACGCCATCGAGGTGGCGGCCGAGCTGATCCAGTTCCTCAAGGGCATCGCCGCCGAGTGGCGGACCGAAGGGCCCTTCGACGGCGAGTTCGACGTCGCGCACTCGACGCTTTCGGTCGGCCTGATTCGCGGCGGCGCGGCGATCAACATCGTGCCCGAGCACTGCGAGTTCGTCTTCGAGTTCCGCCACCTGGCCGAGGTCGACGGCGAGGCGGTGATGCGCCGGGTCGAGAGCTTCGTGCGCGGCACGCTGGAGCCGGCGATGAAGAAGGTCGCGCCCGAGAGCGGCATCGCCTTCGAGCCGATCTACGTCTATCCGGGCCTCGGCATGCAGCCGGAGCATCCGGCCGTGACCTTCGTGAAGTCGCTGGTCGGCCGCAACGACCATGCCAAGGTCGCCTTCGGCACCGAAGCCGGTCACTTCCACCTGACCGGCGGCGTCGCCTCGGTGGTCTGCGGGCCGGGCGCCATCGCCCAGGCGCACAAGCCCGACGAGTGGATCGAGCTCAGCCAGCTCGATGCCGGCGAGCGCTTCATCGGCCGCCTGCTCGATCGCCTGGTCGAAGGGCCGCTGCACTTCTAGGGATCGAGGTCATGCCGGCGCGGCCCGACGTCATCGTGGTGGGGGCCGGCATCGCCGGCGCCAGCACGGCCTGTCACCTGGCGAGGGCCGGCCTCGGCGTGCTGCTGCTGGAGGCCGAGCAGCCGGCCTACGGCGCCTCGGGCCGCAATCCGGGCTTCCTGTTTCTTCTCGGCAAGGCCAAGGGACTCGCGCTCGAGGTTTCGCTGGCCGGCCGTGCCTTCCAGCAGGGTCTCGGCGACGCCGTCGGCGACTTCGGCTTCCGCCCGACCGGGATGCTGGCCTTCGTGCGCGACGAGCGGGCGCTGCCGCTGCTGGCGGCCTTCGCCGCCCAGCGCCGCGCCGATGGCCTGGCGGTCGAGCTGCTGTCCCGCGAGGAGACGCTGCGGCGCGAACCGGCGCTGGACCCGGCCATCGCCGGGTCGCTCTGGTCGGCGGGCGAGGCGCACCAGGACACGCGCCTGCTGGTGCGGCGACTGGTGGCGGCGGCGGAGACCGCCGGCGCGGCGGCGCGGATGCCTGCGAAAGTCGCCTCACTGCGCGTCGCCGGCGGGCGCTGCCACGGCGTCACCCTGGCCGACGGCACGGCGCTGGAGGCCGGCGCCGTGGTACTGGCGAACGGGCTGGACGGGGCGCGGCTGCTGGCGCCGCTGGGCCTCATCGCGCCGCTGACTGCGACGCGCTACCAGGCGGCCGAGACGGCGGCGGCGCCCTTCCGTCTTTCGGCGCTGCTCAGCGGTCCCTCGCTCTTCCTGCACCTGCCGCTGCTGGCGGCGCTGCCGGGCTACGACCGGGCCTGCTTCACCGACCCGGCCATCGCCCTGGCGCCGGGCATGACCTATACGCACCAGATCGCGCAGTACCCCGACGGCCGCATCCAGTTCGGCTGCGCCTGCGAGAGCGGGCGGGCGGAGGCGGTGGCGACCGCCGCCGGCCAGGCGCCGGCGCTGGCGACCCTGCCACGCGACCTGCCGGGCAGCGGCGCGCTGGCGCTGGAGCGGAGCTGGGCCGGCGTGGTGGCGCAGGCGCCCGACTACCTGCCGATCCTCGACCTGAAGCCGGGCGTCGCCGGCCTGGTGCTGAACATCGGCCATGCCTTCGGCAACCTGATCGGCGCGATGAGCGGCCAGATCGTCGCCGCCGGACTGGCCGGCGGGGCGCCGCTGTTCGATCCCGCGCCCTTCGCGCTTCGCCGCTTCAGCTAGCGGCGATGCTTCACTCGGCCGCCTGCGGGCGCTCGTGGCCCCAGTCGCTCATGCGGGTGAGCTTCAGCTCCTGCCAGCCCTCCGGCTCGATGGTGTTGCCGCCGGCGCCGATCTCGTAGTCGAAACCGGATGGGGTGACGGCGTAGAACGAGAAGGTGCCGTCCGGCGCCGGATGCTGGCCGAGGCTGAGGGTCTGCGGCACCTTGGCCTTCATCGCCTTGGCCTGGGCGCGGGCGACGTCGCGCTGATCCCTGGCCTCCAGCATGAAGTGATGCAGGCGGCGCGGCGCCGGCACGGCGAAGAGCGCGATCGAGTGGTGGCGCGGATTGCAGTGCAGGAAGACGCCGTTCAGCGGATGGCCGGCAAAGGTGATGCTGAGGCGCTCGGTCGGGCGGAAGCCCAGGACCTCGCAGTAGAAGCGCTCGGCCGTCGGCACGTCATGGCTCAGCAGCACGGCATGGCCGAAGCCGTTCGCCGTCTTGAAGCCGCCGGGCACCACGTCGGAGGCATAGGGCTTCGCGGCCGGCTGCAGGCCCAGCGCCGCCTCGAGGCGCAGGCCGCCGGGGTCGGCGAAGTGGATCAGGCGCTGGACGCGGCGGCTCTTCGCCAGGGCGGCGTCGCCCTCGGCGACCGCGACGCCGGCGGCGGCCAGGCGCTGCCTCAATTCGGCCAGCGCCGCCTCGTCCGCCAGCTCGAAGCCGATGGCGGCGACGTCGTCGGCGGGTCCTTCCGTGACGATCAGGCGCTGTGCCCGGTCGTCGAGCTGGTAGCCCTGGCTGCCGTCGGCGTTGTCCAGCGGACCGGGCAGCCCGATGGCGCCGGTGGCGAAATCGCGCCACTGCGCAAGGCTGCTGCCTTCGATCACGAGGTAGCCGATCTGCATGCGTCCAAGCATTTCTTGTCTCCTCCCGGTACGAGAGTCGTCCTCCCGCATCGGGGGGCTGTCAATCGGATCGCTCGGCGCGGCGGTTGGCCAGGCCGACCAGCCCCTGCGGCAGCAGGATGACGAAGACCACCAGCAGCAGGCCAAGCCCGATGTCGCGCCAGTCCTGGTAGTCGCGCAGGATCTCGTCGGTGCCCATCAGCAGCAACGCGCCGAGCAGCGGCCCCCAGAGCGTGCCGATGCCGCCCACCGTCATCATGGCGATGAGGAAGAGCAGCAGCGAGAAGGAGAAGACCGTCGGCCCGATCGACTTGTAGTTGGCGGCGTAGAAGGCGCCGGCCAGGCCGGTGAAGAAGGCCGAGAGCGCGAAGACCCAGATCTGGTACTTGAAGCGGCTGATGCCGCGCGAGCGCGCCAGGCCGGGGTTGTCGCGCAGCGCGCGGAAGGCGAGGCCGAGCGGCCCGCGCATGATGACGGCGGAGAAGACGACGGCCAGCGCCAGCAGCGCCAGCGCGACGAAGTAGTTGCCGAGGCGCCAGTCCGGTCCCAGCCACTCGCGGAAGCCCAGCTCGCCGAAGCGGGTGAGGCCGCGCACGCCGCCGAAGAAGGGCAGGCAGCCCGAGCCTTCCGTGGTGTAGCACTCGGTGTCGTTGACGATCAGCAGGTAGAGCACCTGGGCGATGGCCAGGGTCAGCAGCGCGACATAGGGCCCGCGCAGGCGCAGGCAGGCGAGGCCGACCAGCACCGAGACCACGACGGTGATCAGCGCCGCCACCGGCATGGCGATCCACAGCGACCAGCCGAGGTAGAAACCCAGCATGGCGGCGGCATAGGCGCCGACGGCGAAGAGCGCCATCTGCGCCAGCGAGAAGATGCCGGCGACGCCATAGACCAGGTTCCACTGCGTCACCACGGTGCCGTAGATGAAGGTCAGCGTCACCTGGGTGACCAGGTAGTTGACCGGGAAGACGAAAGGCAGAGCGACCGCGATCGCCAGCAGCGCGAGGCCGATTGCGAGATGTCCCTTCCAGTTCATAGCCGGGTCACCTGCTGCCGGCCGAAGAGGCCGTTGGGCCGCCATATCAGCACCACGATGACGATCAGCAGCAGCGTGGCGAAGCCGAAGCGCACGCCCAGCACGAACTGCGCCAGCGCCTCGATCAGGCCGAGGGCCAGGGCGGCGCCGACGGCGCCGTAGACGTTCCCGAGGCCGGCCACCACGCAGATGATGAAGGCCTTCAGCATGGGATCCGCGCCCATGCCGGGCGAGAGGCCGGTGAGCGAGGAGATCATCACGCCGGAGACCGCGGCCAGGGCGCCGGCCAGGACCAGCACCAGGGCATAGATGCGACCGACCCGCACGCCCATGAGCTGCGCCGCCTCGCGGTTCATCGCCGTGGCGCGCACGGCGCGGCCGATCCGGCTCTTCTGCAGCAGCAGCGCGACCAGCAGCATCAGCAGCAGGGCGGTCGCCAGGATCAGGATGTTCTGCAGCGGCACCACCACGTTGCCGACGGTGATCGCGCCCTCGACCTGCAGCGGCTGGCGCTGCGCCTGGGCGCCGAAGAGCTTCAGCACCGCGTTCTCCAGCACGAAGGCGAGGCCGACCGTGGCGATCACCACGTTGGTCTCGAAGGCCTTCTGGCGCAGCATGAAGCGCACCGCGCCGTGATAGGTGAGGGCGCCCAGCAGGCCGCCGGCCAGCACCGCCGCCAGCAGGCCGAGCGGCAGCGGCAGTCCCAGCGCATCCATGGCGTACCAGGCGGCATAGCCGCCGAAGGCCATGAGCCCGCCGTGCGCCATGTTCAGCATGCCGAGCGAGCCCCAGACCAGCGACAGCCCGACGGTGGAGACCGCGTACATCGCGCCCAGCGTCAGCCCCGAGGCGATGATCTGGATGAGGATGTCGAGGGTCACGCCGCGCTATCCCCCAAAGTAGGTCTCCAGGATCTCCGGCCGGGCCATCAGCTCGGCGCCGGCGCCGGACCAGACGAAGCGCCCGTCGTCCAGCAGGTGCATGGCGTCCGCCAGCTCGACCACGCGGGCGGCGTTCTCCTCCACCACCACCAAAGTGCGGCCGCTGGCCTTGAGCTCGGCGATCAGCGTGTAGATCTGCTCGATCACGATGGGCGCGAGGCCGAGCGAGGGCTCGTCCAGCAGGATGACGCGGCCGTCGGCCATGAGGCCTCGGCCGATGCCCAACATGCGGCGTTCGCCGCCCGAGAGGGTGGAGGCGATCTGCGCCCGCCGCTCCGCCAGCTTGGGCAGCAGGGTGAAGACCTCCTCCAGGCGCTGCCTCGCGCCGCGCGCGGCGGCCGGCAGGTAGGCACCCATCAGCAGGTTGTCCAGCACCGTCATCTCGGCGAAGACCATGTCGCCCTGCGGCACCTGCACCACGCCGGCGGCGACGCGCGCGTCGGCGCGCAGGCCCTGCAGCGGCCGGCCGTCCAGCGTGATGGCGCCGCTGCAGCGCGGCACCAGGCCGGAGATGGCGCGCAGCAGGGTGGTCTTGCCGTGGCCGTTGGGGCCGATGATCGCGGTGAGGCTTCGCGCCGGCACGCTGAGGCTGACCTGGTGCAGCACGTCGCGGCCGAGGTAGCCGGCGCTGAGGTCCTGGATCTCCAGGCTGCCGCTCATGTCCGGCTTTCCAGATAGGTGGCGAGGCGCTTGGAGGCGCCCTGGCCCAGGTAGACGTCGACCACCTGGGCGTCCTGCACCAGGCCCTTGGGCGCGCCTTCATAGATCTTCTCGCCGTGGTGCAGGATCAGCACGCGGTCCGAGAGCTGCACCAGGAAGCGCATGACATGCTCGATCAGGATGATGCTGCGGCCCGCGGCGCGCAGCCGCTCGACCAGCGCGACGATGCGGTCGATCTCGCCCGGCGTCAGGCCGCCGACCGGCTCGTCCATCAGCACCAGGCGCGGCTCGGTCGCCAGCGCGCCGGCGATCATCAACAGCTTGCGGTCGATCACCGGCAGCTTGGCGGCGACGCGGTTGCGGCGTTCCGTCAGGCCGGTGATCTCCAGCGCCGTCTCGACCGCGGCGCGCGCGTGGCGGTCGAGCCTGAGGCCCGGCACGGCGCGGTTGGCGCGGCCGAACTGCGCCGCGACCTCGACGTTCTCCTGCACCGTCAGGCTGTCGAAGGCGGCGTTGAGCTGGAAGGTGCGCGCGATGCCGGCGTGGCAGATGGCCTCGGCCGAGGCGCGCGTGATGTCCTGGCCGGCGAAGCGGATGCTGCCGGCAGTGGCGGGCGATAGCCCTGAGATGACCTCGAAGAGCGTGGTCTTGCCGGCACCGTTCGGCCCGCCGATGCCCAGCACCTCGCCTTCGTTCAACGTAAAGGAGAGACGATTGACCGCCACCAGCGCGCCGAAGCTCTTGGTGACGGCGGTCACCTCGAGCAGCGGCCGGCCGGCGGCGGTCTCCGTCATGGCGTGGCTACGCCTTGATCCAGGGCGGCAGCATGAACTCGCCGACGCCATAGGGCGCCGGCGCGATCAGGGCCGGATCCTTGGTGTAGTCCTGGTGCTGCAGGAAGAGATGCGGCATGCCCAGCGAGGAGTCGTTGGTCTGCGTCGGATAGGTGTAGGCCGCGTTCTCGTTCGGGATGAAGCGCGTGGTGCCGTTGACCCCGCGATGGATCATCTGGTTCATGCGGGCCGCGACCTTGCGGTTCTGCTCGTCGTTGCCCTGCTCGCCGGGGCCGCCGGCCAGCGCCGCGGCGATGGCCCAGACATAGGCGCCGTCATAGGCCTGGCCGCCCGACATGTGGCCCGCGTTGGCGCCGAACTTCTCCTTGTACCGCTTCTCGAAGGACTTGCCGATCTCGTCCTGCAGGCAGCCGACCACGGTGGCGAAGAGCACGCCGTTCACCGCCTCCTTGCCGACTTCGCGGAAGGCCGGCAGCGTCGGGCCGTACTGCATGTAGATCAGGCTGGGCGTCGGGTTCGGCACGAACTGCACCATGAACTGCGCCAGGTCCTGCGGATAGAAGTGCGTGATGGCGATGGCGCCCGGCGGGTCCTGGCGGATCTTCGCCAGGGTCGGGCCCCACTCCGAGATCGGCACGTTCACCGTCTCGAACAGGCTGATCTCCCAGCCGTAGTCCTTGCCGGTTTCCTTCAGCGCGTTGGCGATGTTGATCGAATAGACGCCGGCCGAGGTGATGATCGCCATCTTGTTGTTGGCGCGCTTCCACTTCCCCTGCTCCTCGAGCTGCTGCATGAACTTGAGGTAGCCGGGGCCGTACCAGTACTCCGCCGGGTCGCCCTGGAACGAGCCGTAGTAGCGCTCGGGGTTCGACTTGATCAGGTTGTTGTGCCCGATCGTCGTGTCGTAGTGCACGTAGATGATGCCGGCGTCGGCGATGACGTCCTGGATGGCGGTGCCGCTGCCGACATTGTAGCCGTTGAGGATGGCATAGACGCCGTGCCGGTCGATCAGGCGCTGCACCGCCTGCACGTTGGTGGCGTCGCCCATCTCCTTGGTGTCCTCGAAGTAGGGCTCGAGCGGACGGCCCAGGATGCCGCCCATGGCGTTGATTTCCTCGCAGGCGAGGGTCAGGCCGTTCTTGAACTCGATGCCGTCGGCGGCGGCGAAGCCGGTCAGCGGCGTCGCCTGGCCCACCGGGATGGGCTCGCCGTCGGCCTTGGCCTCGCCGTTCAGGCCGGCCAGGATGGCGGCCGAGCCGCCCGCGGCCACCACGCCGCGCTTGAAGAGTTCGCGCCGGCCGATGGTCGCGGCCTTCACCAGTGTCTCGTTCAGCTTCTCGCTCATGGTCTCCTCAGCTCCCTTGTCCGTCGTTGATCAGCGGATACGCTTGACGAGCGCCGCCGCCTCGGCGACCGCCGCCTCCTGATGGGGCTGCAGTTCCTGCTGCCCCCACTGCTCCATGATCGCCAGCCAGGGATCCTCCACCCCGGTGCGGATGCCCGACAGCTCCTCCATCACCGCCAGGCCGCAATAGGGCACGTGGTCGGGCGAGTAGCCGCCCTCGTGCGACAGCACGAGGCGGCCGCCGCAGAGCTCGTCCGCCACCTGCATCAGCAGGCGGGTAAGCTGGGCGTAGCCGCGGCTGGTCATCATCATCCGGCCCAGGCTGTCGTTGCCGCCGGCATCGAAGCCGGAGGGCACCACGATCAGCTCGGGCTTGAACCTGCGCAGCGCCGGGATCACCACGCGCTCGAAGGCGGCGAGGTAGGCGCCGACGCCGCTGCCGGGCGGCAGCGGGATGTTGATGTTGGCGCCCTCGCCCTTGCCCTTGCCGTTGTCCTTGACCGAACCCCGGTCGGTCGGGAAGAGGCGGTCCTGGTGGATCGAGATGGTCAGCACCTCGCCCTCCTCGTAGAAGGCCTGCTCGGTGCCGTTGCCGTGGTGCACGTCCCAGTCGACCGTGGCGACGCGCCCGACCTTGTGCACCGCGCGCGCGTGCATCACCGCGATCGCGACATTGCCGAAGAGGCAGAAGCCCAGGCCGCGGTCGCGCTCGGCATGATGGCCCGGCGGGCGCACCAGGGCATAGGCGTTCCTCACCCGGCCCTCCAGCACGGCCTCGACCGCGGCGATGGTGCCGCCGGCGGCCAGCTTGGCGATCTCGTAGCTGCCGGGGCCGAAGGGCGTCAGGTGGCCGGTGTCGCCGCCGCCCTTGTCGCTGATGTCCTTGATGAACTTCACATAGTCCGGGGTATGGAAGCGGCAGAGCTCGGCCTCGCTGGCCGGCCGGGCCTTCAGGCGCGTCAGCTGGTCCTCCAGCCCCGCGACCTCGAGCAGGTTGCGGAAGCGGCGCTTGGTGGCGACGCTCTCGCTGTGCTGGCCCGGCTCCACCGTCAGGCCCGGCGGGAAGACCCCAGCGTAGCTGCCGGTCGAGTGCCACATGTAGAGCTCGTGCACGAGCCAGCCGGTCGCCATGGCGCGGGTCCTCCAGGATAACTGTCCGGGAAGGCTAGCGGCCGGACCGGAGGGGTCCCCCTCCCAAAGGAGGGGCGGGCACAATCAGCTGAGCAGCCTCAGGCTCTGCGCCGCCAGCACCGCCTGGGTCCGGCTGCCGACGCCGAGCTTGGCGTAGACGTTCTTCAGGTGCCATTTGACCGTGGTGGGCGAAAGCGACAGCGCCTCGGCCAGCGCGGCGTTGGAGCGGCCCTCGGCCAGCAGGCGCACGATGTCGAGCTCGCGCGGCGACAGCGCCTCGACCAGGGTCACGGCGACCGGCTTTGGCGCCGGGCGCGGCTTGTGGCCCGGCTGCGCCAGCGCGGCCAGCAGGCGCTGCAGGTAGGACGGCGTCGGCGGCCCGCCGCCCAGGGCCGAGACGCGGGCGAGCAGGTCGCTGAGCAGCGGCTTCAGGGCGCGGCCCTCGTCGGCGACGGTGCGCAGCAGGCCCTGCGCCTCGGCCCGCGCCAGGGTGCGGGCCAGCAGCTCCTGCGCCTGGGCGCGCCGGCCCATGCGGTCGAGCGCCACGACCTTCAGGCAGTTGACCTGTGCCAGGCGCCGCTCGCGGCCCTGCCGCTCCATGCGCGCCGCCAGGTCCTCGAGGAGCCTCAGCGCGGCGTCGGGCCGCTGCTCGGCCAGTAGCACGCGGGCCAGGGCGACGCGCTCCAGCTCCACCGCCGGGACCGGTGGCGGCGCGCTGGCCTGCAGCCGCGCGTCCTGCAGCCCGGCGCGGCGCAGCGCGGCCTGCGCCGCGGCCAGGTCGCCCATCTGCAGCAGCAGGCGCACGCGGTCGTTCAGCACGCCGGCGCGCAGGCGGCGGTAGAGCCGGTCGCGCCCCAGCTTCTCGGCGCGGTCGAGGATCTCCAGCGCGCTCTGCTCGCGACCCTGCAAGGCGGCGAGGCGCGCCAGGTGCAGGTGGCCGGCCAGCGCGTGCACGATCAGCGCCGTGCCCTCGATGATGTAGTTGTTCTCGGTCAGCAGGCGGTCGGCCTCGGCCAGGTCGCCGCGCTCGTAGGCCAGCTCGCCCAGGAAGACGGCGACCAGCGCCTCGGAGTAGGAGGGGCTGCCGTGCGTCGCCCGCGCCAGCTCGCGTGCCCGCTCCAGCAGGGTCTGCGCGGCGCCGAGGCGCGCGCGCGCCTTCTCCACCAGCGCCAGGATCAGGTCGGCGTAGATGATGCCGAAGACCGAGCGGGCGCGGCGGTGCACGGCGCGGGCGTTCTCGGCCGCCTCGGCCGCCGGCTCCATGTCGCCCAGGGTGTAGTGGCTGAAGGCCAGGATGTTGCTGAGGACCCCGGCCAGGAAGGGCTGGTCCTTGGGCAGGCGCGGCAGCCAGCGTAGTGCCAGGTCGCGGGCCCAGCGGTTGTGGTCGGCGGCCGAGAGCGTGCCGGCGATCAGCGTGCGCAACTCGGCCAGCATGGCAGGCGAAAGGCTGGGCGCCGCGTCGTCCATCGGATGCGCGCCGGGGCCGAGGGCGCGGCGCGCGGCCTTCAGCGCGCGATAGGCGCGGCGCGGCTCGAGCATGTGGAAGCCGATCCAGGATTCCATGAAGCCGAGGCGCGGGCGGCGGCGGATGGCGGCCTCGGGCAGGCGCGCCAGCCAGTCGCGGATCAGCATGAGCTGCCCGCGCGTCAGGTAGGCCATGGCGACGTCGTCGATGAAGGCGGCGGCACGGTCGTCGTCGCCGGCCGCCAGCCAGTGGAACAGCGCGGCATCGACCTCGCCCTGGCCCTGGTACCAGGCCGCGGCCTTGCGGTGCAGCCCGACCGAGGCGCCGGGGTGCCGCCGCTCCAGCCGCGCGCGCAGGAAGTCGGCGAAGAGGTGGTGGTAGCGCAGCCAGCGGCCCTGGTCGTCGAGCGCCACGACGAAGAGGTTGCCGCCGCGCAGCCGCTCCAGCATCGCCGCCGCGTCGGCGCGGCCGGTGACCTCGCGCGCCAGCGCCGCGTCGAAGCGGGTCAGCACCGAGGTGGCGAGCAGGAACTGCTGCACCTCGTCCGGCTGGCGCAGCAGTACGTCCTGGGCCAGGAACTCGGCCACGTCGCGGTCGGTGCCCGAGAAGCTCTGCAGGAAGTCGGAGCGCGCCTGGCGCCGCTCCAGCGACAGCGAGGCGAGGCCAAGGCCCGCCGCCCAGCCCTCGGTCTTGGCATGCAGCAGGCGCAGGTCCTCGATGGAGAGCGCCAGCGCGCGGCGACGGTTCAGGAAGAGCTCGGCCTCGTCCAGATCGAAGCGCAGCTCCAGCTCGGTCAGCACCACGGCCTGCTGGTGCAGGCGCAGGCGCGCCAGCGGCAGGGTCGGCTCGCTGCGGCTGGCGAGGTAGAGCGAGAGGTTGCGCGGCGCGTAGGCCAGCAGCTTGTCGAGGAACTGCGCGATGACCGGACTGGTCAGGACGTGCAGGTCGTCGACGAAGAGCGCGACCCGCGCCTCCACCGCCGCCAGGTCGTTGACGATCAGCGGCAGCAGGGACTCGGCGTCGGCCACGGGCACGCTGCGCAGCAGCGCCGCGGCGCGCGCGCCGACGCGCGGCTCGGCCCGGGTCAGCGCGGCGACCAGATAGCCGAGGAAGCGCAGCGGCTCGTTGTCGTCGGGGTCGAGCGATAGCCAGGCGATGGCATGGCGCCGCGCCTCCAGCCGCCGGTACCAGTCGGCCAGCAGCGTCGACTTGCCGCTGCCGGCCGGGGCCAGCAGCAGCGTCGCCGGCACCTCCTCGCTGCGCTCCAGCAGCTGCAGCAGGCGCGGGCGCTGGATGGCATCGGCGCGCGGCGGCGGGGCGATGAACTTGGTGGCGATCAGGCCGTCCCACATGGCGTCATGCTAGGACGGCGGGGGCGAGGCAGGCTAGCGGCGCTCCGCCGGACCCTGGTCGACCACGACGTACTCGCCCTCGATGGTCTTGCCGTCGCGGCGCGGGGCCGCGCGGCCTGCGCCCGCCTGGCTCATCGCGGCGCGGATGCGCTGCTGCCAGCGCCAGCGCTGCCACAGCACGACCACCAGCACCACGGGCAGCAGGAAGAGCGCCACGGTGAAGGCGACGAAGAGCAGGCCGACGACCAGGGCGAAGCCGAGCGCGCCGGCCAGGTAGAACTGCCAGGGAAGGCGGGGTTGGGTGGCGGTCATCCCCGTCATGTGGTCCCGCCGGGGCGCCGCCGCAAGCCGCCCCCTAGCTGCTGGCCTTCTCGCCTGCGGACTCGTCCAGCAGCTCGCGCAGCAGGCGGGCCAGCTGCCGCCCGCGGAAGGGCTTGGGCAGGATCCGGATCGAGGCGTCGGGCTTGCGGTCGAGCAGCGAGGCATGGTCGGCGATGCCGGTCGCCAGCACGATCTTCAGGTCGGGCCTGAGGCGCCGCGCCTCCTGCGCCAGCGTCAGGCCGTCGACGCCGTTCGGCATGACCAGGTCGGTCAGCATCAGCTCGAACTTGTCCTTGCCGGCCAGGATGCCGAGCGCGGTGCGGCCGTCCTCCGCCGTGGTGACGCGGTAGCCCAGGGTGACGAGCTGCTCCTCGACCAGGCGGCGCACCGCCACGTCGTCCTCCACCAGCAGGATGCGCTCGTCGGTGGCGGGCGCGGCCTGCGCCGGCGCCGGGGCCGGCGGCCGCGCCACCTTGCGCAGGCCGGCGGCGCGCGGCAGGTGCAGGTAGACCGTGGTGCCTGCGCCGGGCCGCGTCTCCAGCGTGACGAAGCCGCCAGACTGCTGGGCGAAGCCGTAGACCATGGAAAGGCCGAGGCCGGTGCCCTTGCCGACGTCCTTGGTGGTGAAGAAGGGGTCGAAGGCGCGGCGCGCGACCTCGGGCAGCATGCCCTGGCCGGCGTCGGCGACGCTGATGGTCACGTACTCCCCCGGCTTGACGTCCGGCGGCGGCGCACCGAAGGAGTCCGCGGGAGCGCGCTGCTTGCCGGGCTGGATGGCGGTGCGCTGCGTGGCGATGACCAGCTTGCCGCCGCCCGGCATGGCATCGCGTGCGTTGACCGCCAGATTGATCACGGCGGTTTCCAGCTGGCTGGCGTCGGCCTGGGCTGGCCAGAGGTCGGGGTCGAGCTTCAGCTGGATGTCGATGGTGCTGCCCAGCGAACGTACCAGCAGCCCCTGCAGGCCTTGCAGCTGCTCGTTCACGTCCAGCGGGCGTGGCGCCAGGGTCTGCTGGCGGGCGAAGGACAGCAGGTGCCGGGTCAGGTGGCTGCCGCGTTCCGCCGTCTCCAGGATCATCTGCGCCAGGCTGTGGCGCGTCGCCTCGTCCTTGTGCGCCGACAGCAGTTCCTCGGCGCTGCCGGTGATCACCGTCAGCAGGTTGTTGAAGTCGTGCGCCACGCCGCCGGTCAGCTGGCCCAGCGCCTCGAGCCGCTGCGTGGTGCGCGCGCGCTCGTCGAGCTGGCGCTGCTGCGTCACGTCGCGCAGCAGGGCGACGGCGCCGATCACCTGGCCTCGCGTGTCGCGCACCGGCCGGCTGGAGCCGCTGACCACGGTCACGGCCGCGTCGCCCGAGCGGCGAACCAGGTAGAGCTGCTGGTCGACCGCCTCGCCTTGCAGCGCGCGCTGCAGCGGCCGCTCGTCGTCCGGCAACGGGGTGACGCCGTTCAAGCGGGTAATGGTGGTCCCGGTAGGCTGGTGGTCGAGGCCGATGCGCCAGGTCGGCCCGCCGAAGATCTCCACCGCCTTGGGGTTCTGCAGCAGCACCCGGCCCTCGGCGTCGATCAGCATCAGGCCGTCGGAGATGGAATCGATCACCGTCGCCAGGGCCTGGGCGCGCGAGTGGGCGACGCGCCGGCTCTCGTAGATCTGCCCGATCGAGCGGATCAGCGCCGCGGTGAGGGCCAGCAGGCCGAGGCCCAGCATGGTGACGAGCCCCAGCCGCCAGATCTCGCCGGCGCCCCAGGAGGAGAGCATCGCCTCGCGGTCCAGGCCGACCACCGCGAGCATCGGATAATCGGCAAGGCGGCGGTAGGCGAAGATATAGTCGCCGCGTCCCTGGAAGCCCGACCCGGCGACCGTTCCGCCGTTGCCGCCCGCCAGGACCTGCTGCAGCAGGGGCCAGCTGACGATGTGGCCCGGCTGGCCGCTGGAGGGGCCGCCGACGAAGAGGCGGCCCTCGGTATCCAGCAGCGCGATCTCGCTGCGCGGACCCAGGTCGATGGCCTGATAGAACTCGGCGAAATAGCTGGGATCCAGCCCGGCCACGATGACGCCGCGGAAGCTGCCGTCGGCGAACTCCATGCGCCGCGACAGCGTGATGACGGGCGTTCCGGTCAGGCGGCCCGGCACAGGCGGGCCGAGAATCAGGCCGAGGGCCGGGCTGTCGCGGTGCAGGTTGAAATAGAAGCGGTCGGCGACGCTGACCGGGGTGCTGGGCAGGTCGGCCGAGCTGGCGATAACCGTGCCGTTCACGTCGACGATCGACAGCGTCCTGAGCTCGGGCGCCGTCGTCAGGCGGAGCATCAGCAGGTCCTGCAGGCGCTGCAGATCCGAGAAATCCTCGGCGAAGTCGCTGGCGATGTCGTCCATCAGCACGCGCAGCACCCGATCGCTCTCGCCGATCGTGCGGGTGCCGTGCTGCGCGATGGAACGGGCAAGGTTGTCGGTCTCGCGCTGCGCGCTCTGGATCAGCGCGCTCTCCTCGCTGTCGCGCTCGATGAAGGTGACGGCGATCAGCGCGGCGAGCACCAGCAACGTAAAGGCCCAGAGGCCGCGCCGCAGGCCGCGCTGCGGTTCGGGACCCAGATCCTCAAGCTGCAGCCCACCCCTCAGCATGACGCCTCCCCAGCGTCCCTGCGCCCGCCCGACCCTCATAGCATCTTGATTACTAGAGTATCACTGCTTCGTGTCGTTCAAGAAGCGTTCGGACCAGACTCGCGCGGGAAACCCGCCAATTGCTTCAAGCCCATAAGATAAATCGCATGAAGCTGCTTCATGAATAGCCGGGGGTCGTCCAGGTCGCGGGCCAGGCTGCCAAGGCCGCGGTGCCACCAGGCCAGGCGGCCGGTATAGTGGCGGATCTCGCGCCAGCCATCGGCGACGCGCGCCCGCGCCGCCACCGGATCCTGCAGGAAGTCCGAAACCGCCTGCCAGGCGGCGCGGCGGCGGAACCAGGCCCGGGTCAGGCGGTCGGGGTGGACCAGGTGCTGCACCACCGCCGCCGGCTCGTAGACCAGGCGCCGGCCATCCTGCCGCAGGCGGCGCAGGGCCTCGCTCTCCTCGTTGCTGACCAGGGTGTCGCCGGGGCCGCTGCGCCCCAGCAGGGTTTCGAAGCCGCCGGCCGCCGCCAGTGCGTCGACCCGGAAGGCGAGGTTGGCGCAGGCCAGCCACTCCTGCCGGACGAGGTCGCGTCGCACCGGCCCCCAGTCCACCAGCGAGAGGTAGTGCAGCGCCAGGTCGTGCAGCCAGCCGGGGCGCGGCGTGCGCCACTCCAGCTCCACCTTGCCGCCGACCGCGGCGATGGCCGGGTCGTCGAAGGCCCCTGTCAGTGCGGCCAGCCAGCCCGGCCGGGGCACGGCGTCGTCGTCCAGGAAGACCAGGAGATCGGCCCCCGCCGCCTCGGCCGCGCGCAGCGCGACGTTGCGGGCGTTGGCAATGCCGGGCCGCGGCTCGATGCGGTAGTCGAGGCGCGGCCGGCCGGCATGGCGCGCCTGCTCGGTGGCGGCGCGCGCGGCGTCGGGCGAGTTGTCGACCACCAGCAGGTTCCAGTCGAGGCCAGGCGCCGCCTGCTCCAGGGCCGCGTCGAGGGCGCGCTCCAGCAGGTGATAGCGGTCATAGGTGCAGATGGCGACGAGGGCCTTGGCCATCCCAGGGTTATGGCGGCCGGGCTGGCGTCCCGGCAAGGCTTGCGATGTGCGCCGGGCTGCATCAGAACATATGCGGCCGGGTGCGCCGGGGGGACGCCATGCCGAACCGCCTGCTGATGATCGGCCTTGATGGCCTCGACCTGTCGGTCGCGGCGCCGCTGCTGGCCGCCGGCGAACTGCCGGCCTTGGCCGCGCTCGGCGATCGCAGCGCGCGCTTCGAGCTGGAGCATGGACCGGCCCGCCACACGGGTCTTGCCTGGGAACATGTCGCCAGCGGCCTCTCGCCCGAGGATGCCGGCCGCTTCACCGCGGTGGAGTTCGATCCCGCCAGCTACGACGCTTGGCAGTCGAGCACCCGCCTGCCGCCCTTTCCCGCCGGCCTGGGCCGTCGCGTCCTGGTCTTCGACCCGCCCTACTTCGACCTTTCGAACGCACCCGGCGTCCAGGGCATGGTGAACTGGGGCGCGCACGATCCCGGCGTCGCCCCGGCCTGCCGCCCGCACGGCCTGATCGCCGAGATCGAGGCGCGCTTCGGCCGCTACCCGGCGCCGGAGTGCCTCTATGGCCTGGCCTGGCATTCGCCCGCGCTGGCGCGCCGCATGGGCGCTGGACTGGTCGCCGCGGTCGAGCGGCGCACGGCGATCGCGCGCTGGCTGCTGGCCGAGCGCCTGCCGGACTGGGACCTCGGCCTGGTGGTGGCGGGCGAGCCGCACTCGGCCATCGAGGCGCTGTGGCACGGCATCGACCCGGATCATCCGGCGCACGGGCTGCCGTCGGCCGCCCCGGCGCGGGAGAGCCTCTACCAGGTCTACCGCGCGATGGACCGCATGGTGGCAGCGCTGGCCGAGGCCTGCCCCGATGCGACGCTGCTGCTGTTCAACCTGCACGGCATGGGGCGCAACGACGGCGACCTGCCGAGCATGGCGCTGCTGCCCGAGCTGCTGTTCCGCGATGCCTTCGGCCGACCTGGTATCGAGGTGCCGCCAGCCTGGCGGGCCGCGCCTCTGGCGCCGCTGGGCGAGGACGAGAGCTGGAGCCGCCTGCTGCGCGGGCACTTCGTCGCCCGGCGCCGGCCGCTCAGCCGCGCGGCGCGGGCGCTCGGGCGACTCACCGGGCGGCGGGAACGGCCGCTGGGCAATCTCGCCTGGATGCCGGGGCGCTGGTACCAGCCCTGGTGGCACCGCATGCGGGCCTTCGCGTTGCCGGCCTTCTATGACGGTCGCATCCGCTTGAACCTGCAGGGCCGCGAAGCCAGGGGCCGCGTGCCGCTGGCCGGCTACGTGGCCGAACTTGACCGCCTGGAGGCACTGCTGCGGGAGACCCGCGACCTCGCCACCGGCGAGCCGGTCGTGGCCGAGGTGCATCGCACGGCGGTCGCGAATCCTCTCGCCCAGGCCCCGACCGGCGCCGACCTGGTGGTGATCTGGCAGACCGTCGCCAGCGGCTTCCGCCACCCGCGCCTGGGCGGCATCGGCCCGCTGCCGCTGCGCCGCACCGGCGGCCACACCGGCGGCCACGGCTTCGCCTGGTTCTCGGGGCCGGGTCTCACGCCCGGCGCGCGCGGCCTGGTCTCCTCCTTCGACGTGGTGCCGACGGCCATCGACCTGCTGCAGGCGACGCGGCCGGCGAAGCTCAGCGGCGAGAGCCGCATCGCCATTCTCTCGGCTACTTGAGCAGGCCCTCGCCGCAGACCTTCTCGACCGCGCTGTCGAGCGCCTGCAGCAGGTTCTCGCTGGAGCCCGACAGGGTGGCGACGCTGCCGCGGCCGAGCTGCTTCACCAGGTCGCGATAGCTGCCCTCGACGCCGCCGGCCACCAGGAAGAGCGGCACGATGTCGTTCGCCTGCAGCAGCGCGCGCACCTGCGCCACGCTGGGATAGTCCTCGTTCGTCGGATTGCCGTCGGCCTTGCCGTCCTCGGCCGGGCCCGGGTAGTCGCCCGGCAGGTGATAGGGCGCATCGGTGACGATGACGAGGAAGCGCGCGGCGCCCTGGGCATAGCCGATGCGGCCCTGTCCCATGGCCTCGAGCATGGCCTCGAGCTGCGCCTCGGGCACGTCGGTATTGGGGTCGGTGCCGGTGCTGCGCAGCGACTTCAGCACCTCGGTGAAGACCTCGGTCAGGCTGGTGTGGTGCTTGTAGGTGTAGTTGTCCGGCGTCTGCGGCGAGGGTTTGTCGCGGAAGGTGCCGAGCCCGAGGCGCACCTTGCCCTGGATGCGCCCCGTCGCCTGGCGGGCGATCAGGTCCTGCACCGTCGAACGGATCGAGGGCATGTCGTCGGTGAAGGACGAGGTGGTGTCGACCAGCAGGTAGAGGTCGATCGGCCGCTCGTCCGGCGGCAGCTCGGTGCAGGCCTGCTCGCTGTTCTGCGGCGTTGGCGCCGGGGCCGGGGCGGGTGCCGGAGCGGGCGCCGGCGTGGGAGCGGGCGCTGGCGCGGGTGCGGGCGCGGGTGTGGGCGCCGGAGCAGGCGCGGGCGCCGGAGCGGGCGCCGGAGCGGGCGCGGGGGCTGGCACGGGGGCCGGCGCGGGCGGCGGTGGCAGCGGGCAGTCGTCGACCGCGGCGAGCTGCAGGCGCAGGCGGTGCAGCTCCTCCTCCAGCCGGTCGTTGCGGTCGCTCTCGATCGCCAGGTCCGGCGGCGGGCCCTTGGGACCCTCTGCCTCCTCCGGGCAGAAGTTCAGCAGCGTGGCGCCGAAGAGGCGGATGCCGCAGCCTTCCAGCACCAGCAGGCTGCCGCCGGCCAGCAGGGCGACGAGGGTGAGCCAGAGCAGCAGCGGGGTGGCGCGGCGCATGGCGTCGATCCTACTGCGAGATGCCTTCGCCGCAGACCTGCTTCACGCCCTGGTCCAGGCCGGCCAGCAGGTTGCTGGAGTTGGAGGTGATCACCACGACGTTGCCGCGGCCGAGCTGCGCCACCAGGTTGCGGTAGTAGCCGGCGGCGTCGGCGGTCACCAGGAACAGCGGCGTCAGGTCCGCCTGCTCCAGCGCGCGCTTCACCTGCGCCACGCTGGGATAGTCCTCGTTCAGCGCGTTGCCGTCGGGCTTGCCGTCCTCGGCCGGGGCCGGATAGTCGCCGGCGCGGTGGTAGTCGGCGTCGGTGATGACCACCAGCAGGCGCTCGGCCTCGCCGTCGTAGCCGATCTGCCCGGCGCGCCCGGCGGCCTCCAGCATGGCCTCCAGCTGCGCCTCGGGCTCGTCGTAGTTCTCGTAGATCTTGATGCCACGCAGGGCCTTCAGCACCGCCGCGAAATCCTCGGTCAGGCTCTGGTGGTGCTTGTAGGTATAGAGCTGCGGATAGGCCGGGATCGGCTTGTCGATGAAGCTGCCGAGGCCCAGGCGGATCTTGCCCTTGATCTTGCCCTGCGCCGCCCGCTGGATCAGGTCCTGCACCGTCTTGCGGATCGAGGGCATGTCCTCCTCGAAGGAGCCAGAGGCGTCGAGCAGCAGGTAGAGGTCGACCTTGCGCTCTTCCGGCGGCACCTCGCGGCAGTCCGGCTCCTTCGGCGTCTCCTTCTCGGGCGGCTTTTCCGGCTGCTTTTCCGGTTCCTTCTCGGCCACCTGCACCTCGGGGGGCGGCGGGCAGTAGTCGATGGCCGCGACCTCGAGCTTCAGGTTCTGCAGCCGCTCGTCCAGGCGGTCGGCGCGGTCGCGCTCGGCCAGCAGCGCGGGCGGCGGTCCCTGCGGCTGCTCGGCCTCCTTGGGGCAGAAGTCGAGCAGCGTCTCGCCGAACAGGCGGATGCCGCAGCCGTGCAGGGTGACGACCGCCAGCGCGCCGAGGATAGCGACCAGCGCCAACCAGGCGGCGAGCAGCGCGGCGCGGCGCCCGCTGCTGCGCTCCTTCCGCGGTGCCTCGTCCCCCGGCGCGGCCATGGCCCTAGAGGCTCTGGATCATCTGGTCGAGCAGACGGCGGAGCTCGGCGTTGCGCGCCTCCAGCTCGTCGATCTCGGCCTGGGTGGCGGCGGACTGCGCGGCGTCCTGCTGCACCTGGTCGTAGCGCTTCTGCAGCTCGGCAAGCTGCTTCTCCAGCGCCTTCAGCTCCTCGGCGCGGCTGCCGCCGGCCTTGGCCTTGGCCTGCTTCAGCTCGGCCTCGCGGTTGGCGATGGCGCGGTCCAGGTCGGCCAGCTTCTGCTCCAGCGCGCGGGCCTCGACCTCGCTCTGCTGCTCGCGCGCCTCGGCCGCCGCGCGCTCCTCGGCGCTGAGGCGCGCCTCCTGCTGCTTGTCGGCGGCCTCGGCCTCCAGTTCCTTCTGGCGCTGGTCGTAGGTGCCCTTGTTCAGCGAGTTGACGCCGCAGATGAAGCCTTCCCTGGTCGGATCGCCGCTGCAGCCGCCGCAGCCGGCCAGCGCCGGCAGGGCAAGCAGCGCGGCGAGCGTCAGCGCAAGCCTCACGACTGCACCTCGGACGGGGTCGACGACAGCAGCGCCACCATCTCCTCGAGCTGGCGCTCCAGCGCGCGGTTCTCCTCGTCCAGCGCGTCGCGCCGCTCGCGCAGCGCGCGCAGGTCGGCGGCGCTGCCGCCCTCGTCGATCAGGTCCTGCAGCTCGGCGATCTTCTGCCGGTTGGTCTCGACCGCCAGGGCGATGGCGTCGCGGTCGACCGACATCTCGGCCACCTCGTCGCTGTAGTCGCGCCGGCTGATCTTTTTCTGCGCGTACTGCGCGTTGAGCTGGGCGATGCGTCGCTCGTGCTGCGCCGTGACACGCTGGGCGGCGTCGGCGGCGCGCCGGTTCTCGGCGATCTCGCGGTCGGCGGCGTCGATCACGTCGGCCAGATAGGCCTCGCGGCTGGCGTTGTCCGTCTGCTCCTTCTGCACCATCTTGCCGGGGACAGAGCCGCCGGCCGCGCCGATCGCGGCGCCGCCGACGCCGGCCGCGGCGCAGTCGCCACCGTCGCCGCCGGCCAGCAGGGCGATGCCGCAGCCCACGGCGCCCAGGATGACGGCGCCCAGCACCACGGCCTCGCCGACCGTGTCGCTGCCGGCGGCGTCGGGATCGACGCGCTCGGCATTGGCGCGCAGCACCTTCTGATCGTTCGTCAGGTGGCTGGAAGAGCTGGTGCTGTAGCGCGAGGAGTGGCCGCCGGCGCAGCCCGACAAAGCCAGGCTCGCGGCGGTGGCCAGGACCATAACCTGTCTCAGCATGGGACGAACTCCGACGGCAAAGCTTCAGAGTGATACGTGGCGACTTCGTGGCACAGCCCCGCCATCAAAGACCGGCGGCGGGTTTTGCCCAGGGCGAGGGCGGCTACCTCAGAACCTCCTTCGGCACCTGGGCCAGCGCGCCTGACAGGCGTTCCTGGGCGTACTCGATGCGGCCGGAATCGGCCAGGAAGTCGCCTTCCTGGTCCTCCAGCCGCTTCTGCGTCGAGGTGGCGACCGTGACGCCGGTCAGCGCCTTGTCCAGGTCGCTGGCCAGCTGCTTGTTTGACTCGACGATGTAGGCCAGGGCCTTCTCGTCGACCAGCAGGGGCTCGACCTGCCGGCGGTACTCGTCCTTCGAGACGGTGCCGCGGTCGTAGGCCTCCTTGAGCTGCGCCAGGGTCAACTCGTGCGCGTCGGCCATGCGCTCGGCGGCCGGAACCAGGCGCTCGTTCTCGGCCAGCACACGGTCCATCTCCTCCGACACGGCCTGCACGAACTCCTCGTCGCTGGCATAGTCGTCGCGCTTGTCGAAGATGGTGATGCGCGCCACCGCGCCGGCCAGGCCGCCGATCACCGCGCCGGTCAGGCAGCCACGGGCCGAGCCGCCGACCACCGCGCCGGCGACGCAGCCGGCCGCCGCCAGGATCACGATGGCGTTGTCGCCGAACCAGTCGTTGCCGCCCTGGTCCTCGGGTGGGGTGACGCTCTGCGCCGCCTCGCGCACCGTGCGCTGGTCGGGCGACAGGTTGGGTGCGCCGGCGTCGAAGCTGGGCGCCGTGCCGCGGCTGGAGGCGCAGCCGGTCAGCGCCAGGCAGGCGGCGAGCAGCAGCGTCGCGGCGCGGCGCAGCGGGCCGGCGGTCTTGCTAGTCGTCTCGTGGGCGATGGCAGTCATGGCGTTCTCCAAGGGGGGTTATCCTAGCACTTCGGTCAGAGGCGGCAGCCGCTGGCGGTCTTGCTGCCGGGCTTGGCTGCCAAACCCGCCAGCTCCTGCAGGTAAACGTCCGCCGCCTCGGGCTGGCGCTTGGCCTGGTCGTCGGCCTGGGCCACCACGCAGGCGGCGAGGTCGAGGAGCTGCGCCCGCGCCGCGGCATCGCTGCCGGCGGCCAGGTCGCCCAGGCGCTGGATGCGGCCGCCGAGCTGTTCGAGCTGTTGCGCCCGCGCCGCGGCGTCGGCGCCCGCGGCGGTCTGCAGCAGCACCTCGAGATAGGCGGCGCCGGCCAGCGCGATGCGCCCGGCGAGTTCCGCCTGCTTGCCCTTCAGGCTGTCCATCAGCGCCTGGTACTGCTTGTGCGTCGCCGAGGCCGGGTCGGGGTTCTTGTCGAGCTGTACCTGGTAGTCGGCGGCCAGGCGCTCCAGCGCCTGCTGGTTCTTCGCCAGGTCGTAGTAGGACTTGGCCATGGCCGTGCCGGCCAGCAGCAGCGACTGCAGCGACCGTGCCTCGGCCTCCTTCTGCGCGCCCTCGCGGCTGCGCAGCGCCAGCAGCGCCTGCGACAGGCGGTCCTTGGCGGCCAGGTCGGTCAGCTCGCCCGCCACCTGGTCGACCACGGCCAGGGGATCGGCGTCGGCCGGCAGGTCGCGCGCCGCCGAGGTCTCGCTCCACTCCTGCTTCAGCGCGGCGATGCGGCCGGCGTCCACTGCCAGCGGCGCGGCGATCACCAGGCGGAAGCCCAGGTAGGGCAGTGCCGTGGCCTTGCCGCTGTGGGCGTCGAACAGCGGATACTCGGTCCTGAGGGCGGAGCGGAACTGGCTGGCGTTCAGCAGGCAGGAGCCGCCGCGCGCCACCAGGCCGCCGACCTGGCCGTGCGGCCGGCCGGCCAGCGTGCCCTGATAGGGCTCCAGCATCATCTCCTCGACGTTGCCCAGCAGGTCGTAGAGGCCCAGCGGATTGGGCTTCAGCAGGCCGACCGGCTGCGGCTTGCCCTGGCAGGCCTGGCTTTCCTGCGCCCAGGCATAGGCCGAGAGCGGGCCCTGCAGCGGGAAGAGGCCGGCGCGGAACTCCGCCTCGGTCACGGCGCTGCCGCCGCGCGTGGCGTACTCCCACTCCTCCTCGGTCGGCAGGCGCAGGTAGGCCGTGGTCTCCCCGGCCTTGGGCAGGGCGCCCGGCTGCTCGGCCAGCAGCCACTCGGTCAGGCGCTGGCTGAAGGCCACGGCCTCGAACCAGGAATGCCCGCCGGCGGCGCGGCGGCCGGTGGCCTCCGGCGTCCCACAGTCGCCGCCGCCCATCACGGCGTTCCACTGTGCCTGGCTGACCTCGTACTTGCCGAGCCAGTAGCCGCGGTCCGCCGCCTTGCCGTCGGGCGAGAGGCCGCCGGCGAGGTGCGAGAGGTGGGCGTACTCGTTGTAGCTGGCCTCGTCCGCCGCGCGGCCCATGAAGACCTGCAGGTCGTCCAGCCACGAGGGCCCGGCCGGCGTCGCCACCCAGCGGAAGGCCATGGCCCCGCCGCAGGGCAGCGGCAGGACCAGGTCGCCGTCGGCCGGCTGCGGGTTGCTCAGCGCCTGCGGCCAGGGATCGGCCAGCGCCGGCAGGGGGAGGAGGGCGAGAAGAAGGGCAAGCAGCCGCGCGCGTATCCCGCAGTCCCCCCTCTCCCTTGGGAGAGGGTCGGGGTGAGGGAGGTTGGTCGGTGGCTGGTCCGTGCCAGTCGCACCAAAGTCCCTCACCCGCGCGCTGTCACGCGCACCCTCTCCCACGGGAGAGGGTTTCTTGGTCCGCCATCGCAGGCGGCGACTAGGCATCGCGCAAGCCCTCCGCCGGTTCCACGCGCGCAGCACGGCGCGCGGCCCAGGCCGCGGCACCGAGAGCCACCAGCAGTGTTACGGCCAAGGCGACCAGGATATGCCCCGGCGGCAGGCCGGCGAGGCGTTCGCCAGGGATAAGTCCTTCGGCGAACGCGCGATTCACCACCTGGGCGGCGATCCAGTAAAGGCCCAGGGCCAGGAGGAATCCGGTCAGCGCGATGATCCCGGCCTGCAGCAGCGGCAGGGCGCCGAGCGCCCGGCGCGGCAGGCCCAGCAGGCGGAGCAGTGCCAGGGTACGGCGCTTGCGCTCAACGTCGGTCAGCAGGCTGACCGCCAGCGCGGCGACGTAGCCGAGGCCGCCGAGGCCGGCGATGATGGCGAAGATGCGCGTGAGGCTGCGGTTCAGTTGCGTCACGCTGTCGATATCGGCGGCGCGGGTCACGGTCTCCACTCCCAGGCGCGCCAGGTGGTCGGCCAGCGGCGCCACGGCCTCCAGGCTGGTGGCATAGAGACGGAAGCGCGCGTAGTGCCGCGATTCCGGCAGCGGCGGCTCGCGCGATCCGCTCCAGCCAAAGGTCTTCACCTCGACATCGTCGCGATAGTCCTCCAGCGCCTCCAGCAGCGGCGCCGGCACCAGCGCGTTGCGCCCGCCGAGCCGCCCGCGCGGCACCACGGCGCCGACCGTCAGGTCGAGGAAGACGCGCTGCTCCTGCCCGTTCGTCTGCCGCGCGACGATGAGGCGAAGGCGGTCGCCGGCCTTGCGCCTCAGCCGCTCGGCGAGGTCGGCGGAAAGCGCGATCTCGCGCTCGCCCAGCACCAGGCCGGCGGGCAGCAGCGGGTCGCCGGCGGCGCTGGGGATCAGCTCGGCGTCGGCGGTCCGCTGCGGCTCGGCGTCCAGCGCCGCCAGCAGCGCTGTCGCCGCGAGGGAGCGCGTCTGCGGCACCAGGAAGGCGACATCCGGCTGGGCCGCCAGCTCGTCGAGGAAGGCGCGGTCGTAGTCGCCGTGCAGCGCCACCTTGATCTCGCGGTTCGCCGGGTCGGACAGCAGGCGCGTCAGCAGTACGTCGACCACGCCGACCTTCAGCGCCAGCAGCACCAGCAGCGGCGCCAGCACGGCGGCGAGGCCGATGGCCGAGAGCAGCAGGAAGCGCCGCTCGTGCCGCGCCTCCGCCAGCGCCAGGCGCAGGACCAGGCCGCGCGTCATGCCGCCACCAGGCGCGCCGTCACCGCCGCGTCCTGCTCGCTCACCTGGAAGCCGGCCAGCGGCAGGCCCAGCCGCTGCGCCAGGGCGCGGTCGTGCGTCGCCAGCAGCAGGGCGGCGCCGGCCTCGCGCGTCGCCGCCAGCAGCAGGCCCATGACCACCTCAGCGTTGGCCGGGTCGAGCGCGGCGGTCGGCTCGTCGGCCAGCACCAGTGGTGGGCGCGCCGCCAGCGCGCGGGCCACGGCGACGCGCTGGCGCTGCCCGACCGACAGCTTCGCCGGCATCTCGTTCAGCAGGGCCGCGATGCCCAGACGCTCCGCCAGCGTGGCGATCCAATCGCGGTCGAGGCGCCCGGCCAGCTCCGCCGGCAGTGCGATGTTGCGCCCGGCGGTGAGGAAGGGCAGCAGCCCGCCGGTCTGCAGCACATAGCCCAGGGTCAGCGCGCGGGCGCGACCCAGCAGGTCCTCCTTGCGCTCGCCCCAGGCGCGCGCGACGTCGAGCCAGCGCCGTCCGCCGGCGACGCGCAGGTGGAACAGCGCGGCGCGGTCCGGCGCCAGGGCCAAGGCCAGCAGATCGATCAGCGTTGACTTGCCGCAGCCCGAGGGGCCGACCAGGGCCAGCGCCTGGCCGGGGGCCAGCGCCAGGGCCGGCACCTCCAGCGTGAAGCTGCGGTCGGCGCCGGCGCGCCGCTTGGCCAGGCGCTCGACCCGCAGCAGCGGGACGGGTTCGCTCACGCGCGCGGACTCATGGCAGCAGCGCGAGCGGGATGGGATAGACCAGCTCGGCGGTCGGCGCGCCCTGCCACAGCGCGGTCCAGCGGTTCACGTCGTCGTAGAGCAGCTGGTAGGCGGCGAGCTTGGAGCGGATGCCGGACAGGATCTCGTCCTGCGCCGCCGGGCCCATCGACTGCCAGCTCGCCTCGTCGATCGAGAGGATCTGGCTGCGGTAGGGCAGGGCGGCGAGGAACTCGTTCAGGAAGTCGCCGACCTGGTCGGCCTTGGCGAGCTGGGCCGGGTCCTGCACGAAGCGTGCCATGGTGGTGCGCAGCAGGCGGAAGAAGTCCTGGCTGCCGGTCTGCTTCGCCTGCGTGGCGGCGTCGAGCAGCGCCTTCAGGCGGTCCGAGAGGTCGTTGATCTGCGTGCGGTTCAGCAGCACGCGCAGCTCGAAGGCGAGGTCGGTCGGATTGTCCATCGCGCGGTCGAGCGTCCAGGCTTCGAAGAGGTCGGGCGCGCCCTGGCCGCCGGTGCGGCCCAGGTAGGCAAGCTGCATGGCGAGGCCGACGAGGCGCGTCGCCTGCTGCACCTGCGTGCCCGGCGTCGCCGCCGGGTCGACCAGACCGCCGCCGAGCGAGGTGTCGATGATCGAGACGATCTGGCTGGTGGCGTCGTCCACCGCCTTGCCGAAGGCGGCGACGTCGCCGTTCTCGATCGGGAAGTAGAGCGGCTGGATACCGGGCCAGGCGGCGAGCGCCTGGTACTGCTGCTCGGCCAGGTGGTGATAGGCCTTGCCGGCCTCGGTCTTCAGGTGCAGCACCAGCGTGGCGATGCCGCGCTCGCGCGCCAGGGCGTTGATTTCCGCCGGGTTCTTGTGCGTGGCGCCCAGCGGGTCCTCGCCGCTGCGCGCGCCGGCGTCGCTGATGTAGATGACGAAGCGCCCGCCGAACTCGTCCCAGTTGGCGAGGCCGAGGGCGGTCTCCATGCCGGCCATGCCGTCCTCGTTGAAGGTCTGGGTCGAGGCCGTGGCGGCGCCGAGGCCGGCCAGCGCCGCTTCCAGGTCGGCCGGCTTGGCGCCCTTGGTCGGCGCCAGGATCACCTTGGAGACGTAGTCCACGCCCGGCGCCACGTCGGTGTTGTCGCGGAAGGCGACGATGCCGAAGCTCAGCTTGTCGCCGACCGGCGTGCCGGCCAGCTCGGCGCTGAGCTTGCGCACCGCGTCCTTCACCCGCTCGATGTAGGGGTCCATCGAGCGCGTGGTGTCGATGACGAAGACCACCGCGGCGTCGAAGTCCTGCAGCTTGGCGGTCGGATCTGGCGGCGGCGCCTCCACCGGGATCGAGGCGATCTTCACCAGGTTGGCCGGGAAGACGCCGCCCAGCAGGTAGTCCTCGCTGTCCAGGATCGGCAGCAGGTAGAGGTTCTCGTTGATGTCGAGAAACAGCTTGGGCTCGACCGAGACGATGCCGCTGCCGGCCGGCGGGGTGCCGGCGTCGGCGGCGGCCAGCGCGGACTCGGCGGCCTGCGCCAGGTTCTCGTCCTCGTAGAACCTCTTCGCGCTCTCCTTCGTATCGAAGAAGAGGTTGCGCAGCCGGTAGGCCGGGTTGGAGAAGGCGAGCAGCAGCTGCTGCGACCAGGCCACGGTCTTGTCGGCCTCGATCCAGCCCAGCGCCGGGCCGGCGAAGGGCGCGCCGACGGCGAGCCACTCGGCGCTGCCCACGGTCTTGCGCTCGAAGACGTAGAGCACGGCGAAGGGCGGCGGCGTGTCGACCGCCTTGGCCGCGGCGTCCGGCGCCGCGCGGATCACCGCGTCGGGCCGCGTCAGGACGCGCTGGTAGAGCTGCTCCTTGCCGGGCTGCTTCAGCGGCTCGGCCGCGGCGGCGCCGAGCGGCAGGAGGAGGGCGAGGAGGAAGACAAGAAGGCGGGCCATGGCACTCGCTCCTGTTGGGTACCCCCTCTCCCCTGGTGGGAGAGGGTCGGGGTGAGGGGGGTCGGTGCGACTCCCGCCACGTCCGCGCGCGCGGCACCGGCCGTACCGACCCCCCTCACCCGCTCGCTTCGCTCACACCCTCTCCCACGGGGGGAGAGGGTACGTCACTTGCAGAACTCCAGCTTCGCCGCCTGCGCGGCGAGGTCGGTCTGACCGTTCAGCCAGCCGCAGAGCGCGCCGATGCGGGCCTTGGCCTCGGCGGCGCCGGCGACGTCGGCGCGGGTGTAGTGCTCCAGCGCCTGGCGCGCGTTGGCGGCAAGGCGCGGCTGCAGCGAGCAGCCCTGCGGCAGCAGTGGGTCGTAGCAGAGGCCGAGCTCGAAGGTCGCCGGCGCATAGCCGCGATCCTCCAGGGCGGCGAAGAGGGTCCAGGCGAGGTCGCGCTCGCCCGGCCTGCCGCTGACGCCGAGCTGCTCGGCCAGGGCGAAGAGCGCGGCGGCGTCGAGCGACTTGAGATAGCAGTCGCTGCGCTGGTCCAGCGGCAGCGTCGCGGGGCAGGCGTCCACCACCGGTTTCTCGCAGGTGAGGATGCCCATCTCGGGCACGCCCCACTGGCAGAGCAGGCGCTCCGGCTCGCCGGTCTGCCACTGCCAGACGCCAAGGCCGGCGATGGCCAGCAGCAGCGCCAGCAGCACCCAGGGCCAGGCACGGCGCTTGCGCTTCCGCGGCGGTGGGACCGGCGGCGGATCGGCGGCCAGCACCGGCGCTGGCGCGGGGGCTGGCGGCGGCGGCGGCTCGGGCTCCGGTGCCGGCGGCTCGGGCTGCACCAGGCGCGGTTCCTGCCGGCCGGGCGGCCGGCGGCCGCCGAAGGCGACCAGGCCGGCGCCGGCGCCGCCACCCGGCGACTGCTCGAGCGTCGGCCAGACCATGACCTGGCTCTCGTTCAGCGAGGGCAGCGTCACCTCGACCTTGGTCCAGGGCGCGATGCGGTCGACCACGGCGGGGCCGAGCTTCAGCACCGCCGCGCCCTCGGCGCGCTCCGGTCCCTCCACCGTCACCTCGGCGCGGGTCTGCTGCCAGCCGGCCGGGCCGAGCCAGGCCTCGGGCGCCAGGCGGCGGATCACCAGGCGCGCGTCGGCCGGTGCGCGGCTGGCGCCCTGCAGGTAGAGCAGGGCGTGGCCGCCGCCGGGGACGCTGCTGTCCTGGCGCAGGAGGAGACGCAAGGCCATGACCTATCCTACTGCCCCGCTGTCCACGCTGTGGCCGACGTGGCCCAGCGTCTGCAACAGGCGGCCGAGGCGCGCGTTCTGTTCGATGTCGAGCTGCGCGCCCTCCAGCGTCGCGGCGTTGTCCTCCACCAGCTTCAGGAAGCCGGCCATCCAGTCGACGGCGATCTGGTCGTCGTAGCGCTGCGGCTCGGCCGGCAGGCTCGGCACCTCGCCCGTCGCCACGTTGCGGGTGAAGATCGGCCGCTCGCGGCCGGCCGCGTCCTGCGTCTTCGGCCGCTGTTCGGCCGGCACGCGCTCGAATCCCAGGCCGGCGACGAAGCGATTGATCGCCTCGCCGGCCGCCAGCGCGCCCCCGGCCATGGCATGGCGCGGCTGCTTCGGCACGCCCTGCGCCTGACGCAGGCGCTCGCGGATCGCCTGGCCCAGCTTCAGCCGCTCGGCCGCCTGGGCCAGCTCGCTGACCAGGGTGGAGAGCGCGCCGCCGCCGACCTGCAGGCGGCGCAGGAAGTCCTCGTCCGCCGCGGTCTGCCGCATCTCGTCGATCCAGCCCTCCATCACCGCCGCGGCATAGCGCTCGGCGCGGCGCTCGCCCGGCGGCGCGCCGGCGGCGGGCGCCTCGGCCGCCGGGCCGTTGCCGGCGTTGACCCCGGCGATGCGGCCCAGCAGCCGTCCGCTGGCCTTGGGCTTCGCCGCCTCGGCCGCCTTGGCCGGCTCGCCGTCGGCCGTGGCCGAGACCTTGAGGTAGAGGTCGGCGAGCTGGTCGGTCTCCACCTGGAAGGCGCCCAGCAGCGTGCCGAAGCGGCCCTGCTCGGCCAGCGCCTCCAGCTCGCCCAGGCTCTCTAGCGCCTGCGCCAGGCGCTTCTCGCGCTCCTCGGCGATGTCGCCCGAGATGTGGAAGGGTTTCAGCACCTGGGCGAGCTGCGCCACCAGCTCGGCCAGGCGCGCCGCGACCTGCCGGCGCTTGATGGTGGGATTGCAGACCGGCGCCAGGTTCTCCGCCAGCCAGGTGACGCCGCCGTCGTTGAGCCGCAGGCCCTCTTCCCAGGCGCGCTCCGGGTCGGCGATGTGCCGCTGCACCAGCGCGGTGGAGAGGTAGAGCGGCTTGATCTCGGCCAGGCGCTGGCGCTTGTGGTCGTGGATCTTCAGCTCGCGCCGCTCGGCCGAGAAGTCGAACAGGCCCTCGGCATAGGCATTGGGGCTGCGCAGCCAGTAGCTGTTGTTGAAGGGCTGCCCCGGGTGCCATTCCTCGACCCAGGCGCCGGTGGCGCCGAAGAACTCGGTCAGGCTGTGGCGCAGGCGCGTGTCGAAGGCGAGCGCGGGATCGAGCTTGCCGGCCTTCTCGTCGAACTCGGTATCGAACTTGGTCAGCACGAAGAACAGCAGGGTCTCCTGCTTGGCGCGCTCGGCCGGGGTCGAGCCGTGCGTCGCCGCCACCCAGTCCTCGATCATCTTCGGCAGCGTGCGCACCTCCTGGTTGGAGGGGCCGATGCAGAGCAGCATCGAGGAGAGCTCGAGCTCGGCGCAGTAGCGTTCGAAGAGATAGGCGACCTTGCCGCGCAGGAAACACTTGGGCACCAGCTCGGGATTCTCGGTCACCTGCTTGACCGTATAGTTCTCGCGCACCCGCGCGCCGGGGAAGTCCAGCAGGTCGGTGTGCTCGAAGAAGGGCCAGGGCTGCTTCTGCATCTCGATGCGCAGCTCGGCGATCAGCGCCGTCACCACCGGCCGCGCCACCGCCACCTCGCGGCCCGCCGGGGTGCGCACCTGGATGGTCTCAGCGCCCGGCTCGGCCAGGGCATAGAGCGTGTTGACGTCGATGATGGAATCGCGGCGCGGCCCCTCGTTCGCACCGGCGTCGGGGTCGCGCAGGGCGGAGATCGGCGCGAAGGCTTCCGGCGCGAAGTCGAGCTGCGCCAGCGCCGCCTGGAGGCGCGTGTAGATCTGGGTGAAGAAGGCGTGGCGGCCCCAGAGGAGCGAGAGCAGCTTCACCCGCGCCGCGGCCGGCAGGCGGGGGCCCAGGCGCTCCAGCTCGCCCCAGTAGGTGGCGCCCAGCGCCTTGATGAACTCGTGGCCGCGGAAATACTTGTCGGCGTACTCGCGCAGGTCATAGAAGTCGTCGATGGAGAGGCGGTCCTGCGGCGAAGGCAGCGCCGCGCCGCGCGCCTCGGTCAGCGCGCGCGCCACCTCCTCGGCCGAGGCCGGCTTCTCCTCCTCGTCCTTGAAGTCCGACAGGTAGGTGTTGGTCAGGATCTTCACCACGTCGAGTTCCGACAGCAGGCGGAAGGCGACGGGAAATCCGGCCGGTGCCGGCTGCTTGCGGATGGTGAAGCGGGTGACCAGGCCGGTGGCCTCGCCGCCGCCCTGCGGGTTGATGTGGCGCACGAAGGAGAGGCCGCCGGGGATGCCGGCGAACTCGGCGATCAGGTCCTCCGGCTGGCCGCCCTCGGCCGCCTTGGGCCGCGCCAGGGCGGAGATGAGGTAGGACTTGCCGGCCTGGCTCGGGCCGAAGACGCCGACGCACATGGGCCGCTCGGCCGCCAGCGCCAGCTTGCCGGCCGTCACCGTCGCCTTGCGCAGGCGCCGCTCCAGCGAGGGCCGCTCGGCCCCGACGCGCCCGGCGTTGTCCGCCACCCAGCCCAGCGCCTGGCCCGCCGCCTCGGCGGCCTTGCGGCACTCGGCACCCAGCTTGCTGTCCAACTCGTCCATGTCGCTTCCTAGCTCACCGCCAGCACGCCGGTGTCCAGCCAGTAGCCGGCCTCCGACTTCAAGGTTTGCAGGCGCAGGTTGACCACCGTGTTACGGCGCGGGCCGCCCTCGGCGTCCACCACCTCGACCACGCGGAAATCCTCCAGGCTGGCCTCGCGGTCCTCCTCGCGCCGGGCGTCGCGCCGCTCCAGCGTGACCTTCAGCGGCCGCGGCAGGCGGCTCGCCTCCTCCGGGTTGCGGAACTCGAGGTAGTAGAGCGGCGTCGCCGTCCAGCGCGCGATGGGAAGCTGCCGGAAGCCGAGGAAGATCGGCGCGAAAAGCTCCACCTCGCAGGGCTTCTGCTGCGTGCCCGGCTGGTCCAGGTCGATGTTGGCGAAAAGCTCCTTCCGCACCTGGCCGTTGATCTCCATCTCGCCGATGTAGCGCGCGGTGGAGCGCATGCGCAGCCGGTCGGTGCGCAGCGAGAAGGCCTCGAGCTGGCCCTCGGCCACGGCGCAGAGCATTGCGCCTACGGCGGCGGTGGTCTTGGGATCGGCGACGCGCAGCTTGCTGTCGCCGAAGGGATACCACTCGCCGGCGCGGTAGCTGTGCATCGGGATCACGCGGTCCGGCGGCACCGGCATGCGTGCCTTGACGAACTCGGTCAGCGCCGGCAGGCGCGAGGGGCGGCCCGACAGCAGCACCAGGTCGCAGTTGTAGGCATAGACCACCTCGCAGAGGTCGCTCAGCACGGCCTCCATCACCGCCTCGACGGTCTTGGCGATCTCCTCGGGCACCATGACGAACTCGACCGCGTCCAGGCTGAAGTCGCCGCTGACGCGCAGCGCCGCCTCGGCCTCCAGATAGGCGCGGGCCTCCGCCGTCGGCGGTGTGCGGCCGGCGAAGCAGTCGGCCAGCGTCTTGGCCACCGGCGGCCCGCCGTTCGGTCCCAGGCGCTCGTACTCGCCGAGCAGCGCCAGCCCGACCGGCGCCAGCACCTGGGCGACGAAGACGGCGCGGGCGAGGCGCGTCTGCTCCGCCTGGCCGGCGCGATCGGCGGCGAAGAGGCGGGCCAGGAACTCGTCGGCGTCGTCGAGGCCGGCTGCCTTCAGCGCCCGGCCGATGGCCGGCAGCACGTGGTGCTCCACCACCGCCTCCAGCACGTCGTCGCCGGCGACGCGGAAGCCCTCGCGGAAGTTCTGCAGCGGCACCATGGCCCGGTCGCCCTCCAGGCCGTAGGTGATGATCATGAGGTCGGTGGTGCCGCCGCCGATGTCGATCGAGGCGACGCGCAGCGTCGGCTCCTCCTTGCGGCCGACGCCGGCGTCGGGCCGCGCCTTGCCCATGACCTGGAAGAAGTCGCGCGCCGTGGTCTGCAGCTTCTGCGTGATCTCGGTGTAGAGGTAGACGAGCTGGGTGCAGCTCGCCTCGTCCCAGTCGACCTTGACCTGCGGACGCTCGTGCAGCGCCGAGCCCGAGAGGTCCCAGCCCAGCAGCTCCCAGATGAGCTGGATGGCGCCCTCGACGCGCTGCTTCAGGATGCGCTGCTCGGCCAGCGGCGTGGCCGGCGGCAGGGTCAGGATCAGGCGGCGCAGGCGGCGCGGCACGTCGGCGTGCTGGCGCCGCGCCCTTGTGCCCGGCGCGTTGATCATCATCAGCGCCTGCAAGAGGATCTCGGCCAGCATGAAGGAATAGAGCGCCGAGCGGCTGAACAGCGGCAGCACGGCGGAGACCGGCGGCAGCTCGCCGGGCCTGGCCGGCAGGGCCGAGATCACCTCGCCCTCCTCGGTCACCAGCGCGGTCACCGCGCCGCCGATCTCGGCTTCCTTCTCCCAGAAGGGCGCCTCGGCGGTATTGAGGCGCCAGGGCTGGCGGGCGCGCCGCGTGTCCCAGAGGTAGCGCTTGGGGCTGGAGAGGCCGGTGGCGCCCTCGGTGCCCTGGATCTCGCTGGCCAGGCGCGCCGCCTCCGGCCCGACGCGCACCAGGCTCGGCCAGTGGAAGAGGTCGGGGCGGCCGGTGCGGATGTGGTCGCGCCCGAAGAAGGGGCGGGCGAACTCGATCCGGCTCTCGAAGGGGTCCTCGGTCCAGAGCCAGGGCCGCGAGAGGTCGCGCAGCGCCAGGACATAGGCGTTGCGCATCGAGAAGGACTCGCCCAGCGATTCGAACAGCAGGCCGCAGGTGCGGCTGTTGCCGACGTCGAGCACCAGGTCGACGTCGATCGGCTTCAGGGTCGAGGCCGAGTTGGTATCGGCCAGCTTGAGATCGGGAACGCTGATCGCTTCCTTCAGGAGGTCGATCAGCGTGGCGTAGCGCGCCCAGTGCTCGCAGACATAGGGGAAGTCGTCGGGGCCGACCGGGCGGCCGGGCTTCAGCGCCTGCTTGTGGTCCTTGAAGGCCTCGGCCAGCCACTCGGCGACCCAGGGCAGGTTGAGGAACCAGGCGTTCTCGGCGTGGTCGTCGGCGAAGCGGAAGGTGGCGCCGGTCGCCGCGTCCTCCTCGCTCGGCAGGTGATAGGGGCGGCCGGCGGCCATCTCCTCCGGCCCGATGGCGCCCTGCAGCTTGGTCTCCAGCGCCACCACGACGCGGTGCGTCGGATCGCCGGCGCGCGCCGGGGTCACCGGCTGCACCAGGAGGCGCGCCCAGGTGGTCGGCCCCTGGCGGAAGGAATCGCGCCCGTCCGGCCCGCGCTCGGCCAGGTGCAGCAGCGGGAAGGGCAGCCACTGGCCGGCGAAGGCCTCCAGCGCCTTGGCGGCGGAGATCTTGTAGCTGGTGTCCTCGGGCGCGGTGCGGAGCTGTTTCGTCTCGTCGTCCCAGAAGACCAGGTTGCCCTCGGCGTCCTGGTTCAGCTTGC
Source organism: Pseudomonadota bacterium (assembly GCA_029781795.1). GTDB lineage: Bacteria > Pseudomonadota > Alphaproteobacteria > Kiloniellales > JACOMY01 > JAKOWB01. Next base: position 46,899 of record JAKOWB010000411.1, on the reverse strand, counting down.
GCAGCAGCACCAGCGGCTGGCCGTCGGGCCCCAGCTTGTCGGGGCGCGGCTCCTCCCAGAAGGCGGCCGAAAGCCGGGCGTGGCGCGCCAGGTCGAAGGCGAAGTCCAGGAACTGGATCCCGCTCTGCGGCACGATCACGGTCGGCGAGGCGTAGGTCGGCAGCTCATGCGCCATGGGCGAAGGGCAACTCCTGGTGAGGCTCCGGGCCAACCATAGCAGGTTCGGCCCGGCGGGAAGGGTGACCTACTGCTGTGGCGCAGGGGCCGGCGTCGGGGTGGGCGAGGGCGTGGGACCGGGGCCAGGCGTCGGCGTCGCCGGCTTGCCGCCGGGCTGCGGACGGCTGCATTCGCGCCGCGCCTCGACCGCCTGGATCTCAAGCTGGCGCAGCCGTTCCTTCAGGGTCGCGGCGCGCTCGCGCTCCTGGACCAGCGCGGGCGGCGGGCCGGTGTCGGCCACGGCCTCGCCAGGGCAGAAGGTGATGAAGGGGTTGTCGTTGTCCTCCGGCCCAGGGCCCGAAGCGCCGCAGGCCTCCAGCAGCTCGTAGTAGATCACCGACATGATGATGGCAAAGAGCAGCCAGAGCGGCAGCGCCCAGAGCCAGTAGCCGGCGCCGCGCCGCGGCGGAACTGTCGCAACGGCGGCGACCGGCGTGGCGGCGACCGGGGCTGGGACCGGCGCCGGCTTCTGTGGCGCGCCGCGCATCGTCCCGGCCAGCACCGTGCCGCTGGAGGAATCGCGCGGCTGGTCGGCGGCGCTGCCCCAGTTGATCAGCAGCGGCTCGCCGTCGGCGGCCAGCAGCGCCTCCTCGTTCGGCACCGAGAGCGCCTGGCGCAGCAGCTCGCCCAGCAGCAGGGCCGACTGCTGCTCGCGCTTCGACAGCGCCTCGGCCAGGCCCTGGATGCGCTGGCGCCGCTCCTGCAGCTTGGCGCGCAGGGCTTCCTGCGCCGCCGGGTCGAGGGTCGAGAGCGGCGTCGGCGCGGCCTCGCTCGTCGCGTACCAGTCGATGCGTGCGTTGGCGTTGTCGAAGGCCGGCTCGGCCAGCAGGCGCGCGGTCTCCTCGCCCAGGCTGGCCTTCAGGTACTGGCGGATCTGCTGGAAGTTGCGCACCGCGAAGGTGCCGCCGCTGCCCAGCAGGCGCAGCGCGCCCTGCGGCGTGGAGGCGACGAGGCGCTTCTCGGCCAAGGGCCTACTCCTGCTTCGCCGTGGCGGTCATGGCGGCGGGGTTGCAGGCCCCGCCGCTGGCCTGGGGCTGCACGCCGTTGGCCTTGAGGAAGCCCAGCAGGTCGCCGCTGGAGAGGGCGTAGTTGATGTGCGCCGCGGTCTGGTCGCCCTGCACGAAGGTGTTCACGCCGACGACGCGGCCGCAGAGGTCGACCAGCGGCCCGCCGGAGTTGCCGGGCGAGACCTGGGCCGAGTGGATCACCAGCGGCACGGCGCCGCCGGCCTGCACCACCGTGACGATGCCCTGGGTCAGCACCAGGCTGGGCACGGCCGTGCCGTCGCCCTCGATCAGCCGCTGATAGTCGGCGTCGGTGCTGAGCAGCATGCCGGGAAAGCCGGCGGCCACGACGCTGGTCAGGCGCTCGGGCCCGGCGCCCTGGTCGGCCAGCGTCAGCGCCGGCAGCTTCTCGGCGCCGGCCACCGACAGCAGGGCATAGTCCTGCTGGCCCAGCTCGCTGGTGGGCGTGATGGCCACCACCTTGGCCGGTTGCGCGCCGCCGAGGGCGGGGTTCACCACCCAGAGCTCGCTGGCCCCCTCGACCACGTGGCGGTTGGTCACCACCTGGCCGGGGGCGACAGCGAAGCCGCTGCCGGTGCCGTAGCCCTGGCCGCCCGGATAGAGCGCGATGACCAGCGCGACCGACTGGTCCAGCAGCTCGGGCAGCGCCAGGGTCGTGCCGCCGGCACCGCCGGGCACGGCGGCCTCGTCCGGCGTCAGGATCTCCGGGACGCTGCCCTGGCTGCCGGGGGTGGGCGCCGGCGTCGGCGTCGCGCCCGGCGTCGTGGTGCCGGGCTGCGGCACCGTGCCGGGCGTCTGGCCGTTCGGCGTCGTCGGATTGGTGAGCGTGCCGTCCTCGGCGCGGCAGATGCCGGCGCCGAGCAGCGCCTCCATGCGCTGCACCTCGTCCTGCAGCGCGTCGTTGTGCGCCTTCAGCGTCTCGAGTTCCTGCGCGTAGTTCGGCGGCTCCGGCTTCGGCGGCTCCTTGGGATAGAGCAGCACCTCGGGCAGCAGCAGCACCAGCAGGGTGATGCCGGCGACGACGCAGGCAATGGCCACGCCCAGCGGAAAGCGGCGCTGCCGCTCCGCCGGCGGCGCGCCCTCGGGTGTCGGGTTCGTCTGGCTCATGCCGCTCGCCTTCCCTGGCCTAACCCCATGATTCCACGGCGAAGGCCATCAGGCCCCGGTTGGGATGGGGGACCTTCGCCTGCCATGATACGCAGCCGGGTCCCCCGGCATCAACGCGGCGGGACCCGGGCCGGGGTGCAAAGCGAAGGCCACGGGTTTGACGGAATCGTGGCGCTGCGTAGCATCCGCTGCCCTTCCGTGACGGAGCTCACAGACATGACGCTGACGATCTATGGCATCACCCGCTCGCGCGCCAACCGCACCCTCTGGCTGGCCGAGGAACTGGGCATCCCCTACGAGCGGGTGCTGATCGCGCAGAAGGACACGGGCGGCAGCGCGGAGCTCAAGCGCCTCAATCCCTTCGCCCACATCCCGGCGATCGAGGACGAGGGCCTCGGCCTCTTCGAATCGCTGGCGATCAACCTCTACCTGGCGAAGAAGCATGGCGGCCCGCTGGCGCCGAAGGACCTGGCCGAGGACGGCCTGATGACGGCCTGGAGCTTCGCTGCCGCGACGGAGTTCGAGCCGCCGGCCATCGAGGTGCTGATGAACGTCCTGCTCTATCCCGCCGAGCAGCGCGACCCGGCCAAGGTCGAGGCCGCCTTCAAGCGCCTGCAGCGGCCGCTGGACGCGCTGGAGGGGCACCTAGCCGCCCACGGCCACCTGGTCGGCGGGCGCTTCACCGTCGCGGACCTGAACCTCGCCACGGTGCTGGGCTGGCTGCTGGTGGCCAAGGACCGCCTGCAGGCCTGGCCGAAAATCCTGGCCTGGCTCGCCGCCGCCCAGGCCCGCCCGGCCTGGCAGAAGTCGCAGAGGCTCTAGCCTGAGGACGGCCGGTCGCAGGCCATGAGCAGGGCGGGGCCCAGGGCATGGACCTCGACCCGCCCGAAGGCGCGGAAGCCAGCCTTCTCGTAGCTGCGGATGGCCCGCGCGTTGGCTGGATCGGGATCGATCAGCACGCGCGGCACGCCGGCGGCGAAGAGCCCGTCGAGGAATTGGCGGATGACGCGCGTGCCGAGGCCCCGGCCCAGCAGCTCCGCCTCGCCGATGAAGAGGTCGAGGCCGCGCACGTCCGGCGGCTGCGGGCCGAAGGGCCCTTCGGGCCAGTCGGCGGGGCGGTAGCACTGCAGGTAGCCGGCCGGCCGCGCCCCCAGGCTGAAGAGGAAGCACTCAACGCCGTCGGGCTTGTCGAGGTGCGCGCGGATCTTCGCCAGTTCGCCATCGGCAGGACCCCACCAGCGGGTGACGTGCGGCTGCCCCAGCCAGTGCCGGATCAGCGGCAGGTCCGGGCCGAGCAGCGCGCGGAAGGCGATCACCGGCGCTATTCGGCCGCCGCGCCGCCGCTGACCGGCGCGGCCGGGGCAGGCTTGCGGCGGCCGCTGACCTCGGCCCCGGCGTGGTCGGGCAGGGCGAGGAAAATCGGCACCGCCAGCAGCGTGACGAAGGCCACCACCAGGAAGGCCGGGGCGAAGTCGCCGGCGGCGGGCGTCGTGGTGCCGGCATAGGCCAGGGTGAAGTGCAGCGCCAGCGCGCCGAGGCCGACGCCGATCGAGAGCGAGAGCTGCTGCGCCATGGAGGCGAAGGCGCTGGCGCGGCTCATGCGCTCCTTGGCGATGTCGGCATAGCCCAGCGCGTTGACCGCGGTGAACTCCAGCGAGCGGAAGAAGCCGCCGGCGAGGAAGCAGCCCAGCATCAGCCAGTGCGGCGTCGCCGGGGTGAAGAGCGCGTTCAGCGCCAGGAAGCCGGCGCAGAGCACGGTGTTCGCGATCAGCACACGCCGGAAGCCGAGGCGCCGCAGGATAGGCCCGGCGACGAACTTCATGGTCAGGGCGCCCGCCGCGCCGGCGAAAGTCAGCAGGCCCGACTGCAGCGGGTTCAGGCCGAAGCCGAGCTGCAGCATCAGCGGCAGCAGGAAGGGCAGCGCGCCCATGCCGATGCGGAACAAGAGGCCGCCGGTGACCGAGGCGCGGAAGGTCGGCACCTTCAGCAGCGTCAGGTCGAGCAGCGGCGCCTGGGCGCGCCGCGCGTGCAGGCAATAGAGCAGCACCAGGAAGGCACCGCCGCTCAGCAGCGCCCCGGTCATCCAGTCCGGCAGCACGTCGCGCCCCAGCGTCTCGAAGCCGAAGACCAGGCCGGAGAGGCCAAGGCCGGAGAGCAGGAAGCCGCGGCCGTCGAGGCGCGGCACCACCGGCTCCTTCAGGTCGGGTATCACGCGCTGCGCCAGGTAGAGCCCGACCAGGCCGATCGGCACGTTGATCCAGAAGATCCAGCGCCAGGTGAAGTAGGTGGTGATGAAGCCGCCGACCGGCGGGCCGAGCACCGGCCCCAGCAGCGCCGGCACGGTCAGGTAGGCCATGGCCTTGACCAGCTGCGACTTCTCCACCGTGCGCAGGATCACCAGGCGGCCGACCGGCACCATCATGGCGCCGCCCATGCCCTGCAGCGTGCGCGCCGCCACCATCTGCCAGAGGTTCTGGCTGAGGCCGCAGCCGATCGAGCCCAGCAGGAAGACCAGGATGGCGCCCTGGAACACGCGCCGGGCGCCGAAGCGGTCGGCGACCCAGCCGGAGACCGGGATGAAGACCGCCAGGCTGAGCAGGTAGCAGGTGATCGCCATGTTCAGGGTCAGCGGCGATTCGTTCAGCGACCGGGAGATGGCGGGCAGCGCCGTGGCGATCACCGTGGAGTCCAGGTTCTCCATGAACAGCGCGGTGGCAACGATCAGCGGGATGATGAAGGCGCGGGCGGCGGCGGGCATCAGAGCGACTCGAAATAGCGCGCCTTCTCGGCGCCGCTGACGGCGCGGGCCAGGGCCAGCACCTCGTGCCGGCGCGACAGGGCATAGCGCTCGACGAAGGCGGCGCCGAACAGGGCGGCGGCGCGCGGGCTGGCGGCGAAGGCGGCCGCGGCCTCCCACAGGTCGCGCGGCAGGGCCGGCGTGCCGGGCGGCATCTCGGTGCGGCCGTCGCCGGTGACCGGCGGCGGCGGCTCGATCGCCTCCTCGATGCCGGTGAGGCCGGCGGCAAGGAAGAGCGCGAGGCCAAGGTGCGGGTTCACGTCGGCGCCGGGCAGGCGGAACTCCAGCCGCGCCGCGGCAGGCGTCGCGGTCACCGCGCGGATTGCCGTGGAGTAGTTCTCGAACGACCAGGTGGCGGTGCGCGGCGCCCAGTTGCCGGGGCTGAGCCGGCGCCAGGAATTGACCGTCGGCAGGGCCAGCACCGCCAGCTCGGGCAGCAGCGCCAGCACGCCGCCGGCGAAATGCCGCAGCGTGGCGCTGGCGCCGTCCGGCGCGGCCGGATCGTGAAAGGCCGGCGTGCCGTCGGCCTTGGACAGCGAGAGGTGAATGTGGCCGGAGAGACCCGGCGCCGCGGCGTCGGGCTGCGCCATGAAGCAGGCGGCAAGGCCGCGCTGGCGGAAGAAGGCCTTGGTGTAGAGCTTGAACAGAGCGGCCTCGTCGGCCGCGGCCACCGGCCGGGTGTGCGCCAGGGTCACCTCCAGGCAGCCGGCGCCCAGCTCCATGCCAAGGCCGGTGAGGCCGATGCGGCCTTCGCCCAGCAGGCGGTCCAGGTCGGCGACCAGGGTGCCGTGGGTCGCGGCGCTGACGCCGTCCCAGCAGCGGTTGTCCGGCGCCCAGGGGGTGAGCTGGGCGAAGGCCTTGGCGCGCAGGCTCTCGGCCGTCTCGGCGAAGACCAGCCACTCGAACTCGAAGGCCGCCTGGGCCTCGAAGCCCAGGCGCGCCGCGCGTTCCACCTGGGCGGCCAGCAGGCGGCGCGGCTGTAGATCGCGCTGCGGGCCGGCGAACTCCGCCAGCAGCAGGCCGGCCTTGGGCTCGAAGGGCCAGGGGCGGAGCGAACCCGGGTCCGGCACCGCCGCCTCGCCGACGAAGGGGCCGGGGCCATAGACGCTGTCGGCGACGTCCCACTGCGGCACCACGTTGCAGAAGGTCCCGCCGGGACCGAAGACCTGCTCCAGGCGCCGCGTGTCGATGCGCCGCTCGCGCAGGCCGCCGTCCAGGTCGAAGAGGCCGACGTGCAGCCGCTCGTAGCCGCGCTGGAGGATGTCCTGGGTAAGGCGGGGGGACGGGGGCGGTGACATGACGGACCTCAGTATGGGGCGCCGCCGCCGGGGCCGGTAGCGCGGCGGCGCAGGACAGCCCTGCGAAGCCGGGGCCCCGGCGGCCGCCCCATGTACCTGTGGCGTTCCCTGTGCTAGACCCCGCGCCCTCATGCCCACCCCTGCGACCAGAGCCCGCAAGGCACCCGCCCGCGCCCCGCGCGCCGTCAAGGCGCAGCCCAGGGTCGGCATCGTCTCGCTCGGCTGCCCCAAGGCGCTGGTCGACAGCGAGCGGATCCTCACCCGCCTGCGCAGCGAGGGCTATGCCGTCACCGGCAGCTACGAGCAGGCCGACGTGGTGCTGGTGAACACCTGCGGCTTCCTGGACAGCGCCAAGCAGGAGTCGCTGGAGGCGATCGGCGAGGCCATCGCCGAGAACGGCCGCGTCATCGTCACCGGCTGCCTGGGCGTCGAGGCCGAGCGCATCCGCGCCGAGCATCCAGAGGTCCTGGCCGTCACCGGGCCGCACCAGTACGAGCAGGTGATGGAGGCGGTGCACCAGCACCTGCCGCCGGCGCACGAGCCCTTCGTCGACCTGGTGCCGCCGCAGGGCATCCGCCTGACGCCGCGGCACTACGCCTATCTGAAGATCTCCGAGGGCTGCAACAACCGCTGCTCCTTCTGCATCATCCCCAGCCTGCGCGGCGACCTGGCCAGCCGGCCGATCCACCACGTCCTGGCCGAGGCCGAGCGCCTGGTCGCGGCCGGGGTGAAGGAGCTGCTGGTGATCTCGCAGGACACCAGCGCCTATGGCCTGGACCTGAAGTACGCGCCGCAGAGCTGGAAGGGCCGCACCTGGGAGACCCGCTTCCTCGACCTCGCCAGGGCGCTGGGCGAGACTGGCGCCTGGGTCAGGCTGCACTACGTCTATCCCTACCCGCACGTCGACCAGGTCATCCCGCTGATGGCCGAGGGCCGGGTGCTGCCCTACCTCGACATCCCCTTCCAGCACGCCAGCCCCCGGGTGCTGAAGGCCATGCGCCGCCCGGCCCACCAGGGGCGGGTGCTGGAGCGCCTGGCCGCCTGGCGTCGCCAGGTGCCGGACCTGGCGATCCGCTCCACCTTCATCGTCGGCTTTCCCGGCGAAAGCGAAGAGGACTTCCAGTTCCTGCTCGACTGGTTGGAAGAGGCGCAGCTCGACCGCGTCGGCTGCTTCAAGTACGAGGCGGTGGCAGGGGCCGCCGCCAACGCCCTGCCCGGCGCCGTGCCCGAGGCGGTGAAGGAGGAGCGCTGGCACCGCTTCATGCAGGCGCAGCAGGCGATCAGCGCGGCGCGGCTCAAGGCCAGGGTCGGCCGCCGCCTGCCGGTGATCCTGGACCAGGTGGAGGGCGACACCGCCGCCGCGCGCAGCCAGTTCGACGCGCCGGAGATCGACGGCGTGGTGAAGCTGACCGGCGCCGCGGGCCTCAAGCCCGGCGACATCGTCACCGCCGAGATCACCGGCGCCGAGGCCTATGACCTGACGGCAAGGGTCTCCAAGGGTTGATTTTTCCCCCTCCAATGGGCATCTAGCCCCGGCTGGCGCGCCGCAGGGACGGGGACGGCGCGCCGACCCTGGCGTTCGAGAGGGGGCCTCATGCTGCGTCTTGTCCTCTGCGTCGGCCTGCTGCTGGGCCTGCCGCACCTTGCCGCCCGCGCCTCCACGCCCTGGGGGCCGCCCGACGGCACCTATGCCTACACCATCGAGCACAGCGAGCATGGCAAGCTCGGCACCCAGACCATCACCATCCAGACCGATGGCGAGACGCGCCACGTCAGCGACGACCGCCGCCTGAAGGTCGAGCGCCTCTTCGTCACGGTCTATCGCGAGGACACGCGCATCGAGGAGCTCTGGCAGGGCACCGACATGCAGTCCTACAGCCGGGTCAGCGACTACGGCGACGAGGTGACGAAGCTGACGGCGACGCGCCAGGGCGACCGGCTGGTGATCGACAACGACGGCAAGATCAGCGAACTGCCGGCCGACACGCTCTCCACCCACTTCTGGAATCCCATGCTGGTGGAGCAGACACGGCTCTTCTCGACCGAGGACGGCACGCTGCTGAAGGTCGCCTTCGCCAGCGCCGGCGTGGAGGAAGTCGTGGTCGGCGGCCAGCGCCTGAAGGCCAACCGCTTCGAGATGACCGGCGACGAGCGCCGCAGCTTCTGGTTCGACGACCAGGGGCGCCTGCTGATGATGCAGCTCCACCGCGGCGGCGACGAGATCGTGACCTTCCGACTCAAGGCGCTTCCGGGCTGATGCTGTGAGCGGCTTGCGGGGGGGGGGCTTGGCAGCAACCGTTGCGGCTTCGCCGACATCGCCGTTCTTTCAGTCACGGCTGGTGGCACGGTCAACACGCCCCGCTGCGGTTCGCGGCCAATCTCGGATTTGCTAGGGTCGCAGAAGCCATCCGCGCCCTCGGGAGGCGCTGCGGTTCGCGGCCAATCTCGGATTTGCTAGGGTTCTGGCGGCGATTGATCGGCTGCGGTCTTTGCTGCGGTTCGCGGCCAATCTCGGATTTGCTAGGGTCTCGGCAATGTCGTCATCGCGCTCTGCCTGGCTGCGGTTCGCGGCCAATCTCGGATTTGCTAGGGTCTTTCCTGGCCGACATGCTCGGCCCATAGGCTGCGGTTCGCGGCCAATCTCGGATTTGCTAGGGTAGATACGGTCAGGGTAGAGCCGCTGGTGCCGCTGCGGTTCGCGGCCAATCTCGGATTTGCTAGGGTCCAACCCCCAGGCCATGCCCAGGACCGTGCCGCTGCGGTTCGCGGCCAATCTCGGATTTGCTCGGGTCACTCCGTCCAGGCCCCCCGAGGCGTTTGGCTGCGGTTCGCGGCCAATCTCGGATTTGCTAGGGTCGCCCGGCAGCGGGGAAGGGTGGCCGCCCGGCTGCGGTTCGCGGCCAATCTCGGATTTGCTAGGGTTCATTCCTCGATCACCTTCATGGCCTCTGGGCTGCGGTTCGCGGCCAATCTCGGATTTGCTAGGGTCCTGGACGAGGGCAAGATCACGCAACTCGCGCTGCGGTTCGCGGCCAATCTCGGATTTGCTAGGGTCACCGCCTGATCGAAGGTGCCCCCGTCCCGGCTGCGGTTCGCGGCCAATCTCGGATTTGCTAGGGTTGAGACGTAGCGGCCTGTCGCCAGGTCAAGGCTGCGGTTCGCGGCCAATCTCGGATTTGCTAGGGTCACCCCGTGTTGACAGACACCCGTCGCCGGGCTGCGGTTCGCGGCCAATCTCGGATTTGCTAGGGTCTCGAAGCGCCGCAGCCGATCGCGGGACAGGCTGCGGTTCGCGGCCAATCTCGGATTTGCTAGGGTAGCCTTGGTGCAAGTGCCCGATTGAGAAGAGAAATCACCCGGCGCGGCTCAGAAAAACTCGAGCTGCGCCGGTGTGCTCTGGGGTGCTTGCCGGCGTTTCCCCCAGAAAGTGACGATCTTGCTGAACTGCTTGTCGGTGATGACAAGGAACCTGACCTCGCCCTTCGCCGGCACCGCCGCGCCCATGCGCTTCATGTGCACCTCGGCGTTCTCCATCGAGGCACAATGCCGCTGATAGACGGAGTATTGCATCATGGTGAAGCCGTCTTCCAGCAGTGACTTGCGGAACCGCGCATAGGCGCGCCGAAGCTCCGGCGTGTCGGTCGGCAGGTCGAAGAGGGCGATGACCCACACGCTGCGCAGGCCCAGCGGACTAGTCAGGTCCGACGTCATCGTCGCGCAGGGGCAGACCCTGTGGAAGTGCCAGACCCGGAGCACCGGTCATGAAGGCCTTGGCGAGCGAGGCTGCCGTGCTCTGGATCGCCAGCAGCAGCGGCGAGCGCCGCTCCTCCACCAGGACGGTCTCGTTCAGCACCGACAGCAGAGACCGCTTGACCGCCGGCCCGATGTCCGGCCAGCGGCCGTCGCCGTCCCGCAACCGTCGCACGCGCCAGTCGACGAAGGGGCGATAGGGTTCGACCACGTCGTCGGCAAGCGCGAAAGCATTGGCGCGATTGCGGTGATGGATGCCGAGCCCCGGATAGAGGCCGCTGGCCACCAGGGCCCGCCCGACCGCGGCGCGCAGCACGGCATAGCCATAGTTCAGCAGGGCGTTGGGGGCATCGCCGGACCGATCCCGCCGGAAGTCGCGGCCCAGCAGGGCGGGCCAGTAGCGCTGCGCGCCCTGCGCCTCCAGGTTCTCCGGGTCACCGGAGCGCACGCGCGCGGCCATCGCCGCGATCCCTTCGTCGCCGCCGGTCGCGTCGCGCAGCACCGCCGCCTGCTGCCGCAGCTTGCAGGCCACGAGCAGTTGCCACAGACGCTTGACCAGCGGTTGACCGGCGGCGGCCTGCGCGCGCAGGCGTTCGCCCTGTGTCGAGTGGCCGGCGAAGGGCAGTAGCAGCCCGGCGGGCATGTGATTGCCGCCGCAGACGACAACTGCCGCGCCGGACTCCAGCAATGCTGCGAGCAGACCCTGGGTGCAGGTGATGGCCGGATGATCTAGCAGGACGACACCCAGGTCCTCGATCGGCAGGGTGCGCGTCTCCTGCTCCGCCCGCTCGATCACGAGTTGGCGATTGGCGAGCGAAAGGTGGCTCGGACCGCTGGAGATATCGATGACCTTCTTGAGCATGGGTCAGTCGCTCGCATCGCGCCAACGACCGATTGGGTCAACGAGCACCTTCTTCGCGCCCGCCGCAAGAATTGGACCTGGCGCCGGTCGCCGCCATACAGCGCTATCCGCAGATGTGTGATCGGCGAGGACGACCTGTCCGTTAGCCCAGACTCCGGTCACGACACGATATGCCCAGCGCTGCCCGTCCTCTGGAAACGCCAACATGTCGCCGGGTCCCAGGCTCATCACGAAGCGAGCGTTCCCGGATGCTGCCTGGCGCCGGACCACTGGTTCACCGCGACGCAGACGCTGGCTCGCTTCGTGGAGACTCACGATCTCGAATGAGACCTTGCCCGCCGGGTCGCGGAAGATCGCCATGTGGTGATTGGCACTGGGGTCGGCAAAGGCTCGCGTAGCGGCGTTCAGAGGCACCATCAGCCGGGGCTGCTGCTTGACCCAGACGCGCACGCGGCGAATCTCCGGACCGGCGCCGTCGATGCCGTTCTTCGAACGTCTTGGAAATGGCGGGAAAGCCTTCTTCGGATCGCCGCCGCGCGCGGCGATGTGTGCCTGCACCAATCTCCGAGTCTCCGCGTCGGCGATTGACTCGATCAGGTCCTTGCCGATCCCGACGAGTGATTTCCGGGTCGCGTAGTAGCGATAGGCGATGCCGCCCACGGTGATTTCCTGGCAAGTGTCTCCCATCCGCGTTTCCGCGTGCAAAGGTCCAGACACCTTTCGCCGTGAGCGGTGAGAGACTATGACCTGCGAGAGGACCTCTTTGGCTTCGCTTAGCAGCCCTTGCCACGGCGGATCGAACGACGGCCTGCGGCCCTGGCGATCCGCGGCGTGCCAATCGGCGAGTCGCTTGACCGCCGCGCGGCTGGTCAGTGCGACGGCCAGCGCGTCGACAGCGTGATGGCGATGGTCTGCGCGGTTCTTGCCGCGCTCGCCGTCCACCGCCAGGAGGGACTCAAGGCCCCATTGCCGGCGCAATTCGGCGGTGATCGAGCCGTTGCAGGTTTCGACTTCCGGCGCGGAGGCGCCAACATCGGGATAGAGCTTGCGCAGGAAGTCGCGCGCATGACGCGCCGCATAGGCGGTATCGCGAAGCTGCCGTTCCGCGAAGTCCTCACCGTCGGCGAGCTGCGAATAGTTCTCCTTGAGGAAGCGCTGGACCTTGCGGTCCGGCAAGCGGGCGGACTCCAGCGCGTTCCGTATCGCATCCCAGCGGGTCTGGTCCCCGCCGAAGGCCTCATGCGGCGAGCGTTCGCCCTTCTCGCGGTTCACCTCGACGTAGCAGAGCGTCTTGTTGGCGAAGGAGTTGTCGAGCGTCCGGGAGCGCGGAAAGATGTGCTCGACCTGGTAGAGGCCGTCGAAGAAGAGATCGCGGAAGCCGATCTTGCGGCCGGTGTAGGGGCAGGTCTCGTTGCACTCCTTCCACAGCAGCCATTTCTCGATGTCGCCTCGAGAGGGGCTTTCCAGCCCGTTCTCCCGCAGGTTCGCCGCCGCCTTCTTGCGCTGGCGTTCGCGCTCGGCCATCTCGCGTTCCATCTCGGCTCGTCGCTTGCCCGACTTGCGCAGATCGCGGGCGAGCTCGACGCGGATCAAGTCGGGCTTGCCGTGGACCGCGATGAGATTGTTCACGACCTTCCGCATCTCGTTGAGCGTTCGGTTGACGGTCGGATTGCGCAGGTCGCCAAGCGCCGCCGGCTCGCTCGGCAACCGGTCGAGAATTTCTCCGGTGGGCCGCTCGCGGTCGGGAAAGGTCTCCTCGCGCCACGACTCCCAAGCCGGCGACATGAGGAGCTCGCCGACCCCGACACCCCGCTCCATTTCCACCAGCATCCGCGCTACGGCCTTGGCGGAGTAGCGCAGCCATCCTGACGGCAATTCCAGGGCCGCCAGGGCCGCAGCCCGCTCGTCGTCGAGCTGCCAATCCGCGGCAAACTCCGTTGCCAGACGGCGACGCGCAGATGCGCTGTCTGTAGCCGAGCGAATCTCGATGCGCTGCCCGCCGGGCGCTTCGCGGTAGTCCGCCGCGAACAGGCGTTCCGCCAGGCTGTCGCGGATCGCATTCCGGTGCGGCGTTGTCTCCCAGCCATCGCCGAAGATCTCGTGGAGCCTCGCTTCCAGCCCGTTGCCCGGCAGGGCCTTGTCCTCGCGTTCCAGGTTGAAGGCCGTGTCCTTGGGCCAGCCGTTGGCGCGCCAATAGGCTCTCAGCGCCTTGCGGATGCCGCCGAAGGTGACGCTGCGCTGGCGCATCAGCAGTCCGTAGATGATGCCGCGCTCGGTATCGTCGAGCGGCCGCGCGTTATGACCGATGAGGCGCAGCTTGTTCAGATGCTCCAGCGCGACGAACTGCCGGCCGATCCAGGACCCCTTGGCGCAGAGCTTCTCGGCCGGCATGAGAGGGCACCGGCCCAGTGTCTTGCGCCGCCAGAAGGTCGGACGCTGCTCGAACAGCGTCTCCCGCAGCCGCGCGCGGAACGGCGCCGTGAGAAGCTCGGGGTGATGGGCGGCCTGATGCTCCACCAAGCCTTCGAACTCGGCCTCAACCTGGTCGCGCCCGAGGTGCCGGCCGCGCTTCCTGTCCTGTCCTGCCAGCCAGGCACCGAGGGTGCTGCTGCCAACCTGTTTGCGGAGGTCGGCGATCTCTTGCTTGATCAAGCCCACATCTTCGCCGGCCTCCGGCGCGGCGGCGCCTGGGGTGTCCGCTCCATCGGAAAGGCGCCCGCCGGCAAAGCCGCGGCGCTTGTGCAGGTGATAGATGGCTCTGCCTAGCTCCGGCGCGGCAAGCGCGCGTTCAAGCCCCGCCTGCCGCAGCTCGTAGGGGTCTTGCCGCATCGCGCGGTGCCATTCCTGGGTGCCGTAGGCCGGTAGCAGGCCGGCGTCGTGCAGCAGCGCACCCAGTTCGCGCCGCCGCCAGCGCCGCCGCCGCAGCTGTCGGCGCATCAGGCGCGCGCTGCGTCGCTTGGCGTTCCTCGACTCGCGCACCTTGCCACTGGTGCCCGGCGCTACGCCTTCAGGGAAGATGCGAACGCCCATACGGACAATGGAGCCCGACTCCCGCTGGGGTTCGTAGTCGATGAGTGCAAATCCGACCGATGTCGTGCCGAGGTCAAGTCCGAGAATACGCATCGTAAAAATCCCGCGAAAGTTGCCCTTGATCTTAGGTCGAACAGGCGGGTAGGCTGCAACCCTAGCAAATCCGAGATTGGCCGCTTGCCGCAGGCAAAATTAAGCGTCCATCGATGCGGGCTTGGCATCCCTCTAGACGCAGCTGCCACCTGACCCCGCCGCGAGGCGGGGTCTTGCATTTCAACGGTGCCGAAACGGCCTGACTGAGAGATGCGTCCGGGCTAGTCTGCCGCCTTATGGGGCGCAAGCGGGGAGTGCCAGCCTTGTCCACGATCATCACGCAGCCCGGCCGCGGCCGGCGGCTGCTTACGCGCGTTGCCATCGGCGCCGGCGTCATCGTCGTGCTGATCTCGCTCTTCGACGGCTTCTACACCATCGACCAGGGCGACATCGGCGTGCAGCTGCGCAACGGCGCGGTGACCGGCACGGCCGAGCCGGGCTTCCACTGGCAGGTGCCGGTGATCGATTCCGTGCGCATCATCTCGGTGCGCACGCAGAAGGACACCTACGAGCAGGTGCAGTCCTACTCCAAGGACATCCAGGCGGCCGACCTGCGCATCTCGGTCACCTATCATGCCGATCCCTCGCGCGTGGTGGAGATCTACTCCGAATACGGCTCGGTCGAGGGCCTGGTGGACCGCGTGATCTCGCCGGCGCTCTATAACGAGACCAAGATCGTCTTCGGCAGCTTCAACGCCGCCACCGCCATCGCCGAGCGCGGCCGCCTGGTGGCCGAGATCGAGGCGGCGATCCGCGCCAAGGTGCAGGGCGAGCCGCTGGTGCTGGAATCGGTGCAGGTGGAGGACATCGCCTTCTCCGAGGTCTTCGAGAACTCGGTCGAGCAGCGCATGCTGGCCGAGGTCGAGGTGGCCAAGCTGAAGCAGAACCTGGAGCGCGAGAAGGTGCAGGCCGACATCGTGCGCACCCAGGCCGAGGGCAAGGCCGATTCCACCCGCTCGCAGGCGCAGGCCGAGGCCGACGCGATCCGCATCAAGGGCGAGGCCGAGGCGGCGGCGATCAAGGCGCGCGGCGACGCGCTGCGCGACAATCCCAACCTGGTGCAGCTCATCCTGGCCGAGGCCTGGAACGGGCAGCTGCCCACCACCATGGTGCCCGGCAGCACCGTGCCCTTCCTGAACCTCGAGCAATAGAACCCCCGAGGCGATCCTGGACTTCCCGACCCTCTACCCGCCCTACGAGCCCTATCGCAGCGGCCGCTTCGCGGTCGAGGCGGGGCACGAGCTCTATCTCGAGGAGGCCGGCAATCCCGACGGCGTGCCGGTGCTCTTCCTGCACGGCGGGCCGGGCTTCACCTGGTCGGGCCACAACCGGCGCTTCTGCGATCCGGCCTACTGGCGCTTCATCGGCTTCGACCAGCGCGGCGCCTGGCGCTCCACGCCGCTGGGCGAACTGCACCTCAACACCACGGCGCACCTGGTCGCCGACATGGAGCGCATCCGCAGGCACCTCGGGGTCGAGCGCTGGGTGATCCTCGGCGGCTCCTGGGGCTCGGCGCTGGCGCTGGCCTACGCGCTGGCGCATCCGGAGCGCTGCATCGGCCTGGTGCTCTGGGGCATCTACCTCGGCCTCGCCAGCGAGAACGACTTCAACTACGTCACCAGCCGCAAGCTCTATCCCGAGGCCTGGCACGTCCTGGTCGACCCGCTGCCGGAGGCCGAGCGCGGCGACATCCTGGCGGCCTATCGCCGCCGCATCCTCGACCCAGATCCCACGGTGCACCTGCCGGCGCTGAAGGCCTGGCTGCACCACAACTGGGTCACCGCCAACATCAAGGCGGTGCCGGCGGAGTTCCTGCGCCCCGAAGGCTCGACCGAGGTGCTGCTGGCCGGCGCACGCATCGCGCTTGCCTATTTCAGCGAGGCCATCTGGCTGCCCGAGGGCGAGCTGCTGCGCCGCGCGCACGAACTGGGCGCGCTGCCGGGGCTGGTGACGCATGGCCGCGACGACTTCGTCTGCCCGATCGAGAACGCCTTCGACCTGACGCGGGCCTGGCGCGGCGCGCGCTACGTGCCGGTGGAGCACGCCGGCCACCACCCCTTCGAGCCCGGCCTCGCCAAGGCGCTGCTCGAGGGCATGGAGGCGATGAAGGGCCGGCGCTGACAGAATCGGTTATGCGCGCAGCCGTTGAACTTCTTGCCGCGTGCACGCGGGACCCTCTATCCTTGCGGGACTGGGGGAATCTGCACCATTAGGGTGTGACCGCTGACGCCCGGCGCCTGCGCCGTGGTGGCGGCCGTCGTCCTCCGGAACGGAGCGACGACGGGGGCGTCATGCGAGTTTCGGCAATCGGTCTGTTGTGCCTTTTCCTTCCCGCGGCCGCCGCGGCGCAGGAGATCGGCGAGGGCGAGCTCTGGCTGCACGAGTCGGTCTGGGGCTACTACCAGCAGTTCAAGCAGGACCAGGACGGCGCCTTCTTCGCCGTCTCCACCAACGGGGTTTCGGCCGGCTATTCCTACTGTCCCGGAGGCTTCGACTGCTGGCCGCTGGAGGGCAAGCGGGAGGCCGTCCAGGCCTGCGAGAGCGACCACAGCGACCTGCCGGGCACCTGCTACGTCTTCGCCAGCGCCAACCGCGTGCTGTGGAAGGGGCAGGTGCATGTCCTGACCGACGCGGAGTTCAACGCCCGCCTCTACGGCCCCGGCACCATCGACGAGGCGCTGGAGGGCTACGTCGAGCATCTGGCGGGGCGCGCCGAGGGCGTGCCGGCCAAGCTGCTGCCCTCGCGCAAGGTCTGGCAGCGCAAGGATTTCCTCTTCGCGCCCGCGGCCCTGGCACCGGCCGACGACGAGTGCCGCTACGCATTCGAAGACCTCTACATGGCGAGCGCGGCGCCCAACCTCTTCCTGCTGGATTCCGACGGCCGGCACTGCGCCTACAGCACCGGCTTCCCGGCAGCCGACGAGATGCAGGCCTTTCTCGGCGCGCTGGCCGCCTGCCAGAAGCTGGCCGGCCCCGCGGGCCGGCCCTGCTTCGTCTATGCCGCCGGCAGCGAACTGCTGCCGGGAAGGAGCAAGCTGTGATGACGATACGCTGTCTTGCCGCCCTGCTGCTCCTCCTCGCGCTGGCGCCCGCCGCGCGGGCGCAGGACGTCGGCAAGGGCGAGCTCTGGATGCACCAGACCGCCTGGGACTACTACGAGCAGTTCAGGCGCGACCAGGGGCGTGCCTACTTCGCGGTCTCCACCAACGGCATCTCGGCCGGCTACTCCTATTGCCCCGGCCTGCGCTGCCTGCCGCTCGACGGCAAGAAGCAGGCGATCAGCGCCTGCCAGCGCGACGATTCCGGCCTGCCCGGCACCTGCTACATCTTCGCCAATGCCAGCCGGATCCTGTGGCAGGGCGAGGTCCACGTGTTGAGCGACGCGGAGTTCATGGCCCGTCTCTATGGACCCGACAGCATCGAGGAATCGCTGCAGGGCTATGTCGAGCATGTCGCCGGCCTGTCGGAAGGCTCGCCTTCGAAACTGCTGCCCTCGGCCAAGGTCTGGAAGCGCGCGGATTTCCGTTTCGCGCCGGCCGACCTTGCCCCGGCCGGTGACGAATGCCGCTATGCCTTCGACGAGCTCTACCAGGCGAACGTGGGCCGCAACCTCTTCCTGCTGGACGCGGAGGGCCGCCACTGTGCCTACAGCACCGGCTTCCCCGCGGCGCAGGAAGCCGAGGCCTTCGAGCGTGCCCTGGCCGCCTGCGAGCGCCTGGCGGGGACCGCGGGCAAGCCCTGCTACGTCTATGCCGCGGGCAGCGAGCTGCTGGCCGGCCGGAGCAAGCTCTAGATGCGCCCGGTGTCTGCCTTCGCCCTGCTCGCGCTGCTGCTGCTCGCGGCCTGCCGCACGACGGGCGACGGCGCGGTCGCCAGCGGCAACGGCGGGCCGGCGAGCCACCAGGCGACGCTGCTGCCGGGGGGCACGGCGGTCGCCTTCCGCGGCGACATCGACTATGGCTCGGCGCAGGCGCTGCTGCTGCTGGTCCGTGGCAATCCCCTGGTGCACGAGGTGCGCCTGGAGAGCGACGGCGGCTACATCCGCCCGGCGTTGCTGGTGGCCAACGCGCTGCAGCTTCGCGGCGCCACGACCTTCGTCGAGAAGAGCTGCGCCTCGGCCTGTACCGTACTGTTCCTCGGCGGCAAGCGGCGCCTGATCGCCGCCGGCGCGGAACTGGGATTCCACCGTGCCTGGAGCGACAGCGAACCCGAGGGCCGCGCCGACGAGCCGACGAACCGCGAGCTGCGCCAGCGCCTGATCGAGCGCGGCGTCACGCCGGCCTTCGCCGACCGTGTGATCGCCACACCGGGCAGCGAGATGTGGTTTCCGACCGAGGCCGAGCTGCTGGCCGGCGGTGTCATCACCGGCGTGCTGCCCAAGGGGTCGCTGCCATAGCCGTGCGTCCCAGGGTTGCATTTCCGCTTGATCGGCGCAGCGAAGCGGCGTAAATCCCCGCTCCCTTTCGGGAGACGCATCATGCAGCAGCGCAAAGCCGGGTCGATAGCCCGCGTCCACGCCCCCGGCGTCGGCGTCGCCGCCCTGCTGCGCGCCGGTCGCGGGCTGCGACTGGAACGCCTGGGCTGAGCCCCAGCGCGCCTGCGTGGCGCGCCTTTCACCAGCAATCCCATCGCCTGTCCGGCCGCTTGGCGGCCATGCGCCTCTTGGCGCGGGAGACCTATCATGACTCAGTCACAAGAGACCCGGGGTCCGCTCGTCCGGACCGAGAGCGGCCGGCCGATCAAGCTCTGGACCCGTGGCGTCCCGGTCGAGCCGGAGGCGCAGCAGCAGCTCGATCGCATGGCGGCGCTGGACTTCGTGCATCCGCACATCGCGGTGATGCCCGACGTCCACCTCGGCAAGGGCGCCACGGTCGGCAGCGTGATCCCGACCCGCGGCGCCATCGTGCCGGCGGCGGTCGGCGTCGACATCGGCTGCGGCATGATGGCGGCGCAGCTCACGCTGAGGGCCGAGCAGCTGCCCGACAGCCTGGCGGCGACGCGCAGCGCGATCGAGGCGGCGGTCCCGGTCGGCCGGGCGCAGCACCGCGCGGTGCCGAAGCCGGTGGAGAAGCAGTGGTACGCCTTGCTGAAGCGGGACTTCGACCCGCTGCAGGCCAGGCACCCGGGCTTCGCGCCCAAGGACACGCCGGCGCTGCAGATCGGCACGCTGGGCGGCGGCAACCACTTCATCGAGCTCTGCCTCGACGAGGCGGGGCAGGTGTGGGTGATGCTGCACTCCGGCTCGCGCGGCATCGGCAACCGCATCGGCGGCTACTTCATCGAGCGCGCGCGAGAGAGCGTGGCGGCGCGGGGCATTGCCCTGCCCGACCGCGACCTCGCCTGGCTGGAGGAGGGCAGCGAGGCCTTCGCCGACTACGTCGCCGCGGTCGACTGGGCGCAGCGCTACGCCATGGAGAACCGCAAGGCCATGATGGTGGCTACCCTGGAGGCGCTGCGTGCCGCGCTGCCGCCCTTCCAGGCGACGCCGATGGCGGTCAACTGCCACCACAACTACGTGGCCCGCGAGCAGCACTTCGGTGCCAGCCTCTGGGTGACGCGCAAGGGGGCGGTGCGCGCAGGCCTCGGCGAGCTCGGCATCATCCCGGGCTCGATGGGCGCGCGCAGCTTCATCGTGCGGGGCCTCGGCAATCCCGAGAGCTTCCACAGCTGCAGCCACGGCGCGGGACGGGTGATGAGCCGGACCAGGGCCAAGGCGCTGATCTCGATGGAGCAGCACCTGGCGGCGACGGCGCACGTCGAGTGCCGCAAGGACGCGGGCGTGCTGGACGAGAGCCCGGCCGCCTACAAGTCCATCGAGGCCGTCATGGCGGCGCAGGCCGACCTGGTGGAGGTCGTCCACGAGCTCACCCAGGTGGTCTGCGTGAAGGGCTAGCCCGGGCGGCAAGGGGCCCGGGAAACGACGAAGGCGCGGACCTTTGGGGTCCGCGCCTTCGGCTGTGGGGCGAGGAGAGCAGCCCCGGTATCTCGTCGCGCGCCGTCTTGTCGAGCGCTGGCGCTCCTCAGTTCGTCTCGTTCTCGCCGCTCGTGGGCAGCAGCGCGGCGAGGCCGCCCAGGGCGCCGCCCTGCAGCGTGGTCTCCTCGGCCAGCGCGCGGCAGAGCTGGCTCAGCGCCTCCTGGTGCCGCTCCTCGCGGATGCGGGCGAAGTTTCGTGCCATGTCGAGGCAGAGCCGCTGGCGCTCCGGCGCCGCGTCAACCTGCTCCTGCGGGGCCAGGCCCTCGAAGAAGAAACTCACCTCGACGCCCAGCGCCTTGGCCAGTTCGAACAGGCGTCCGGCGGATACGCGGTTGATGCCGCGCTCGTACTTGTGCGCCTGCTGGTAGGTGACGCCGATCAGGTCGGCGAGCTGCTGCTGGGTCAGGCCCAGCATGGTGCGCCGGGCGCGGATCCGCTGCCCGACGTGCCGTTCGATGGAGACTGTCTCGTTGCGCTTTCCCACAGCCCTCGACCTCATCCCCCAGTGGTCCGCGGCAGCCGCTGCACAGTCCGGTATGGATTGCCTGCCTTGGCCCGCATCACAGGGTAAGTTTGCTATCTTGTCCGGCAAGAATCAAGCACCGGGATAAAGCTCATGGTTGGGCGGTTAATGTAATATGTCGCCTAACGCGAGAATATCCGCCCACCATCAAGCGTAGCAGCCGGCTAGGCGGGCACGCTGCACCAGCAGTCCCAGAATCGCGCTGCAGAGCGGCATTTGCACGCCGGTCATGCGGCCGAGTTCGACTACGACGCCCAGCAGGGCGTCGATCTCCATCGGCCGTTTCAGTTCCAGGTCCTGCAGCATCGAGGTCTTGTGCGCGCCGAGGTCGGCGGCCCAACCGATACGTGTGGCAATGTCGACCCCGAAGGCGACGCCGAGGCTGGTCGCCACGGCCGCCGCCTCGGCCATCATGCCGGCGATGACGCCGCGCGTGCCGGGGTCGGTGGCGAGCTGCTCCAGCGTGCCGCCGGTCAGCGCCGAGACCGGGTTGAAGGAGAGGTTCCCCCACAGCTTCACCCAGATGTCGTCGCGGATCTTCGGCCGCACCGGGGCCTTCAGGCCGGCCTTGGTCAGCAGCTGCGACAGGGCCTTGGCGCGCGGGCTGGCGCTGCCGTCGGGCTCGCCCAGCATGAAGCGGTTGCCATAGCCGTGGCGCACCCGGCCCGGCGCCTCGATCTCGGCCGAGGGATAGACCACGCAGCCCAGGCAGCGCTCGGGCGGGATCAGCTGCCAGAGCCGGCCGCCGGGGTCCACCGACTCCAGCGTGCGCCCGTCGAAGGGACCGCCATGCTTGTAGAAGTACCACCAGGGGATGCCGTTCTGCGCCGTGACCACGCAGGTCTCCGGCCCCAGCAGCGGAGCCATGGCCGCGGCGATGCCGGCGACCCCCGGAGCCTTGAGGGTCAGGATCACGTAATCTTGATGGCCCGCCTCGGCCGGATCCTGCACCGCGCGCACCGGGACGGTGTTTTCTGCATCTCCGGATATGTAGGTGAGCCCCTTCTCCTGCATCGCCTTGAGGTGCGGCCCCCGGGCGATCAGCGTCACCTCGGCGCCCGACGCCGCCAGGTGGTACCCCAGCATGCCGCCGATCGCCCCGGCGCCGTAGATGCAGACCTTCATGCCTCTCGTCCTTCCCGCTAGCCGCCGAGGCCCAGCTTCTGCGCCAGGCCGATGCGCTGCAGCTTGCCGGTGGCACCCTTGGGGATCTCGGCCAGGAAGACCACCTTGCGCGGCACCTTGAAGTCGGCGAGGCGCGCCGCCAGGAAGTCCTTCAGCCCGCGCTCGTCCAGGCTCTGCCCCTCCTTCAGCACCACGGCGCAGGCGACCTCCTCGCCCAGCTTGTCGTGCGGCAGGGCGAAGGTCACGACCTGCGCCACCGCCGGGTGGTCCATCGCCGCCTCGTCGACCTCCTTCGGGCTCACCTTCTCGCCGCCGCGGTTGATGATCTCCTTGAGGCGCCCGGTGATGGTGAGGAAGCCGTCACCGTCCAGCGTGCCCTGGTCGCCGGTGCGGAACCAGGGATAGGGCATGCCGTCGCGCGGGATGAAGGATTCGGCGTTGGCCTTGGGATTGTTCTCGTAGCCCAGCGTGACGTTGGGCCCGCTGATCACCACCTCGCCCAGCGCGCCGGCCTCGGTCGTGACCTGGCCGCCCTCGGTCAGGATCGCCACCTGCGGGCCAGCCGCGCTGCCGACCGAGCCGGGCTTCCTGAGGCCCGGGGGCAGGCGGTTGCTGGTCATCTGGTGGCTCGCCTCGGTCATGCCGTAGCTCTCGATCACCGGGCAGGCGAAGAGCGCCTCCAGCGCCGTCATCACCTGCGGCGGCAGCGAGGCCGAGGAGGAGCGGATGAAGCGCAGGCCGGCGGCCCTGGCCGCCGCCTCCTGGCGCTGGCCGCGCGCCAGGATGGTCTGGTGCATGGTCGGCACCGCCGTGTACCAGCTGGGCCGCGCCTCCTCGAGCTGGGCCATGAACTTCAGCGCGTTGAAGCCCTCGGTCGCGAAGACCGAGCCGCCGGCCGCCAGCGAGGAGAGCGTCGCGGCGATCAGGCCGTGGATGTGGAACAGCGGCATGATGTTGAGGCAGCGGTCGGCCGGCGTCAGGTCCAGCACCTGGCCGATGTGCCGGGCCGAGGCCAGCAGGTTCGCCTGGGTCAGCGGCACGATCTTCGGCCGCGAGGTGGTGCCCGAGGTGTGCAGGATGAGGCCGATCTCGTCGGGCTCCGCCATCCCCGGGTTGGCCGCGGCGCCCGGCGCGCCGCCCGCCAGGGTGAAGGCGCCGGCGGGGAAGCCCGCGGGCTCCGTCAGTTCCAGCACCTGGACGCCCAGTTCGGCCGCCACGGCGCGGGCCGGCGTCTCGGCGCCGGCGCCGACGATCAGGGCGCGCGCCTTCAGGTCCTCCAGGTAGAAGCGGAACTCGTCGGCGCGGTAGGCCGGGTTCAGCGGGCAGGTGACGGCGCCGGCGCCGACCGCCAGGAACGCCGCCGCCATCGCCGGCCCGTTCGGCAGCACGATGGCGACGCGCTCGCCGCGCCCGATACCCCAGCCGTTCAGCGCCGCGACCGTCTCCGCCTGCAGCGCCGCCAGCCGCCCGAAGCTGAGGGCCGGACGCCCGGCGCCGAGGATGGCCGGCGCCGCGGCCGCCTGCGCCGCGATGAGGGAGGAGAAGGTGGTGGGATGGATCATGGCAGGGGCTCTCGGGCGGCGGGTGAAGGCAGCGATACTCGCCGCCGCCCGCGGGCGAGACAAGGGCCGGGGCGACAAGGGCCGGGGCGACGTGAGATGGGGACGGGACGCATGCCGGTCGGCCGGCGAGCGCTCGCCGCTCGCACTCCGTGCTGGAGCGCGGCGCCGACGCAGTCTAGGGTTGCGGCTCGTTAGCCGTTGGGGGGAGGGCGGAGCGCGATGCGGCACGCGACGGGGATGCTTGCGGCGCTGCTGCTGCCGCTGGCGTTGGCGGCCTGCGTGACGGCCGGCAAGGGCCAGCCCGGCGCGCAGCCGGCGACACAGACGGTAACGCCGCCCTCGACCCTGCACTCCACGCCGCAGACCGCCGTCACCTCGGCGCCGGCCCCGCCGCCGGCCGAGATCCTGTCGAACCACCGCGTGCGGGTCAGCAAGGACGAGCTCTCCGTCGAGCTGCTGGGCGAGATCGACCAGCTCGCCGCCTGGGACCTGACCGCGCTGCTGGGCCGCTACCCGAAGGCCAAGCGCCTCTGGATCACCAGCCCGGGCGGCAAGCTCGGCCCGGCTCTGGCCCTGGCCGAGGTCGTGGCCGACCGCCACTTGGCGGTCTACGTGCCGCTGTTCTGCGTCTCGGCCTGCACCGTGGTGCTCTCGGCCGCGCGCGAGCGCATCCTCGCGCCGGGGGCCAGGCTCGGCTACCACAGTGCCTCGGCGCCGCTGGGCGACCAGACCATGGCCGAGGCGCTGGCGGCGAACGGCCTGCCCGCGCCCTTCATCGCGCGCATCCAGGCGACGCCCTTCTCCAGCATGTGGTACCCCAGCCAGCAGGAGCTGCTGGCGGCCGGCGCCGTCACCGCCGTGCGCGCCCTGCCGGCGGCGCCCAAGCTGGAAGGCGACCCGGGGCTGCTGATCGACTGGGCGCGGCTCGACAGTGCCGAGCTGCGCGCCTTCGCCAAGGCCTTTCCGGCCAGCATGGCGGAGATCCGCGCCGCCGCGCTGGCCGACCTCGCCGCCGCGCGGCCGTCGCAGGAGGCGCTGGTGGCGCTGGTGCAGCAAAAGGTCTCGGACGGCCTCGACGAGGCGCTGCCCCGGGTGGAGGAGCCGGTCCTGCGTCTCTTCTTCAAGTCCTTCCGCAACCTGCTGGCGACGCGCTTCGACAGCCTGCCGGGCGGCTGCCTCTATGCCGGCGGCGCGGCCGCCGTCGCGGTCGGGATGGACGCCGCGGACGCCGCCAAGGCCGGCGACCTGATCGCCGCCGCGACGACGCAGGTCTTCGTCGCCTATGCCGCGCACCCCGTCAGCTTCAGCAGCGCGGCGGTGCTGGAGCGGATGCGCGCCTTCTCGCGCCGTCTCTGGAGCGCCGGCGTGCTGCGCGAGGCCGATGTCGCGGTACTCGAGCATCCCGAGCGCAACCCGCGCCGGGTCTGCGACATCGTCGTGACCATACTGGATCGCGCGCTGGCCGACCCGACGGCCGTCGACGTGCTGCGCGGCTGGGCGGTGCAGATCAGCGCGCCGGCGGCATCGCCCTGACGGGCGGCCCTTCGGCAGAGCGGGGGGCGCGCCGGCTACTTCCGCCGGGTCAGGCTGTCGACCTGGGCCTTCAGCTCGTCGATCTGGTTCTTCAGGCGGTCGAGGTTCTCGCCCTCGCTGGCGCGCGGCGCGGGCGCCGGGCCGGGGGCCGCGGGCTTCTCGCCGCCGCCCTGCTGGAAGGGCGACCACATGCGCATGGCCTGCTCGAACAGCGCCATGTTCTGCTTGCCCATCTCCTCCAGGTTGCCGAAGGGCAGGAACTTGCCCATGGCGTCCTGCATGGTGCTGCGCAGCTTCTCCTGGTTCGAGGAGAAGGCCTCCATCATGTGCTCCAGGTACTTCGGCACCAGGAACTTCATGTTGTCGCCGTAGAACGAGATGAGCTGGCGCAGGAAGTTGATCGGCAGCAGCGACTGCCCGCCCTTGGCCTCTTCCTCGACGATGATCTGGGTCAGCACCGAGCGGGTGATGTCCTCGCCGGTCTTGGCGTCGTAGACCACGAAGTCGACGTTGTCCTGCACCATCTGCGACAGGTGGTCGAGCGTGACGTAGGACGAGGTCGCGGTGTTGTAGAGCCGGCGGTTGGCATACTTCTTGATGATGACCGGCTGGCCCTTCGGGGCCTCTTTGTCGTCCGCCAAGGCTCGTGTTCCCTTCTGGTCCCCGCCGTGACTTTGGCGCCGTTGCTCGCTCTCTTCGCGAAGGCAGCACGCGATATTGTGCGGCGCACTAGGTGGAGTCAATCTGCCGAGGGTTCCCCTCTCCTCCAGCCGGAGAGGGTGCCGCGCGAGCGCGGCTCGGGTATTCCCCTCTCCCCCAGCGGGAGAGGGTGCCGAGCGAGCGCAAGCGAGGCGAGGCGGGTGAGGGGGGTCGGTGCGACTCCCGCCACCCGCACCGACCGACCCCCCTCACCCCGACCCTCTCCCTCAAGGGGGGAGAGGGAGGATTGCGGAGGGAGAGGGAGGACTTGGAGAGCGGAGCGGAGGACGAGCAAGAGTGGCCGAGCAGAACCCCCCGCCCGATCCCGCCGCCGAGGCCGCGCAGCTGGCGAAGCGCTGGCTCGACCTCTGGCAGGACTGGCTCTCCGCCCTGGCGCAGGACCCGCAGTGGGTGGACGCCTGGCGCCGCCTGCTGCAGGCCGGCGCATTGCCCCAGGGCGCCGTCCCGCCCAGCCCGCCCGGCGCGGACGCCGCTGGCGGCCCGGAGGCCTGGGGGGCCATGATGGCGCAGCTCTTCGGCCAGGCCCTGACACCCGGGGCCTGCACGCCACCCGGTGAGACCAAGGCCAGTCAAACCAAGGATGGACAGCAGCCCGCTCCCGCACCCGCCCCAGGCGCCGCTCCGGCAGGGCCCGCGCCCGCTGCCGCTGCACCTGCTGCTGGCGGCGGCGAGCTGGAGCAGCTCCGCGCTCGCCTGGCCGAGCTTGAGAGGCGCCTCGCAGAGCGCCCTCAAGGCGCCGACCCCGGCGCTGCGGGACCGCCTGGCGGCGCTGCGCCAGGCCGCGCTCGCCCTGCCGCCCGGCGCGCTGGAGGCGGCGCTGCCAAGCGCCCTGGCCGAGCGCGCAAGCCGCTTCCTTGACGGGGTCGAGGCCTATCGCCGCCACCCCTATCGCCGCGACCTGATCGACCCGCCGCCGGTCTGGCAGGAGGGCACGACCAGCCTGCGCGACTACGGCGCGCTCAGCGCCGAGGCAGCCGCCGGCCGGCCGCTCCTCTGCGTGCCCTCGCTGGTGAACCGCGCCTACATCCTCGACCTGATGGAGGGGCAGTCGCTGCTGCGCAGGCTGGCGACGCCCCAAGGGCAGGAAGGGAACGGCCGCCCCGCCCTCCGCCCCTTCCTGGTCGACTGGGACGCGCCGGGCGAGGCCGAGCGGCGTTTCACCCTCACCGACTACGTCTGCGGCCGGCTGGAGGCCGCGCTGGACCGCGTGCTGGCCCTGACCGGGCAGAAGCCGGTCCTGCTCGGCTACTGCATGGGCGGCCTGCTGGCCCTCGCCCTGGCGCTGCGCCGCCAGGCCGACCTCTCCGGCCTCATCCTCATGGCGACGCCCTGGGACTTCCACGCCGGGGACGAGCCGGGCTCCGCCCGCCGCCAGGCCGAGGCCCTGGCCCGCGCCCTGCCGCTGCAGGCGCCGGCGCTCGACGGCCTCGGCGAGCTGCCGGTCGACATGGTGCAGAGCCTCTTCACCCTGCTCGACCCCATGACCGCCGTGCGCAAGTTCCAGGCCTTCGCCCTCATGCCGCCGGACAGTGCGAAAGCCCGCGCCTTCGTCGCGCTGGAGGACTGGCTGAACGACGGCACCGCCCTCGCCGCCCCCGTGGCGCGCGAGGCCCTCGGCCTCTGGTACGGCCAGAACACCCCGGCCCAGGGCCAGTGGCGCATCGCCGGCCGCGTCGTCGACCCCGCCGCCCTCCGCCTGCCGACCCTGGCCCTGGTCCCGCAAGGCGACCGCATCGTCCCGCCCGGCAGCGCCAAGGCCCTGGCCGCGGCGATCCCGGGCTGTGAGCTGCGAGTTCCGCCGGTCGGGCACATCGGGATGGTGGTGAGCGGAAGGGCGAAGGGGGAGGTGTGGTGTCCTCTCGTCGCTTGGTCGCAAACCGCTGGTGTTTGACGGAGAGCACCTGGGGTTCGAGATGCTGGTGTTTCGGCCATACGGCATTGGCTTGCTAGGTCCAAGGGTGGCCGGTTAGGCTGATCCCAATGCTGCACCGCACCCGCCTGACGGTGCGTCGGCCCTATGACATCAAAGAAAATCCCGGAGGACGCCCTCATGCCAACCGACGTCGTCATCGTTTCCGCCGTTCGCACGCCCGTCGGCGCCTTCAACGGCGCGCTCTCGACGCTGAAGGCGTCGGACCTTGGCGCCATTGCCATCAAGGGGGCGCTGGCCAAGGCGGGGGTGGAGGCCGGGGCGGTGGACGACGTGATCCTGGGGCAGGTGCTGACCGCGGCGCAGGGGCAGAACCCGCCGCGCCAGGCGGCGGTGGCGGCCGGCATTCCCAAGGAGAAGACGGCGATCCAGATCAACCAGGTCTGCGGCTCGGGCCTGCGCGCCGTCGCCATGGGCATGCAGGCCATCAAGGCCGGCGACAGCGCCGTGGTGCTGGCCGGCGGCATGGAGTCCATGAGCCTCTCGCCCCACGCCCAGCACCTGCGCGGCGGGCAGAAGATGGGCGACCTCTCCTTCATCGACACCATGATCAAGGACGGCCTGTGGGACGCCTTCAACGGCTACCACATGGGCACCACGGCCGAGAACGTGGCCAAGGCCTTCCAGATCACCCGCGAGGAGCAGGACGCCTTCGCCGCCGCCAGCCAGCAGAAGGCGGAGGCCGCGGTGAAGGCCGGCCGCTTCAAGGACGAGATCGTGCCGGTCACCATCTCCGGCCGTAAGGGCGACGTCACGGTCGACACCGACGAGTACCCGAAGTTCGGCACCACGGCCGAGATCCTGGCCAAGCTGCGCCCCGCCTTCAGCAAGGACGGCACGGTGACGGCGGGCAATGCGTCCGGCATCAACGACGGCGCTGCGGCGATCCTGCTGATGAGCGCGGCGGAGGCGGCCAGGCGCGGCCTCAAGCCGCTGGCGCGCATCGCCTCATGGGCGACCTGCGGCGTCGACCCGGCGGTCATGGGCACCGGGCCGATCCCGGCCTCGCGCAAGGCGCTGGAGAAGGCCGGCTGGAAGGTCGGCGACCTCGACCTGATCGAGGCCAACGAGGCCTTCGCCGCCCAGGCCCTGGCGGTGAACAAGGACCTCGGCTGGGACCCGGCCAAGGTCAACGTCAACGGCGGCGCCATCGCCATCGGCCACCCGATCGGCGCGTCCGGCGCCCGCATCTTCGTCACGCTGCTGCACGAGATGCAGAAGCGTGACGCCAAGAAGGGCCTCGCCACGCTTTGCATCGGCGGCGGCATGGGCATCGCGCTGACGGTCGAGCGGTAGGGCGCAACTCCACCCTCTCCCGCCCGGAAGCGGGAGAGGGGGGCTGCCGTTGCGGTGCCTCGTTGGCTTTTCTTCTAGTGGCCCATCCTTCGAGACGGCCGCTGGCGCGGCCTCCTCAGGATGAGGTCGCTGGGTTTGTTTCGATTCGCACAAACCTCATCCTGAGGAGCCCTGCGCAGCAGGGCGTCTCGAAGGATGGGCCAGGGGCGCGCGCCCCTACCGTGCCCTGGGATGCGCGGCGCGGTAGGCGGCGATGAGGCGCGCGGCGTCGACCGCGGTGTAGCGCTGGGTGGTGGAGAGCGAGGCGTGGCCCAACAGCTCCTGGATCGAGCGCAGGTCGCCGCCGCTGCCCAGCAGGTGCGTGGCGAAGGAGTGGCGCAGCGCGTGCGGCGTCGCGCTCTCCGGCAGGCCGAGGGCGCGGCGCAGATCGCTCATGCGCTGCTGCACGATGCGGGGTGACAGCGGCCCGCCGCGCGCGCCGAGGAAGAGCGCGCCCTCCGATCCAACATCGTAGGGACAGAGCGCGAGGTAGGCGCGGATCGCCGCGCCCACCACCGGCAGCAGCGGCACGACGCGGCTCTTGCGGCCCTTGCCCAGCACCACCAGGGAGTCCTGCCCCGGCCCCGGCGCCTCGCCGCGCGTGAGGCCCAGGGCCTCGCCGATGCGCAGGCCCGCGCCATAGAGCAGGGTCAGCACGGCCGTGTCGCGGGCAACGATCCAGGGCGCGCGTTCGTCCTCGCCCGCCGCCGCCAGCAGTTCCTGCGCCTCGTCGGTCGCCAGCGCCTTGGGCACGGCCTGCGGCAGGCGCGGCGTGCGCACCAGGGCGAGGCGCGGGTTCTCCAGGATCTCCTCGCGCCTGAGCCAGGCGAAGAAGTTGCGTACCACGGCCAGCGCCCGCGCGGTCGAGGCCTTGGCCTTGCCGTCGGCGGCGCGCGCCGAGAGCCAGGCGCGGAAGTCCCGCGTCTCCAGCGCCGCGAGGTCGGCCAGGTCCTGCGGCCCGCCGCGATAGTCGGCGAGGAATCCCAGGAAGAAGCCGAGGTCGCGGCGATAGGCCGCCAGCGTGTGGGGCGAGGCGCGCTGCTCCAGCTCCAGCCAGGCGAGCCAGCGCGTCGCGGTGGACAGCAGCGCCGCCGAGGCGCGCCCGGCGAGGGGGTCGAGGGCGGTCACAGCGCTTTCCCTTCTCCCCCAGCGGGAGAAGGTGGCCGCGCAGCGGCCGGATGAGGGGGGTCTGTGCGGGTGGCGGGAGTCGCATAGACCCCCCTCACCCGCCTCGCATCGCTCCGCTCGCTCGGCACCCTCTCCCGCTGGGGGAGAGGGGGAAACCGGCGGCGCGGGGCCGTCCCCGTCACTCCGGCAGGTCCAGCCAGGCGCGGATCTGCTCGGTCAGCACCTGGCCGAGGAACTGCAGCAGCTCGGTGCCCTGGCCGGGGTGGAAGTGGCCCTCGTCGCGGGCGCCGAGCGCCAGCAGCGCCGGCGGCGTCTGGCGGCTGATGGTCAGGCGCACCAGCGCGTCGCTGCGCACCAGGCCGGCGCCGCCGCCATAGAGCAGGGGATCGCCGGTCGTCGCCTCGCGCAGCCTGGTGACGCGGCCGGGCCCGATGAGGCCGTCGACCGTGCCGGGCTCGAGCTGGAACACGCCGCCCAGGCGCACCGGCGGCAGCGCGCCCTCGGCGGTGCGCGGGTTGCTGCGCTCCACGCCCAGCGCCGCCACGTCGACGTCGAGGATGGTGGCGAGGTCGCCGGTCGCGCGCTCGATGAGCTGCTCGAAGGAGCGGGCGGCGAGCAGCGCCAGCACCGCCTCGTGCGTGCGCGCCTGGACCTGCAGGTTGCCGCGCCCGGCGGCCACCATCTCGTCGCGCAGCGCGGTCATGGAATCGACCTGGCCGCGCAGCCGCTCGACCATCGCGGCGCGCAGGTCGATGACCTTGCCGTCGCCGCTCTTCGGCGCCGGCAGGGCGAGGGCGTCGAGCAGGTCGGGATTGACGCGGAAGAAGTCGGGATGGCGGCGCAGGAAGGCGGCGACCGCCGCGGCGCTCGGCTCGTCGGCCGGCTGGGCGGCGGCGCGGCCGGCCGCGCGTTTCGGGGTTTCCTGCGGACCGCGGACCATGGCTCAGCCCTTCTTGCTCTTCTTGGCGGCCGGCGCGGCGGGAAGGATCGTCTGCCCGGTCTTGGCCCAGTCGGCCAGGAAGGCCGCCAGGCCCTTGTCGGTCAGCGGATGCTGGTAGAGCTGGCGCAGCACGGCGGGCGGGATGGTGGCGACATGCGCGCCGAGCTTCGCCGCCTCGACCACGTGGCCGGGGCCGCGGACCGAGGCGACCAGCACCTCGGTGCGGAAGTGGGGATAGGCCTCGTAGATCTCGACGATGTCGGCGATCAGGTCCAGGCCGCTCTGCCCCACGTCGTCCAGCCGGCCGACGAAGGGCGAGACGAAGGCCGCGCCGGCCTTGGCCGCCAGCAGTGCCTGGGCGGCCGAGAAGCAGAGCGTGACGTTGACCATCGTCCCGGCGTCGCTCAGCGCCTTGCAGGTCTTCAGGCCGTCCACCGTCAGCGGCACCTTGACCGCGACGTTCTTCGCCAGCTTGGCCAGGGCGCGGCCCTCGGCCAGCATGGTGGCGTGGTCGGTCGCCGTGACCTCGGCCGAGACCGGGCCCGGCACGATCTGGCAGATCTCCTTGATGACGTCCAGGAAGGGGCGCCCCGACTTCGCCACCAGCGAGGGGTTGGTGGTGACGCCGTCGACCATCCCGGTCGCCATGAGGTCGCGGATCTCCGCCACGTCGGCGGTATCGATGAAGAACTTCATTGGGCAAAAGACCCCACGCTGTGCCAGGACCCACCCCCTCCGGTGGGGCGGCGACTCATGGCGCAGGCGAGTCGCCGCGTCTAGAGTCTAGTCGATGCCCGAGTCCCCGACCACAGAAACCGCCGCGCCGCACGCGGTCGCGGTGCTCCTGCCGCTGCCGCTGGCCGGAACCTATGACTATGCCGTGCCGGCGGGACTGGCGGTCGCGCCGGGCGACGTGGTGCGCGTGCCGCTCGGCCGGCGCGAGAGCCTGGGCGTGGTCTGGGGCGCGGCCGAGGGCATCGCCGCCGCGCGCCTGAAGCCCATCGCCGAGGTGGTGGCGACGGGCGCGGTCGGCGAGCTCGCGCGGCGCTTCGTCGACTGGGTCGCCGGCTACACCCTGGCGCCGCCCGGCGCGGTGCTGCGCATGGCGCTCTCGGTGCCGGCGGCGCTGGTCCCCGAGGTGCCGCCGCCGCTGCTGCGGCGCAGCGCCGAGCCGCTGCCGGAGAAGCTGACGGCGGCGCGGCGCAAGCTGCTGGACTACGCCGCCGACGGCTTCGCCCGCCCGGCCGGCGAGCTGGCGCGCGAGGCCGGGGTCGGCGCCGGCGTGGTCAAGGGCCTGCTCGACCTGGGGCTGCTGGAACAGGTGCGCCTGCCGCCGCGCCCGCCGCGCCAGCCCGACCCGGAGACGCCGGGCCCGACGCTCTCGCCGGCGCAGGGCGAGGCGGCGGCGGCGCTGGTGGCGGCGGTGGAGGCGCGGGCCTTCTCGGCCACGCTGCTCGACGGCGTCACCGGCTCGGGCAAGACCGAGGTCTACCTGGAGGCGGTGGCGGCGGCGCTGCGCCAGGGCCGCCAGGTGCTGGTGCTGCTGCCCGAGATCGCGCTCTCCGCCCAGTGGCTCGCCCGTTTCGCCCAGCGCTTCGGCGCGCCGCCGGCCGTCTGGCATTCCGAGATCGGCGGCCTGCTGCGCCGGCGCACCTGGCGCCAGGTGGCGGCGGGCGAGGCGCGGGTCGTGGTCGGCGCCCGCTCGGCGCTCTTCCTGCCCTACCGCGACCTCGGCCTCATCGTGGTCGACGAGGAGCACGAGGCCGCCTTCAAGCAGGAGGACGGGGTGATCTATCACGCGCGCGACATGGCGGTGGTGCGCGCGCACCTGGGGCAGATCCCCATCGCCCTGGTCTCGGCCACGCCCTCGCTGGAGACCCTGGCCAACGTCGAGGCCGGACGCTATGGCGCGCTGCACCTGCCCGAGCGGCACGGCGCCGCGACCCTGCCGGCGACCAGCCTGGTGGACCTTCGCCGCCATCCGCCGCCGCGCGTCGCCGGGCTCGGCCAGTCCTGGCTCTCGCCGCCGCTGCGCACCGCGCTGGCTGAGACCCTGGCGGCCGGCGAGCAGGCGCTGCTCTTCCTCAATCGCCGCGGCTACGCGCCGCTGACACTCTGCCGCGCCTGCGGCCACCGCCTGCAGTGCCCCAACTGCACCGCCTGGCTGGTGGAGCACCGCCTGCAGGGCCGGCTGCAGTGCCACCACTGCGGCTACACGGCGCGCCTGCCCAGGACCTGCCCGGCCTGCGCGGCGGAGGAGTCCTTCGCGCCCTGCGGCCCCGGGGTGGAGCGCCTGGCGGAGGAGCTGACGGCCCTCTTCCCCCAGGCGCGCCAGGCCGTGCTCTCCAGCGACCTCATCGCCGGGCCGAGCCAGGCGCAGGCGCTGGTGGAGGCGATGGAGCGGCGCGAGATCGACCTGCTGGTCGGCACGCAGATCGTCGCCAAGGGCCACCACTTCCCGCACCTTACCCTGGTCGGCGTGGTCGACGGCGACCTGGGGCTGGTCGGCGGCGACCTGCGGGCGGGCGAGCGCACCTTCCAGCTCCTCTCGCAGGTGGCGGGGCGCGCCGGCCGGGCCGAGGCGCCGGGCCGCGTGCTGATCCAGACCAGCGATCCCGGCCATCCGGTGATGCGCGCCCTGGCGGCGCAGGACCGCGCCGCCTTCCTGGCGGCGGAGCGGGCGACGCGCCAGGCCGGCGGCTGGCCGCCCTATGGCCGCCTCGCCGCGATCATCGTCGCCGCGCCCGACGCCGGCCGGGCGGACGAGGCGGCGCGGGCGCTGTCGCGCGCCGCCCCGCGCGAGCGCGCGGTGACGATCCTGGGCCCGGCGCCGGCGCCGCTCGCCATCCTGCGCGGCTGGCACCGCCGCCGCTTCCTGGTGAAGACGCCCAAGGACCTGCTGCCGCAGCCGCTGCTGCGCGGCTGGCTCGCAAAGGTGAAGCTGCCGGCGGCGGTGCGCCTGCAGGTCGACGTCGACCCCTACAGCTTCCTCTGACGCGGGCCCTTTGCGGCGCGAAACGCCGCAGGCGCGCAGGACCGTCATGCGGCCTCTTTGCCATGCTTGCCAGGGGTCAGGCCCTATGTTACCAACCCGCCGCCGTCGGGCCGGGACCCGTTACGGCACGCTTGACTGTTGTCGCCGTCGTGGCCGTTTCGGGCACGCGGTCCGGCGGACGCGGAAGAGCGGGGAAACCGTGGGTTTCCCGGTACGAAGCTGCGGGCTGGGCCTGGCTCCCCGCGGATCTTCGGGTCGGGCCATCATCGGGGAATTGGAGCGCGTGGCTGGCGAAGACAGGAGCGTGAGCGGGCTCGCGGGGCGCTATGTAGCGGCCCTGTTCGAGCTTGCCGACGAGCAGAAGGCGCTGGACCAGGTGGCCGGCGACCTTACCGGCCTGAAGTCCCTGATCGAGGAGAGCCCGGAGCTGCGCCGGCTGATGCTGAGCCCGCTCTACGGCCGCGACCAGCAGGTCAAGGCGATGGACGCGGTGCTGGCCAAGGCCAGCGTCTCGGCGCTGACCCGCAAGTTCGTGCTGGTGGTGGCCGAGAACCGCCGCCTCTTCGCCCTCCGCGGCATGATCGACGGCTTCCTGGCCGAGCTGGCGCGCCGCCGCGGCGAGGTCACCGCGCAGGTGACCGTCGCGCGCCCGCTGACCGACGCCCAGGCCAAGCACCTGGAAGACACCCTCAAGGCCTCGGTGGGCGGCAAGGTCCGCATCGAGACCAGGATCGACGAGAGCCTCATCGGCGGCCTGATCGTTCAGGTCGGCAGCCGCATGGTCGACGGCTCGCTCAAGACCAAATTGCAGAAACTCCAGAACGCGATGAAGGGGGTCTGACATGGACATCCGCGCCGCTGAAATCTCCGCCATTCTGAAGAGCCAGATCGAGGGCTTCGGCACCGAGGCGGATGTCGCCGAGGTCGGCCAGGTGCTGTCGGTCGGCGACGGCGTGGCCCGCGTCTACGGCCTCGACAACGTGCAGGCCGGCGAGATGGTCGAGTTCCCGGGTGGCATCAAGGGCATGGCCCTGAACCTGGAGAGCGACAACGTCGGTATCGTGATCTTCGGCGACGACCGCGCTATCAAGGAAGGCGACACGGTCAAGCGCACCGGCACCATCGTCGACGTGCCGGTGGGCAAGGGCCTGCTGGGCCGCGTCGTCGACGCGCTGGGCAACCCGCTGGACGGCAAGGGCCCGATCGCCGGCGGCGAGCGCCGCCGTGTCGAGGTCAAGGCCCCCGGCATTATCCCGCGCAAGTCGGTGCACGAGCCGATGCAGACCGGCCTCAAGGCCATCGACGCGCTGATCCCGATCGGCCGCGGCCAGCGCGAGCTGATCATCGGCGACCGCCAGACCGGCAAGTCGGCCATCGCCCTCGACACCATCATCAACCAGAAGAAGGTGAACGCGGGCGGCGACGAGAAGCAGAAGCTCTACTGCGTCTACGTCGCCATCGGCCAGAAGCGCTCCACCGTCGCGCAGTTCGTCAAGGCGCTGGAGGAGTACGGCGCCCTGGAGTACTCGATCGTCGTCGCCGCCACGGCCTCGGACCCGGCGCCGCTGCAGTTCCTGGCGCCCTATACCGGCTGCGCCATGGGCGAGTACTTCCGCGACAACGGCATGCACGCCGTCATCATCTACGACGACCTGTCGAAGCAGGCCGTCTCCTACCGCCAGATGTCGCTGCTGCTGCGCCGCCCGCCGGGCCGCGAGGCCTATCCCGGCGACGTGTTCTACCTGCACTCCCGCCTGCTGGAGCGCGCCGCCAAGATGAACGACAAGCTGGGCGCCGGTTCGCTGACCGCCCTGCCGGTCATCGAGACCCAGGCCGGCGACGTCTCGGCCTACATCCCGACCAACGTGATCTCGATCACCGACGGCCAGATCTTCCTCGAGACCAACCTCTTCTATAAGGGCATCCGCCCGGCGCTCAACGTCGGCCTCTCGGTCAGCCGCGTCGGCTCCGCCGCGCAGACCAAGGCGATGAAGAAGGTGGCCGGCTCGATCAAGCTGGAGCTGGCGCAGTTCCGCGAGATGGAGGCCTTCTCGCAGTTCGCCTCCGACCTCGACGCCTCGACCCAGCGCCTGCTGGCGCGCGGCGCGCGCCTCACCCAGCTCCTGAAGCAGCCGCAGTTCTCGCCGCTGTCGATGGAAGAGCAGGTCGCGGTGATCTACGCCGGCGTGAAGGGCTACCTCGACAAGGTGCCGGTCAACAAGGTCAATGACTTCGAGTCCAAGCTGCTGGCCGAGCTGCGCAGCCGCGCGGCCGACCTGCTGGCAACGATCCGCGATACCAAGGACCTTGGCGCCGACGCGGAGGGCAAGCTGAAGGCCTTCCTCGAGGACTTCGCCAAGACCTACGTCTGAGCCGACGGGGCCCAGGGACGAGACACGAGGGATAGCGCCTCATGCCGAGCCTCAAGGACCTACGCGTCCGCATCAACAGCGTGAAGTCCACGCGCAAGATCACCTCGGCCATGAAGATGGTCGCGGCGGCCAAGCTCCGCCGTGCCCAGGAACAGGCCGAGGCGGCGCGGCCCTATGCCGAGCGCATGGAGCGGATGCTGCAGGGCCTGGCGGCCTCGGTCGCCGGGCGTGCCGGCGCGCCGAAGCTGCTGGCCGGCAACGGCCAGGACGAGACGCACCTGCTGATCGTCGCCACCGCCGACCGCGGTCTCTGCGGCGCCTTCAATTCCTCGATCGTGCGCGAGGCGCGGCGCCGCATCCGCCTGCTGCTGGCCGAGAACAAGAAGGTCAAGGTGCTCTGCGTCGGCCGCAAGGGGCGCGACCAGCTGCGCCGCGACTACGCCAGCCTGATCGTCGGCACGCTGGAAGACGTCTCGCGTCCCCGGCCCTCCTTCGCCAAGGCGGCGGAGATCGCCGACCGCATCACCGCGATGTTCGAGAGTGGCGAGTACGACGTCGCGACGCTGATCTTCGCCCGCTTCAAGTCGGCGATCAGCCAGATCGTCACCGCCCAGCAGCTCATCCCCTTCAGCGTGCCGGCCGGCACCGAGGGCGGCGCGGGCCCGGTCACCGCAGCCTCGGGCGCGGTCTACGAGTACGAGCCCTCGGAAGAAGCGATCCTGACCGAGCTGCTGCCGCGCAACCTCTCGGTGCAGCTCTACAAGGCGCTGCTGGAGAACAACGCCAGCGAGCAGGGCGCGCGCATGTCCGCCATGGACAACGCGACCCGCAACGCCGGCGAGATGATCAACAAGCTGACGCTGACCTACAACCGCACGCGTCAGGCCATCATCACCAAGGAACTGATCGAGATCGTGTCCGCCAAGGAAGCGATGTAGGGCGCTTCCGGCGGGCAGAGGACTGAAGGAAAGAGGACCAAGGCTATGAGCGACAGCAAGAACGCGACCGGCCGCATCACCCAGGTTCTGGGCCCGGTGGTGGACGTGCAGTTCGACGGCGAGCTGCCGGCCATCCTGAACGCGCTGGAGACCGAGAACCACGGCAACCGCCTGGTGCTCGAGGTGGCGCAGCACCTGGGCGAGAACGTGGTGCGCACCATCGCCATGGACTCGACCGACGGCCTGGTGCGCGGCGCCAAGGTCGCCGACACCGGCAACGCCATCTCGGTGCCGGTCGGTCCGGAGACGCTGGGCCGCATCATCAACGTCATCGGCGAGCCGGTGGACGAGCGCGGCGCGGTCGGCGCCAAGGCGAAGTCCTCGATCCACAAGCCGGCGCCCGAGTTCATCGACCAGTCGACCGACACCGAGATCCTGGTCACCGGCATCAAGGTCGTCGACCTGCTGGCGCCCTATGCCAAGGGCGGCAAGATCGGCCTGTTCGGCGGCGCCGGCGTGGGCAAGACCGTGCTGATCATGGAGCTGATCAACAACATCGCCAAGACGCACGGCGGCTACTCGGTCTTCGCCGGCGTGGGCGAGCGTACCCGCGAGGGCAACGACCTCTACCACGAGATGATCGAATCCGGCGTCATCAAGCTGGGCGAGGGCGGCTCGACCGCCGGCTCCAAGGTGGCGCTGGTCTATGGCCAGATGAACGAGCCGCCGGGCGCGCGCGCGCGCGTCGGCCTGACCGGCCTGACCCTGGCCGAGTACTTCCGCGACGAGGAGGGCCAGGACGTGCTCTTCTTCGTCGACAACATCTTCCGCTTCACCCAGGCGGGCTCCGAGGTCTCGGCGCTGCTCGGCCGCATTCCCTCGGCGGTGGGCTACCAGCCGACGCTGGCCACCGACATGGGCGCCCTGCAGGAGCGCATCACCTCCACCAAGAAGGGCTCGATCACCTCGGTGCAGGCCATCTACGTGCCGGCCGACGACCTGACCGACCCGGCGCCGGCCACCTCCTTCGCCCACCTCGACGCCACCACCGTGCTGTCGCGCCAGATCGCCGAGCTCGGCATCTACCCGGCGGTGGATCCGCTCGACTCGACCAGCCGCGTGCTGGACCCGAAGATCGTCGGCCAGGAGCACTACGAGACCGCGCGCGAGGTGCAGAGGATCCTGCAGTCCTACAAGGCGCTGCAGGACATCATCGCCATCCTGGGCATGGACGAGCTGTCGGAAGAGGACAAGCTGGTCGTGGCCCGCGCGCGCAAGATCCAGCGCTTCCTGTCGCAGCCCTTCGACGTGGCCCAGGTCTTCACCGGCTTCCCCGGCGTGCAGGTGCCGCTGGAGGAGACCATCAAGGCCTTCAAGGGCATCTGCGCCGGCGAGTACGACCACCTGCCCGAGGCTGCCTTCTACATGGTCGGCACCATCGCCGAGGCGGTCGAGAAGGCGAAGAAGCTGGCCGCCGCGGCGGCCTGATCACACCTAGTCCCCCTGCCCCCTCCCCCTTGATGGGGGAGGGTCGGGGTGGGGGTGGGGCCAGAGGCTGGCCCCCGGGAGCAGAGCAATGGCCGAGAAGGTGCAGTTCGACCTGGTGGCGCCCGAGGCGCTGGTCTTCTCCGAGGCCGTCGACATGGTCGTGGTCCCCGGCGGCGACGGCGATTTCGGCGTGCTGCCGCGCCACGCGCCGCTGGTCTCCACCATCCGGCCCGGCGTCATCACCACCTACGAGGGCCAGGGCAGCGCCCGCCAGCCGAAGGAGCGCATCTTCGTCGCCGGCGGCTTCGCCGAGGTGACGCCCGAGCGCCTGACCGTGCTGGCCGAGCAGGCCATGCCGGTCGCCCGCCTCGACCGCGCCGCGGCCGAGCAGGAGCTGAAGGACGCGAGCGAGGACCTGGCCGATGCCACCGACGCCCACGCCAAGGGCCTGGCCGAGCGCGCGGTCAACGTCGCCAAGGCCAAGCTGGCGGCGATCCGGGGCTGAGGTTCCGCTTCCTCGGAGATCTGGCAAGGCCGGCGCCCCGCGCCGGCCTTTTGCTTTGCGGCGGGCCTTGCCGGACCGGCCGCTGCTGGCGATGCTTGGCCGATGGGGGAATCGATCGGGAGATCAGCATGCGTGCATTGATTCTGGGGCTGCTGGGCAGCGTTGCCCTGGCGACGGCGGCCGCGGCGGACGGCGCCTATGTCGGGCTGTTCGGTGGCGTCAACTACGAGCCGGACGAGTCCGTGACCGGCCAGGTCTACGCCGGCGGCATGCTGGTATCGGAAACCGAGCTCACGCACATCTTCGACCCGGGCCTGGTCGATGGCGGCTTCGCCGGCTACGGCTTCGATCTGGGCGGCGGCTTCTCGCTGTCGGTGGAGGCCGAGGGCGCGCAGCGGCTCGGCGACCACGTCAAGACCCGGGTCGGCGACCTCAACTCCTTCGAGGAGTCCGCCGAGGTCCAGGTCACCAGCGCCATGGCCAACCTTCGCCTGGGCTACGCGGTCGCCCCGGGTTGGGAACTGACGGCCGGCGGCGGCATCGGCTGGGGGCACTGGGTCTACGACTACACCTCGGACTTCGGCGACGACCAGAGCGGCGATTCGCTGGCCTGGCAGGCGATCGGCGGCGTCTCCTACGAGGTGGTCGGCGGCTTCCACGTCGGCGTCGAGTACCGCTACTTCGCGCTGACCGACGACGACCTGCACATCGATGCCACCGGGCCCGGCGGCATCCTGATCCAGCGTCGCATCACCGGCTACAGCAGCCACAGCGTCCTGCTGACCGGCCGCATCGACCTGGCGCCGCTGCTGCACAGCCTGCGCCTGGACTGAGCGGCGGCGCCCAAACGACAAAGGCCGGCGCGGGGCGCCGGCCTTTGCCTTTCGCGATGCCTTGCCGGGTTAACGGCTGCGCTGATTGAGATTGGCGACCAGGCCGCCGTAGCTGGTGGGGCCGGAGGCGCGGCCCTGCGGGCGCTTGGCACCCTGCTGGCCGCCGCCCTTGCCGCCCGGCGTGAAGCGCGCCGGAGCGGGATTGGCGTGGCGCGGCTGCGGGGCCTGCTGCGGGCGAGCCTGCTGTGCCGCCGGCTGGACGTCAGCGGGCTTGGGGGCCTGGCCGCGGTGGTGCGGCTTCTTCGCCCGCTGCGGCTGCTCGCTGCGCTCCTGGTACGGCCGCTCCTGATGCGACCGTTCCTGCTGCGGCCGGGCGTGCTGCGGGCGCTGGCCCTGGGGACGCTGGCCCTGGGGACGCTGGCCCTGGGGACGCTGGCCCTGCGGGCGATGGCCCGGGCGCTGCTGCGGGCGGGGCGCCTCCAGCGGGCTCCACTCGGCATCGCCGCCGGCGACCTGGATCTTCACCCGGGTCAGGCGCTCGATGTCGCGCAGGTAGGGGCGCTCGTCGGCCGAGCAGAAGGAGATCGCGGCGCCCTCCGCGCCGGCGCGCGCGGTGCGGCCGATGCGGTGGACGTAGCTCTCGGGAATGTTCGGCAGCTCGAAGTTGATGACGTGCGTGACGCCGTCGACGTCGATGCCGCGCGCCGCGATGTCGGTGGCGACCAGCACCCGGACGCGGCCCTCGCGGAAGGCCTGCAGCGCGCGCTGGCGCGCGTTCTGCGCCTTGTCGCCGTGGATCGCGTCGGCGGCGATGCCGGCGCGCTCCAGGTGGCGGGCGACGCGGTCGGCGCCATGCTTGGTGCGGGTGAAGACGATGACGCGGGCCAGCGCCGCGTCGCCCAGCACCTCGACCAGCAGGTCGCGCTTGGCCTGCGGCTCGACGAAGTGGATCTGCTGGCGGATCTTCTCGACCGTCACCACCTCGGGCGTCACTTCGACGCGCAGCGGCTCGATCAGCATCTGCTGGGCGAGCTGCGCGATATCGGGCGGCATGGTGGCCGAGAACAGCAGCGACTGGCGCTGGCGCGGCAGCATCGCCACGATGCGGCGCACCTCCTGCACGAAGCCCATGTCGAGCATGCGGTCGGCCTCGTCCAGCACCAGGACCTGCGTGGCCTCCAGCTTCAGGTGGCCGCGGCGCACCAGGTCCATCAGGCGGCCGGGCGTGGCCACCAGGATGTCGAGGCCGCGCGCCACCGCCTTGATCTGCGGCTGGAAGCCGACGCCGCCATAGACCGCCGCCTTGCTCAGCGGCAGGTGGCGGCCGTAGCTGCGCAGCGACTCCTCGATCTGGATCGCCAGCTCGCGGGTCGGCGCCAGGATCAGCGCGCGCACGGTCTTGGGCAGCGGGCGCTGGCGGTTCTCGGCCAGGCGCTGCAGCAGCGGCAGGCCGAAGGCCGCGGTCTTGCCGGTGCCGGTCTGGGCGATGCCCAGCAGGTCGCGGCCGGCCAGCAGCGGGCCGATGGCCTGGGTCTGGATCGGGGTCGGGGTGCTGTAGCCCTCGGTCGCGAGGGCGCGGAGGATCGGCTCCGCCAGGCCCAGCGCGGCGAAGCCGTTCACGGGCGCGATGGTATCGGGGGTATCGACGATCGTCGGCGCCGGGATGGAGGTCGGCTGCGGGGCGATCTGGCTGTTCACTTCGGTCAAAACGAATCCTTTCGGGCCCGGGCAGACTCGGAGTCCGGCCACGGGCGTGGTTGTTGCGCTGTCCTGACCCGCGCGCACCCGGGTATCAGTGCTTGGTGGATGAAGGCGACCCATGGGTCCCGCGATGAGGCGCCGCCGGCGCGCCGTTGCGGCGCAGGTGCCAGGGGCGCGCCCGCGCGATCGCGGGGGGTGCCGTGCCTCTACATGCTCTTTTGCAGTGCAGCAGTCAAGGCTTCGCCGGCCGGGACCCAGGATGGCTGTCATGCGCCGGGTCTCGGCGCCGCTTCCTCGACACCTTCGCTAAATCCCTGTGACGCTTTGCTTAAATGAAGGCTGCTCGGCGCTTGGCAGAGGCCGCCCCGGCCCGCTACATTATGTCGGCTGGCAGCGAACGGGGAGCCCCCGCGGGACAAGAGGGGCGAAAGGGCGCCGGTCCGGAGGAGAGAGCAGGATGCGCCCGCGCCCGGTGCCGACCGTGCGAAGGGCGCTGTATGCCTTCGCAACCGGCCTGCGCCGTGAACCGTTGGCAACAGAGGTACGGTTCCGGCCCGGTATGACACCGGCCGATTGGCCTTCGGGGTCCCGAGGAAGCTTGGGGAAGGAGAAGACCATGAGCGTGTCGCAGCGTCCCGTCCCGGTGGTGCCGAAGGGTCCGACCTGGGTCGATGGCATGCCGTGGGAAGACTTCGATCCCGCGAAGGTCGATCCGCA
Source organism: Pseudomonadota bacterium (assembly GCA_029781795.1). Taxonomy (GTDB): domain Bacteria; phylum Pseudomonadota; class Alphaproteobacteria; order Kiloniellales; family JACOMY01; genus JAKOWB01. Next base: position 4,402 of record JAKOWB010000411.1, on the reverse strand, counting down.
GCTCCTCAAGACCGTCAAGGCCGCGGCGATGGTGGAGTTCAACGCCTACGACTACGCCGCCTACCTGACCAACGTCTTTCCCGACGATCCGGAGTTCAAGGCCGCGGCCGAGACCTGGGCCGAGGAGGAGGTGCTGCACGGCGTCGCCCTGGGCCGCTGGGCCAGGATGGCCGACCCCAGCTTCGACTTCGATCAGGCCATCAAGCGCTTCCGCCAGGGCTACTCCCTGCCGCTCGACGCCAAGGAATCGGTCCGCGGCAGCCGCGCCGGCGAGCTGGTCGCGCGCTGCATCGTCGAGGTCGGCACCTCGTCCTTCTACACCGCCTTCGGCCAGTCCATGCCCGAGCCGGTGTTCAAGAAGATCTGCCAGCGCATCGCCGCCGACGAGTTCCGCCACTACAAGCTCTTCTACACGCACCTCAAGCGCTACCTGCAGAAGGACCGCATCAGCAAGGCGCGCCGCCTGCTGATCGCCATCGGCCGCATCGCCGAGTCCGAGGACGACGAGCTGGCCTACGCCTACTATGCCGCCAACGGCGACACCAACCAGCCCTACGACCGGAAGATCTGGAGCGCCGCCTACATGCGCGGCGCCCTGGGCCTCTATCGGCGCGAGCACATCGACCGCGCCGTGGCCATGACGCTGAAGGCGGCGGGCCTCGACCCGCAGGGCCGCATGGCCTCCTTCGGGTCGCGCGTCGCCTACTGGCTGCTGCGCACCCGGCACAAGCGTCTGGCCCGTGGCATCCACGACGAGCAGAACCTCCAGGCCGCCTGAGGCGGCCGGCCCGAAGACCGCCCCGCGCGCGCCGGACACCACCGGCCCGCTGCTGGAGCAGGCCTTGGGTGGACGCATCCGCCGCAAGACGCTGGCGCTGATTCGCTGGATCGCCATCGGCGGCCAGGTCTCGGCGCTGCTGGTGGTGGAGCTCTGGCTCGACTTCCGCCTGCCGCTCCTCGTTCTCAGCCTGCTGATCGCGCTCTCGGCGCTGGTCAACATCGGCAGCGCCTGGCTGCACCGCGGCCGCATCTGGCTGGAGGAGGGCGAGGCGCGGCTCTTCCTCGCCTTCGACATGCTGCAGGTCTGCGGCCTGCTGGCGCTGACCGGCGGCCTGGCCAATCCCTTCGCCGTGCTGATCCTGGCACCGGTCACGGTCTCGGCCTCGGTGCTGTCGGAACGCTCGACCGCGGCGCTGGCGGCGCTGGCGGTGATCCTGGAGACGCTGCTCGCCATCTGGCACCGGCCGCTGCCCTGGTTCGACGTCGGCGTGCTGATCGATCCGCTGCTGCTGGGCGGCATCTGGGGCGGTCTGGTGCTGGCCACGGTCTTCATCGCCGCCTACATCGCCTCGCTCGCCGCCGAGCGCCGCGCGCTGGGCGAAGCGCTGGCCGCCACGCAGTCGGCGCTGGCGCGCGAGCAGCGCCTCGCCTCGCTGGGTGGCCTGGCGGCGGCGGTGGCGCACGAACTGGGCTCGCCGCTCAACACCATCCTGCTGGTGGCGCGCGACCTGCAGCGCGACATCCCGCGCGACTCGCCCTTCATCGGCGACGTCCAGCTGCTGGTCGAGGAGAGCGACCGCTGCCGCAACCTGCTGGCCGAGCTGGCGCACCGCGGCGCCCAGGGCACGACGGCGCCCGAGGGCGGCGATCCCTTCCACAGCCTGCCGGTCTCGGCCCTGATGGCGGCGGCGGCCGAGCCTTTCAAGCGCGAGGGCGTGGCGGTGAACCTCAAGGCCGGCGGCCAGGGGGCGGAGCCGGTGCTGCCGCGCGACGCGGCGCTGCTGCACGGCCTCGGCACGCTGATCCAGAACGCCATCCAGTTCGCCGCCAGCCGGGTCGAGATCGTGGTGATCTGGGGTGCCGGGCGTCTCGACGTCACGGTGTCGGACGACGGCCCCGGCTTCGAGCCGGCGGTGCTGGCGCGCCTCGGCGAGCCCTATGTTTCGGGCGAGGGGCAGGAGCGGCCTGGCGACCGGGCCGACGAGACCCATATGGGCCTTGGCGTGTTCATCGCCCAGACCCTGCTGGGCCACACCGGGGCGGAGCTGGAGTTCCGCAACCGCCCCGAGGGCGGCGCCGAGGTTGCCATTTCCTGGCCCTTGGCCCACCTTGCGAGCAAGGAGAGCTGATCCCGTGACCGATTCCCTGATCATCGTCGACGACGACGAACGCCTTGCCCTCCGTCTGGCCCAGGCGATGGAAAAGCGCGGCTTCCAGGTGACCGTGGCCGGCAGCGTCGTCGACGGCATCGCCGCGATCGAGACGGCGCAGCCGACCCACGCCGTGGTCGACCTGCGCCTGAAGGACGGCAGCGGCCTCGACGTGGTGAAGCGGCTGCACGAGGTGCGCCCGCAGGCCCGCGCCGTGGTGCTGACCGGCTATGGCAACATCGCCACCGCCGTGGCCGCGGTGAAGCTGGGCGCGGTCGACTATCTGCCGAAGCCCGCCGACGCCGACCAAGTCGAAGCCGCGCTGCGCCAATCGCAGGGCGCCAAGCCGCCGCCGCCGCCGGAGCTGCCGATGACCGCGGACCGCGTGCGCTGGGAGCACATCCAGCGGGTCTACGAGCAGTGCCAGCGCAACGTGTCGGAGACGGCGCGCCGCCTGCGCATGCATCGCCGCACGCTGCAGCGCATCCTCGCCAAGTACGCGCCGCGCGACTGAGCATCCGGGGGCCGCGCCGCCGATGCCAGCCCGCCTCTCCTTCGCAACGCCCGGCCGCCCCGTGGTGATCGCTTTCGCCGACCGCGAGGGCGACACGGCGGCGGGCAGCGCCGCCTGGGCCTTGGCCCTGCTGCCCGAAGTGCAGCAGGTGCTGCCCGAATGGCCGCTGACCCAGCCGTTGCCTCTGGCCGAAGACGACCCGGCGCCGGCGACGGTGCGGGTCGAGCGCCGGGCCGGCACGGGCGGGCGCTGGCTCTACGAGTTCCGCTATCCGGGACCGCCCGGCGACCGCTTCGAGGTCGAGGGCGCGGTGGCCGCCGGCGAGGCGATCGGCGGCGCGCTGACGCTCTGCTACACCCAGCAGGACCGCCGCGCGCTGCAGGTGCACGCCGCCGCGCTGGCCCTGCCGCGCGGCCTACTGGTGCTGCACGGCGCCACCATGGCCGGCAAGTCCAGCCTGGCGGTGCACGGCGCCGTGCTGGGCGTGCCGCTGGCCGCCGACGACCGCCTGGTGCTGAGCGTCTCGCCCGACGGCCTGGTCGAGGCGACGGCGCTGGGGGTGGCGCCGCGCCTGCGCAAGCCGCTGCCGCCTGACGCCGGGCCCGACTTCGTCGCCTTCGTCGGCCAGCGCGTGCTGCGCGACTTCGACAACGTGCAGCGCCTGAGGCTGGCCCGCCCGCTGGAGCAGCTCGCCGCCGGCACGCGCCTGCCGGTGCTGGGGCTGGTGACGCTGGAGCGGCGCCCGCGCGGCGCCATCGAATTCGCGCCACAGGGCCAGGGCGCGGCGCTGAAGGCGCTGTTTGACGTCGCGGCCGCGCCGCACCTCGACCCCGAGACCACGACGCGTCGCCTGGCCAAGATCATCCGCCGCGTGCCGGGCTACCGCCTGGCCTTCGCCAACTCCCGCGATACCGCCCGGCTGCTGGTCGAACGCTTCGGAGGAGGCTGATGCGCTATACCCGCAACCCCGAAGTGCGTGCCACCGACGTCGACGGCGAGTTCTTCCTGGTCGAGCCGGCGAGCGGCGAGATCTTCTATCTCGACGCCGTGGCCAGCGGCCTCTGGCGCCTGCTGGACGAGCCGCAGGAGGAGGCGGTGCTGCTCGCCACCTACCGCGAGGCCTTTCCCGAGCAGCCGGCGGCGCAGATCGACGCCGACGTCGGCGCCGCCCTGAAGGTGCTGCTCGAGGGCCGGCTGGTGGTCGGCGCCCCTTAGGCGCTACCAGGCGAAGCGCAGGCTTACCCCGAGGCTCAGTCCCTTGCCGCTCTGTCCGGTCGCATAGTCGGCGTCCAGCGAGAGCGAGAGGTGGTCGGCGAGGTCGCGCACCACCAGGCCCCCGCCGGCCTCCAGGCTGGTGCCGCCGAGGTCGATGCGCTCGCTGATGGCATTCACCGTCGCGCTAGTGTCGCCCAGGAATTCGCGTGCGACGCCGAGCTCGGCATAGGGCTCGAAGGCGGCACCCCGCCAGGTGAAGCGGATACCGCCCTGCAGCTTCAGCCGCCCGGTGAGGCTGTCGCCGTCGTCGTAGACCACCTTGTCGCCCGCCGGGTCGGCGAAGGAATCGACCCAGGCGTGGACATAGGCCAGCTCGCCGGCCGGCCGCAGCCACGCGTTCCCCAGGTCGAAGCGCCAGCCGGCGGCCAACGAGCCGCCCAGCGCCAGGGCACCGTACTCGGCCTGGAAGAGTACCGCGGGGGTCGACTGGTCGATGCTCACGCTGTCCAGCTTGACGATGGCG
>JAKOWB010000375.1 GCA_029781795.1 Pseudomonadota bacterium | reverse complement strand
GGTCGATGGTGTTGACGATGCGCACGGCCTGATGCACCTGCGGCGCGGCCGGCTGCACCTGGACCTGGGGCACGAGTCCCCCGGCGGCCAGGGCCAGACGCCGCCCGTCCCACACCGGCGGGGCGGACAAATCGTTGAGGGCATCGAGGAAGGCCACGCCGACACGCCGGACCGCCGCCGCACGCACCACGTATTCGCCGGCCGACAGCCGCGCCGGGATCGAATCCGAGGTCGCCGTGCCGGGACCCGTGACGAAGCCGCCGGCCGCGAACTTCTTGATCCCGCCCAGCAAGGCCATCACGGCGGCCACCATCGCGACCATCGCGGCGATGGCGAGCGCCGGCCCGGCGATGGGGATGGAGGCCTGCGAGGCCGCCGCGCCCGCGCCGGCCTGGGCCGCGTCCATCGACACCTTGGCGGTGGTCTCGGCGGACTTCTGCGCCACCGACTGGGCGGCCGCCGCTTGCTCGATCGCCTGCTCCTGCTGGAGGAAGCCGAGCTTCAGCGCGAGCATCCGCGCCTGCATCGCCACCCACTGCTGGAAGGGCTGGATCACCATCTGCTGCAGGAAGGCGTCGGCCACTTGGCGGAACAGGTTCGACAGCGCCTCGCGGAAGCTTTGCGCGCCGGTGACCATGCCCTGCAGGGCGTTGCCGAAGCCCTCGCCGATGCGGTTCCACAGCGGCGCGAGTTCGTCGGTGACCAGCCGCGTGCGCTCCAGTTCGTTGCGCCAGGCGGCCACGCGGTTCACCGCCTCCGGCCCGATCGCCTGCGCGGCCTGCTGCATCGCGGGCAGCAGGCGCTGCATCTCGGCCGCAGATTGCTGCTGCAAGGCGACGATCTGCCTGCGCGCCTGGGCTTCGGTGAGCAGCCCGGCCTGCTGCTGGATCTGGATCGCCTCCTGGGCGTTGCGCAGCCGCTCGGTGACGAGCCGCCACTCGCTTTCCAGCTTGGCGAGGTTGGCCTGCGCGGCGCGGACAGAGATGAGCCGGTCGATCAGCGAGACGCCCGCGGCGTCGTTCTCGGCCGCCAGGCGTGCGCGAAGATCCCGGACGCTGCGCTCGATCGCGGCGCGCCGGTCTTCCGCCGTGTCGGTGCCGGTGAGCTGGGCGAGTTCCTCGCGCGCCTGGGCC
>JAKOWB010000369.1 GCA_029781795.1 Pseudomonadota bacterium | reverse complement strand
TGGCTATGGCCTTGAGCTGGTGACCTTCGATTCCCTGCCCGGCCACCGCGCGCTCGGCAAGTCTGGCGTCTTCCCCGGGTTCGGCGCCTATCTCGCCGCCTTCGAGAACAGCGACCTCACCATTGCCGTGCTGGCCAACGGCGACGGCAGCCTGGCGCATCTGGTGCCGCTGGCGCGCGACCTCGCCGAGCTGCTGCTGCGGCCCTAGGCGGCGGCGGGCAGCTTCAGGTGATCGCCCAGCCAGGCGGCGACCGTGTCGATGCGTCCGGCCTGCATCATCGATAGATGGCCACCGGCAACCTCGATCACCTCGAGCGCATCCGGCCCCAGCAGGCGCTGCCAGGCGCGCTCCGGCAGGGCCGGCGTATCGCCGTCGCGTTCCCGCGCCTTGAAGAAGCCAATGCGCGGCAGCCCGGCGACCGGCGGCGGGTCGTAGGCCCGCATGGCCGCGGTGTTCAGCTTGAAGGCCGCCAGGTAGACGGCGAACTCGGCCCCTGTGATGCCGGGCGGCAGGCGCTCGGCCAGCACGGCGACGAAGCGGCCGAGCATCGCCTCCGGCGCCAGTGCGCGCAGCGCCGCGGCCTCGAGCGGCCGGCCCAGGATGCGCGCGATGTAGGACAGCACCTCGGCGTCGTCGGCGAGCTCGCGCGGCAGGTCGCCCGGGCCCGGCGTGTCGAGCAGCGCCAGCAGCTCGACGCTCTCCCCGGCGGCGATGAGCTGCCGTGCCGCCTCGAAGGCCAGCATGCCGCCGAAGGAGGAGCCGGCAAGGCGCCAGGGGCCCTTGCCCCGCGGTCCCATCGCCGCGAGGTAGTCGGACGCCATCCCCTCGACGCTCGACGGCCCGGCAGAGCCGCCCGCCACTAGCGGCGACTGGAAGGCGACCACAGGCAAGGCCGGGTCGAGCGCCGCCACCAGGTCGGCGTAGAGGTTCACGGTCCCGCCGACGGCGTGGAACAGCACCAGCGGCGCGACGCCCGGCTGGCCCGGGCGCAGCAGCACGCGCGTCGGCGCCGCCGCCTCATCCCGGCCTTCGGACAGCCGTCGCGCCAGACGTCGCGGCGTCGGATGGCTCAGCAGGTCATGCGGCTTCAGGTCGCCGCCGCAGGCCCGGTTGAGATCCGCGGCCAGCCGCACGGCCAGCAGCGAATCGCCGCCCAGGCGGTGGAAGTCGTCCTCCGGTCCGATCGCTGCGTGACCGAGATGACGCTGCCAAAGCGCGATCACGCGGTCCTCGAGGCCGTCTCCATCGGCACTTGTCACGTCCGGCGCCGGGGCCGGCGCCACCGCGCCGGGCGCCTCGACCCAATGCCGCGCACGCTCGAAGCTGTAGGGCGGCAGCGGTACGCGCGTGGGCCGGCCGGCCGGCCACAGGCCGTCCCAGTCGGGCGAAGCCCCCCGGGCCCAGGCCTGGCCCAGCGCCTGCAGCGCCGCCTGCAGGTCGTCGCCACCCTGCGGCGGTGCCAGCAGTGGCGCTGCCTGGCCGCCCTGCCGCGCGAAGAGCGTGGTGAGCGCGCTGCCTGGCCCCAGTTCCAGCGCCTGTCGATGTCCAGCCGTCAGCAGGCAAGCCACGCCTTCGGCGAAGCGCACCGGTGCACCGAGTTGCCGGACCCAGGTTTCCGGATCCATCGCCTCGTCGGCGCTGAGCCAGGTCCCGGTCAAGTTGGCGACGATCGGGATCTCGGGCGGGCGGAAGTCGATGCCGCGCAGCACCGCGCGGAAGGCCGCCTCGGCTGGCGCCATCATTGCACTGTGGAAGGCATGCGAGGTGCGCAGCGGCCGGCAGAGGCCACCGGCCGCCTCGATCGCCGCCTGCGCCGCCGCGAGCGGCCCGGCGGGACCCGAGACGACCAGCAGGTCCGGCGCGTTGATCGCGGCGATCTCCACGCCATGCGGCAGCAGCGGCCGCAGCGCCGCCTCGTCCAGGCGCACCGACAGCATGCCGCCGGGCGGCAGGGCCTGCATCAGCCGCCCGCGCGCTACGACGACGGTGAGGACATCCTCCAGCGTCAGCACCCCGGCGAGGCAGAGCGCGGCGTACTCGCCGATGCTGTGGCCCAGGCAGGCCACCGGCCGCAGGCCCCAGGCCAGGGCCTGCCGCGCCAGTGCGTACTCGACGGCGAAGAGCGCCGGCTGCGCCAGCGCCGTTTGCACCAGCGCGGCATTGGCCGCTGCGTCGTCGTGCGCGGCGCACAGGGGCGCGTGCAGCGCCACGCCACGCGCGGCAAAGCCGGCTGACGCCACTTCCAGCGCGTCGCGGAAGACCGGCAGCTCCCTCGCCAGGCCGGCAGCCATGCCGGCATGCTGCGCGCCCTGTCCGGGGAAAAGGAAGACCGGTGCCCCAGCCTCCGCCTCCATGCCGATGGCGGAGCGCAGGCGGCGCGCCGCCTCGGCCGGAGAGGCCGCGGCGACGGCCAGCCGGCGCGGCAGGGCCTGGCGTCCCTGCAGCGTCGCGGCAACGGCGGCAAGGTCGTCGCCAGCTTCCAGATGTGCCGCCAGGGCAGCCGCGTTGCGGGCGAGCGCCGCCGGACTTGCAGCGGAGAGCGGCAGGACCTGTATGCGCAGAGCCTCCACAGCCGCCTTCGGCCGCGGCCCTTCTTCCAGCACGACATGGACGTTGGTGCCACCCATGCCGAAGGAGCTGACCCCGGCGCGCCGCGGTACCGTCCCGCGCGGCCAGCCCCGCGCCGTCGCCTGCACCCTGAAGGGCGAACCGGCGAGCCGCAGCTCGGGATTGGCTGCTTGGAAGTGCAGGCTCGGCGGCAGCGCCCCTTCGCGCAACGCCAGCACGGCCTTGATCAGGCCGGCGATGCCCGCCGCGGCGTCGAGATGCCCGATGTTGCCCTTCACCGAGCCGAGCGCGCAGGCCCCCGCCGGCGCATCGGCGAACACCTGACGCAATGCCGCCAACTCGATCGCATCGCCGAGCGCCGTCGCGGTGCCGTGGGCTTCGAGGTAGCCGATGGTCGCGGGCGGCAGCTCCGCCATCGCCAAAGCGTCGGCGATGGCCTGCGCCTGGCCGGCGGCGCTGGGGGCAGTGAAGCCGATCTTGTCGCGCCCGTCGTTGTTCATGGCAAAGCCGCGGATCACCGCGTCGATGCGGTCGCCCTCGGCCAGCGCCTCGTCCAGGCGCTTCAGCACCACGGCGCCGACGCCGTTGCCCGGCACCGTGCCGGCGGCGGCGGCGTCGAAGGGACGGCAGTGGCCGTCGGGCGAGAGGATCGAGCCCGCCAGGTGGCGATAGCCGTCGACCAGCGGCAGCGACAGCGCCGCGGCGCCGGCCAGCGCGACGTCGCACTGCAGGTCGATCAGGTTCTGGCAGGCGACCGCGACGGCGGCGAGCCCGGTGGAGCAAGCCGTCTGCAGTGCCAGCGCCGGTCCGGTCAGATTCAGGCGGAAGGCGACCTGTGTCGGCAGCGCCGCGGGCTGGTTCAGCAGGAAGAGCTGGAAGGGATCGGCGCCGGCGCGCGTCTCCGCGTCGGCCAGCAGGTGCGTGTGATAGTAGCTGCTCATGGCAGCGCCGCCGGCGAACACCCCGATTCGTCGGCCCGCCTGTTCCACCGTGCAGCCGGCATCCTCCAGCGCCTGCCAGGCACATTCCAGGAAGAGCCGCGCCTGCGGGTCCATCTGCGCCGCGCTGCGCGGCGGGATGCCGAAGAAGGCGGCGTCGAAGCAGTCGGCCTCGGCCAGCCAGCCCTTCGCCGGCACATAGTCCGGCGCCTCGACCAGCGCGCGCGGCAGGCCGGCGGCGACCAGCTCGTCCGGCGTGAAGCGGCGGATCGATTCGACGCCGGCCATCAGGTTGCGCCAGAAGGCGCCGGCATCGGGCGCGCCGGGCACGCGCAGCGCCAGGCCGATCACGGCGATGGCCGCGCCCCTGTTATCGCCTGCGTCCGTCATGCCAAGCGTCCACCCTTCATACCCGGGCAGGATAGTGCAATTGTCGGGCAAGAGAACCTTCAGGAGAGCGCCCTGGTCGCCGCACCGCCGAGCCTCACCCGCACCGCGCTGATCGCCGCCGCGCTGATCGCGTTGAGCCCGCTGACGCTGGCGATGTACGGCCCCTCGATGCCGGCGATGGCGACAGCCTTCGCAGCGACCAAGGGCGCCGTGCAGGCGACCCTGACCGCCTACCTGGTTGCCTTCGCGCTGGCGCAGCTCGCTTACGGCCCGCTGGCTGACCGCTATGGCCGCCGCCCGGTCGTGCTGGCCGGCCTTGTGATCTATCTCTCAGGCTGCCTGGTCGGCGGCCTCGCGCAGTCGATCGAGCAGATGCTTGTCGCGCGCGTTCTGGAAGGAATCGGCGCCTGCGGCGGGTCCGCCGCCTCGCGCGCCTTCGTGCAAGACCGCTTCCAGGGCCGCGCGGCCGCGCGCGTCTTCTCGCTGACCGGCATCGCGCTCGCCATAGCGCCGGCAGTGGGTCCGGCCCTCGCCGGACTGCTGCAGCGCGACCACGGCTGGCAGGGCATCTTCGTCGCGCTGGGCGCCACGGCCGCTTTGCTGCTGCTGGTGCTTTGGCTGGTCATGCCCGAGACGCTGCCCGCCGCCGACCGGCGGGCGCTCCGGCCGGGTGCCGCGGCACGCGCCTATGCCGGCATCCTCGGCCGGGGGGCCTTTCTCGGCCCCGCGCTGCTGCTGGCGCTGAGCGGTGCCGGCACCTACTACTACGTGGCGCTGGCGCCCTTCCTGCTGATCCGGCAGCTCGGCGTCGCACCGGAGGACTTCGGCCTGCTCATGCCGCTGCTCATGCTGGGCTATCTTGCCGCCTCGGCGCTGGCCGCCCTTCTGGTCAAGCGCACGGGAAGCGAGGTGCTGCTGGCCACGGGCCTTCTGGCCGGGCTGCTCGGCGCCCTCCTGCTCTGCCTGCTGCTTCAGCTTGGCGGCGGAAACGTGCCGCGCATCATGGCCGCGCTGGTCTTCTGGATGGTCGGCATCGCGCTCGTCACGCCCGGTGCCACGGCCGCCGCGCTGGCGCCCTTCGCCGGCCGCACCGGCCGCGCCGCCGCCACGCTGGGCTTCCTGCAGATGCTGGGCAGCGGCCTCGGCGCGCTGGCCGACTGGGCGACCGGTCCTGGCGCCGTCGGGCTCGCGCCGCTGCTCTTCCTGCTGCTCGGCGCCCTCGCCTGGCACCTGATGCGGCCGGGCGCCCGGCCGGCGACGGCTTGAGATGACCCAGGAGACGCTGGCGGCCGGCGAGATCCAGGTCTGGTGCCTGGCGAGCGAGGCGCTATCCCCGGCCGCGCTGGCGGGGCTGCACGACCTGCTGGACCCGGCGAAACAGTTGGAAATCGCGCGGCTGGTCTTCGCCCGAGACCGCGCGCTGCACACCGCGGCGCATGGCCTGCTGCGACTGGCGCTCTCCGCCGTGACCGGCGCGGACCCGCGGGCCTGGCGCTTTGGGCGCGAGCCGCTGGGCCGCCTGACCCTGGCGGCCGGCCAGCAGGGACCGTCGTTCAATGTGACGCACACGCGCGGCCTCGCCGCCTGTGCCCTTTCGTGGCAGCCCGGCATCGGCGTCGATGCCGAGTTCGGTCGCGACGGCGCAGCCCCGCTGGACATCGCGCCGCGGGTCTTTACCGCCGCCGAGCAGGCGCGCCTCGCCCGCCTCCAGGGAGCGGCCCGCAGCGCCGCCTTCTTCGATACCTGGACCTTGAAGGAGGCGGTGATGAAAGCCACCGGGCGCGGTTTCGACCTGTCGCCGTCGACGCTCGAGTCCACCCTTGCGCCGCCCTGGGTGGGCGGTGCCATCGACGGCGACTGGGGCTTCGCCCTGCTGCGACCGACGCCGGCGCATCACCTGGCGGTGGCACAGCAGGGCGGTGGCGTGGAGCGCCTGCGCTGGCGCCATCTCGAGGGGACTTGGCAGGGCCTGCCGCTCAATCGGCGCCCGGCTGGCTGAAGGCCTCGAGCGGCCGTGCTTCGAGCAGCGCCTCGATGCGCTCGGCCAGTGCCGCTACATCCGGTTGCCGCATCATCGAAAGATGGGTGCCAGGGGTCCAGACCAGGACGGGCGCGACGGCGCCCCAGCCCAGCAGGGGATCGGCAAGCGGCACCGCGGCCCTGCTGGCGCGCAGCAGCGTCACCGGCCCGTCCCAGGGCGCCGGCCGATAGGTCGCGCCGGCACGGAAGCAGCTCGCGGTGATGGCCGCCAGGCGCCGCGCCTGCGCCACGTCGAACTCGGCCGGAAAGATACCGGCGGCGATGGCGCCCTCCACCAGCGAGTCGAGGCCACCGCCGCCCGACGCGGCTTCGCGGTCCTGCAGCCAGCCATAGAGCCGCACCAGGCGCTGCACGATGTCGGCCTCGCCCTCGGGGTTGGGATCGAGGCCCAGCGCCGCGTCCAGCAGGATGACCTGCCGGATGGTGCGCCCTCGGCTGGCCAGCAGGCGCGCGGTCTCCAAGGCCACCAGCGCGCCGAAGGACCAGCCGGCCAGCGCCACCGGCCCTGTCGTCCCCGTTGCTTCGATCGCCGCCGCGTAGCGCGCCGCCATGGCCTCGATACTGGTGTCCGGCGCCTGCCCCGGCTCGTAGCCGCAGGCCTGCAGGCCGTGGAAGGGACGCGACGGCGGCAGCGCCAGCGCCAGTGCGCGATAGGGCAGCACCGTGCCGCCGGCCGGGTGGACACAGAACAGCGGCACGGCATCGGGCGCGCCGGCCGACAGGGTGACCAGCGGCGACCAGAGCGCGCCGCCTTCCGCCCGCAGCGCGCGCGCCAGGCCGGCGACCGTCGGCTCCCGCGCCATGGCGGCCGGCGCGACGTGGCGGCCAAGCGCGCGGCCGACGCGGTCGAGCAGGCGCGCCGCCAGCAGCGAGTCACCGCCCAGCGCGAAGAAGTCCTCGTCGATGCCGAGACCGCAGAGGCCCAGCGTGTCCTCCCAGATCGCCAGCAGCCGCTGCTCCAGCGGATCGCGCGGTGCGCGGCCGGACTCGCCCCGCTGCCGCTCCAGCGGCGGCGGCAGCGCCCGCCGGTCGACCTTGCCGCTGGGCGAGAGCGGCAGGGCCGGCAGCAACACCCAGCGCGCCGGCACCATCCAGTCGGGCAGGCGCTCCAGCAGGAAGCGACGCAGCTCCATCGGCGTCGGCGCCACGCCGCGCGGGACGACGCAGGCGACCAGCCGCGCGCCGTCGGCTACCGCTTCGGGCACCACAGCGGCTGCGGCCAGCGCGGGATGACCGGCCAGCGCGGCCTCGACCTCGCCGGGCTCGATGCGATGGCCGCGCACCTTCACCTGCTGGTCGATGCGGCCGTGGAAGTCGAGCCGCCCATCCGGGCGCAGCCTGCCGAGATCGCCGCTGCGGTAGAAGCGGCCGCGGCGTCCGGCAGGGTCGGTCACGAAGCGCTCGGCCGTCAGGTCGGGGCGCCGCCAGTAGCCGCGCGCCACGCCGATGCCGCCGATCAGGATCTCGCCGCGCCCGCCCGGCGGCGTTTCCCGGCCGTCCTCGTCCAGCAGCAGGACCTCGACCCCGGCAAGCGGGCGGCCGATGGCCGGTGGTCCCGCCTCGGCCGGATCGCAGCGCTCCATGGTGGCGCAGACCGTCGCCTCGGTCGGGCCGTAGCCGTTGCAGAGCCGGCGGCCGGGCCCCCAGCGCCGCAACAACTCCTCGCCCCAGGCCTCGCCGGCGAGCAGCAGCGCGAGATCGGGTGCGAGATCCGAGGGTCGCATCACGCCGAGCGCCGCTGGCGACAGCGTCACATGGGTGATGCTGCGCGCTGCCAGGGTCGCCGCCAGTCCCGGACCGGGCATCAGGTCGGCGCGCGGCGCGAGATGCAGGCAGGCACCGGCCCAGAGCGTCATCGCCACCTCGGAGACGAAGGCGTCGAAGTTGGGCGAGGCGACCTGCAGCACCCGGCTGTCGCCGGCAAGCCCGAAGAGCTCCGCCTGGCAGCGGCCAAGGTTCACCAGGCCGCGGTGCTCCACCATGACGCCCTTCGGCCGGCCGGTGGAGCCGGAGGTATAGATCAGGTAGGCGAGTTCGTCCGGCAGCGGCGGCGGCGGTACGGGCTGCGCGCCCTCCCCGCCGGTCAGCAGCAGCGGTCGCCCCGCGGACAGCCAGGCGGGTGGGGCCTCGCTCGCCAGCAGCAGGGCGGGCTCGGCGTCCTGCAGCATGAACTCCAGCCGGGCGCGCGGATAGGCGGGGTCGAGCGGCAGCCAGACGGCGCCGGCCCGCATGGTGCCAAGAAAGGCCACGACGAGATCGATGGAACGCTCGAGACAGCCGGCGACGATGGCCTGGCGGGGCCCGGCCGCGGCGATACGGCCCGCCAGGCTGTCGACACGTGTCTTCAGCGCGGCATAGCCGAGACTCGCCTGTCCATCGTGCAGGGCGGGCGCATGAGGCCGCGTGGCGGCCTGCAGATCAATCAGGTCGGACAGGACCCGGGCAGCCACGGTGGCGCCGCTCATGGTGGAGGTCATGGCGTCGGGGCCGGACATCGCCGGCCCCCGGCTACTGCGTGCCGCCGCCCTGGGCGTTGGAGGCCTGTACCGCCACCGGGGGCGGGTTCAGCAGCACCAGGGCGAGATACATGATCACCGGCGTGATCAGGATCGAGAGGAAGAAGGTGCCCCAGAAACCGATCCGCGTGCGCGTCCCCCGCAGCCCCACCAGCAGGCAGAGCCCCAGGTAGATCAGCAGGGGAACGAGTGGCATGGGATCCTGCTCCCCGGGGCGCCGGCGTCAGGCCGCGGCCTTGGCGGCGGCGTCCTTCGATTCCTCGGCCGCCTTGGCCGCGACGTCCTTGCCGCGGCGGAAGGCGGTCTTGAAGTAGCCGCCCCAGGACTTCGGGTTGAAGTCCAGGAAGGTGCCGCCGCTGGCGAAGTGCTCACTGAAGACCTTGCCAAGGCCATAGGTCAGGGCACCCATGGTGACCGGCATGGACACGGCGCCCAGCGCCGAGCCGATCAGCGGGATCGACTTCACCGCGCTGGCGCCCAGGATGCGCGCCGCGCCGAGACCGCCGACCGAGGTCAGCAGCGGCAGGATCGCATTCGTCGCCAGGTTCTTGGTGAAGGGCACGCCGTAGAGCTTGGACAGGCGCGCCAGCATCGCGACCTGGACGCCGAAGCCGGCCAGCAAGTCGAAGCCCGGGCTCGGCACCACGCCGGCCGCGGTGCTCATCAGGATGTGGTCCTTGACGATGCGTTCGGCCTTGGCGGCCTTCTGCTCCGCCGTCAGGCCGGCCTCGACTGCCTCGTCAGCGGCCGCGGCCTCAACGGCCTTGCTCTTGTCGTCGCTGGATCCGGTGCGCGCGGTCGCCATGGTTGTCCCCTTTTTTCGCTGCTGGCTGCCGCCGGGTCGCGGCTGATCGATCGGCGGCAAGGTTACGGCATATCTGGTTGATCCTGCAAGGCAAGAGGCCGCAGGCTTTCAATTCGGCACGGGTTGGCGCCGGGCGCTAGGGCGCGGCCGTCCCGCCCTGGGACTGCGTGCTCCCGCTGCCCACCGGCTTGTCAACGTGCGGCGCAATGGCGGCCTCGGGAAACAGCGAGGGCAGCTTGTCGAAGTCAGGCAGCGGGTTGCCCTGCGGATCGGTCGCTGTCGGCGCCGGCAGGGCCGGTTGCTGCGTGATGTCGCTGCCCAGGATCAGCGGAAGCTGGTCCTCGCCGCCGCCGACGATGACCACCTTGGTGTTGGGCGACTTGGCGATGTCCACCGTCGCCTCGATGCCCCGCCAGGTCAGCAGCTGCGGCGTCAGGGCGTTGGCGACGATGGCATAGAAGGTCTGGATGCCGATGGCCTCGATCCGCTTGCGCTCGGCGTCGCGCTTGGCCTGCAGGATCCGGTACTCGTAGGCCTGGGCCACCTGTTCCTGCGTCAGCTTCTCGTTGATGGCCTTGTTCACCGTCTCGGGCAGCATGATCTCGCGTACGATCAGGTCGACGAAATCGACATGCAGGCCACGGGTGGAGAGCTTCAATTCGCTGATGATCTCGTGCGCCAGCTTGAAGGTATCGCTGGTGTAGATGGAGTGCGGATCGTACTGGCCGATGATCTTGCGCACCGCCTCGACCGAGTTCGGCACCACGACGCGGTTGATGTAGTCGGGCCCGATCTCCTGGTGCAGCATGCCGGCCTCCTCGGCGATCGGACGGAACAGCACGGTGACGTCGACCGTGATCACCAGGCCGTTCACGCCCAGCGCCTTGACCTGGAGGTTCTGCGCCTGGGTGCGGGTGTCGTAGATCTCTATGCCGTCCCAGGGCCATTTCATCGCCACGCCCTCGTGGAAGACCGAGCGAGTCTCGGTGCCGCCGCCGAACAGCCGGAACAGCACGCCCACCCGGCCGGAGCCGATGGTGACGAACATGGTGGGCCAGAGCAGCAGCAGCACGACACCGATCGCCAGACCGGCGATGATCGCATGGTCCAGCGGTCTCAGCCGGAAGCGCCGGCGCGGCGGGTTGACGATCTGGCTCATGCCCGCTCCTCTACCCGCACGACCCGCCCCTCTTCCATGAAGACCACCTGGTCGGCGACATGGAAGTAGCGGTCGTCGTGCGTCACCACGATGAGGGTCCGCCCCTCCGCCTTCAAGGCCGGAAGCAGCACCTCGTAGAAATGCCGACGGAACTCGGGATCCTGGTCCGCCGCCCATTCGTCGAAGACATAGACCGGCTTGTCCTCGAGCCGGGCCGCCACCATCGCCAGGCGCTTGCGCTGCCCGGTCGAGAGGTCGAGCGTCGAGAAACGCCCGTCGTCGAAGGCTGTCTTGTCCTGCAGGTCCATCTCGCGCAGCAGCGCCTCGACGCGTTCGCGCGCCACGCCGCGCTGGCCGTAGAGCCGGTCGAAGAGGTGGAAGTCGGCGAAGATGGTGGAGAAGAGGTTGCGGTAGTCGGCGGCGTTGGCCCGCGTCACTTCCCGTCCGTCCCACAGGATGCGGCCGCTGCGTGGCTCGTAGAGGCGGGTCAGCAGCTTGACCAGCGTCGACTTGCCGCTGCCGTTGCCGCCGACGATGAAATGGATGCGTCCGGCCGGCAGCGCCAGGTCGAAGGGACCGATGGTGAAGACGGCGTTCCCGTCGCGGTCGAAGTAGGTATAGGAGGCACCCTCAGCGGCGATGCTCTGCAGCCGCGGATCGGGCAGGGCCGGCGGCGCCTCGGGCTTGTCGAGCGCCCGGTCCAGGTCCCGCTCGAGTCCCTCCAGGTTGCCCAGTGCCATGTTGGACTTGGCCAGCATGGGCAGGGCCTTCAGCACGATCTCGACGGCAGAGCCGACGAAGATGATGACGTTGATGACCTTGGCCGCGACCGAGGCGCTCTCGATGTTCTGCGGCAGGCCGAAGACCATGGTGCCCATCAGCAGGTAGAAGAAGATGTTGGTGATGTTGGCGCCGGCGTTGAAGCGGCGTCCGGACTGGATCTTCAGCGCCTCGGCCTCGCGCGAGCGCTCGGCGATGTGGTCCAGCAGCAGCTCGTCGCCGCGGCGGGAATTCATCTTCACTTCCTTGAAGCCGTCCAGCAGGTGGCCCAGGCCGTCGTGGAAGCGGCCCTCTGACTCGGTGGCGCGGCGCCAGAGGTCGCCGCTGGTCTCCTGGCTGCGCTTGTAGAAGTAGATGGCGGCGCCGAACAGCACCAGCGTGATGAGGAAGGCGAGCAGCGAGAGATAGGCGATGTAGAGCGCCGAGAAGATCAGCATGACCGCCGATGAGGCGCCGTGCACGATCATGGTGCCGGCCTCGGACAGGGTCTGCACGTCGCGGGTCAGCGCGGTATAGATGCGCGGCCGGCCGATGCGCTCGTAGGCGGCAAGGTCGAGGCGCCGGATCTTGTCGGCGAAGCGCACCCGCATGCGGTTCAGCAGGTCCTCGACCAGCGCGGTGGTCAGGTTCAGCGCGTGGCCCTTGGCGTAGAGGAAGACGGCGCAGCCCAGCACGAAGGCGGCGAACAGCTCCCACTGCACGCTCTCCTGCTTGTTCTGGTCGGTGACCGTGTTGACCACCGCCATGACCGCGCCCATGGCCACGCCGGCGGCCACCGTGGCGATGACCAGGCGGCGCCGAGCCTCGCCGGCTTCGTCCAGCAGGACCCGGACGAACCTCATCGGCGCCGGCCGTCCGGCCGCGGGTGTCGGGGCATGCTCAAGCGGCCTTCAGCTGCTCGACCAGCCAGTGGTCCATCTCGAGCTGCGCCGAGAGGCCCTGGCGGCCGAAGCGCGCGGCCGGGTCGGTGAAGGGGAAGCTGGGCGGCAGGAAAGGCGCGGCGCGGAACAGCGCGAAGAGGCGCTCGGCCGCTGCCGGCTCGGCCAGATTGCCAGCCTCCACGGCCTCCATCGTCTCGTGCGCGGCGCGAATCAGCGTGGCGACCTCGGGGTGCTCGGGAGTCAGGGCACCGGGCAGCGCCGGCCGGTCGAGCGGCCCGAAGGCCGCCGGGTCGCGGCTGCGCTCGTGCGCCAGGAAGGCGCGCGCCAGGCGCAGCACGCCGAAGACCTGGGTCAGGCCCCAGATGCGGAACCAGGCGTTCCAGAGCTCGAAACTGCGGAACGAGACATAGGCGCCATGCACCAGCCGGTCGTTCCAGTCCAGGGTCGAGAGCTGCAGCGTCTCCAGGGGGCGCAGCCGCTCCTCGCTGAAATCGTCGTCGGCGGCCGCGGCCAGCAGGATCTCGGCCGTCAGGCTCAGCGTCTCGACCGTGTTCGACAGGCCGCGCGAGAAGAGCGGATCGACGAAGCCGGCCGAATGGGACAGCAGGCACCAGCGGTCGCCCACGGTCTTCGACGAAGAGTACTGCAGGCGTCCCGAGGAAACCCACTCGCGGACCGGCTTGGCGTCGGCGAATTGGCGTTTCACTTCGGGGTAGTCGGCAATGAAGCCGCGGAACTCGTCCAGCGGGTCGAGGTCGGCGGGCTTCGGGCAGCGGCGCGGGTCGAGCTGCATGCCGACGCTGACCACGCGGTTCATCGCCTCCGGGTGGTTGTTGAAGGGGATGACCCACATCCAGCCCTGACGGAAGATGTGGTGCAGCGTGCCGCCGTGCCAGGGCGCCAGCTTGGGCAGGGCGCT
The DNA here is from genome assembly GCA_029781795.1 of Pseudomonadota bacterium. GTDB lineage: Bacteria > Pseudomonadota > Alphaproteobacteria > Kiloniellales > JACOMY01 > JAKOWB01. The sequence continues at coordinate 864 of JAKOWB010000369.1, read as the reverse complement.
CTCGTCCGCCTCGACGCAGTCGTCGAAGGGCTTCACGTCGATCATGTGGGTGAAGATCGTGCGCGACTGGGTACGCAGCCGCGCCTCAGGGTCGCGCACGCCCAGCTTGCGCGCCAGGAAGGACACATAGCCGCTGCCGTCCACCAGGCAGCGCGCGCGCAGCGCGAGGTCGCGGTCGGTGTCGACCGTCACGCCGGCCGCTTCGAAAGTGATGTCCTTGATCGCTGTCTTCTGATGCACCTTGCAGCCGTAGCGGATCGCCGTCTGCAGCAGGTAGGCATCGATGTCCTGGCGGAAGAGATGGCTCTCGGTGCAGTTGTTGCGCGCGACACCGAGCTGGTGGCACTCGTCCAGTCGGTGCGCCTCGCCCGGCCGCTGAAAGATGAAGCCGAAGTTGCTCTTCTTGCCGCAGGCCTTGGAGATGTTGCGCGTGATTTCCTCGAACGAGGTCAGGCGGTCCAGCTCCGGCACGTCGAAGCGCAGCGCCATGGCCTTCAGCATCAGGCTGGTCTGCGGGATGGTGGACTCGCCGATGGCGAACTGTGGATGCTGGTCCTTCTCGATCAGCACCACCGAGAGGCCACGGCGTGCCAGGACGATACCCAGGATCGAGCTGGCAATCGCACTACCGACGATTGCGATGTCATAGCTGGCCGATCGCAAGGTTCTTGTCCCTCCCCGTCGCATCCGCTGCGCCGGCACCCGCCGGCCGTCGGGCGCGTCACACCATCTTATGGTGCCAGCCACAGGCAGCCCGGGCCATGACACTAAGATGCCGAACGATATTAAACATAGATGTGTAATGAGATGAATAGAACATTTCACTTAAATCCTAAGGACTTGACACTCGGGGACACGTTTTGG
>JAKOWB010000361.1 GCA_029781795.1 Pseudomonadota bacterium | reverse complement strand
GTTTGAGCGCCTCGGCATCGAACCAGACGGTGGTGAGCGGCGCGCCCACCACGGCGGCGGCGAGCGCATCGGCGGCGCGGCGGATTTCCGGACCTTCAGGCATGCGCGCAGTGTCGCAGCCGACGCCGTGAATGCCGCGTCAGGGGAACGGCGAGCGCACGGCCGGCGCCGGGGTGAGCATCCGGTACAGCCGCGACCAGCGGCCACGCGCGAGCGCCCCCCAGACGGCGCAGGCCGCGGCGCTCGTCACCAGCAGCAGGATGGCGCCGGTGAGCAGGACGAAGAGCGAGCCGCGGGAATCGTAGGGACTCGGCTGCGGGGTGGACCAGGCCAGCCCGGCCGTCCAGCCGCCTGCCGTGGCTGCCGCGCACAGGATCCAGCAGGCGACGCCGTCCGGCGCCGCGCCTGCGGAATCCATACGGTGCCGTCCCGGCAGGGCCGCGAGGGCCGCCAGGGGTATCGCGCTGGCCAGGGGCAGCAGGCCCATGCCGGCCACGGTGAGACCGAGCAGCACACCATAGGCCAGGCCGGCGACACTGCCGTCGCGCCAGCTGACGGCGAGCACGCCGGCGGCCTGGGCAAAGGCGCTGTCGGCGAGCCGCGCGCCGCAGAAGACGACCGCCGCGAGGACGAGGGCAGCGAGGAGGGCGAAAGCCCGACTCATGTCGTGCCTACAGCGACTGCATGCGGCCACCATCCACCGGCAGGTTGATGCCGTTGATGTAGGCCGCAGCCGGCGAGGCGAGGAAGGCGATGGCCGCGGCGACCTCGTGCGGCTCGGCGAAGCGGCCGGCCGGCACGCTGGCCAGCATGCCGGCCTCGACGTCGGCCGCGGTCTTGCCGCTGGCGGCCACGCGGTCGCCGACGATCTGCGCCAGGCGCTGGGTGCGGGTGTAGCCGGGCAGGACGTTGTTGACGGTGATGCCGTAGGGACCAAGCTCGGTGGCGAGCGTCTTGGCCCAGCTGGCCACGGCGCCGCGCACGGTGTTGGACACGCCGAGGTTGCGGATCGGCTCCTTCACCGAGGTGGAGATCACGTTGACCACGCGGCCGTAGCCGGCGCCGCGCATGCCGGGCAGCACCGCCTGCAGCAGGGCGTGGTTGGCGAGCAGATGTTGTTCGAAGGCGGCGAGGAAGGCCGGCGCCGCCGCGGCGTGGGCGGGGCCAGCGGGTGGCCCGCCGCTGTTGTTGACGAGGATGTGCACGGGATGGGCC
>JAKOWB010000357.1 GCA_029781795.1 Pseudomonadota bacterium | reverse complement strand
AGGCGGGGTCGGCGCCATCGGCCTGGGCAACCCGCAGACATTGGCGCTGGCATTCCCGAGCGAAGTCGGGGCGGCGCGTGTCGGGCACCCACAGCTGCACCGGGCGCAGGCCGGCTTGGCGCAGGGCGTCACGGTGCTTTTGCACGCGGGCGTTGACTTGAGCGGCTGTCATGGCGGGCTCCTTTTCGTTACATGCAACATGGTAGAAGCATTGCATGTAACGCGCAAGTGGTGCGGGGTTTCAGGTGCTGGTGCCTGCGCCCGCTCTGCCCCGGTGTCAGCGCTTCATGCAGCGCTTGGGTCTGGGCGGCGGCCTTGTTGGAAGGACCGGCCCAGGCCCATGCCGCCCGCGTGTCAGTGCGTGCCCTGCCCCAGCAACTGGCCGTCCACTTGCGTGCCGTACAGCGAATACGGGCTGTCATGAAACTGCGCGCGGGTCTGCGCCACGTCGCCGGTGAAGCGTGGGTCCTGCGGGCGCTCGTGGCTGTCGATGAAGGTGGCCACGTCCCAGGCCTGCTGGTCGGTGAGGGAGCCGCCTTGGCCGAGCGGCATGTTGGCCTGGATGAAGGCGGCGGCGGTGTCGACGTTGGCCATGCCCGCGCCCCAGTTGAAGGACTGCGCGCCCCACAGCGGCGGAAAGGTCTGGGTGTCGCCGGTGCGCTGGCCCTGGCCGCCTTCGCCGTGGCACTGCGCGCAGTGCGCTGCGAAGACCTGTTGCCCGCGTCCGATGTCGGGTGGCTGCGCCGGTTGGGCGAGCGTGGGCAGGCCCGCGCCGGGCAGGTGCTCGCCCACCGGTGCGCCGGTGGCCATCCAGTAGGCGTAGGACTCCAGCGCCACCAGCACCTCGTCGCCCAAGGGCGGCGCCTTGCCGTTCATGCTGTACATGAAGCAGCCGCGCAGGCGCTCGGCAAACGTGTCCACGTGCTTGGTCTTGCCGCGGTAGGCCGGGTAGAGCAGGTAGGCGCCCCACATGGGCGCCGAATGGGCTCGGCGCCCGGCGTCCAGGTGGCAGTTGACGCAGTTGAGGCTGTTGCCGACGAAGGCCTTGGCGTTGACGCCCGTGTGCATGAAGATCTGCTGGCCCTTGCGGATCATGTCGCCCATGGGCGTGTGCGGGATGGTGTCGTCCGCCGGCGGCTGAAAGCCGACCGCCCGCGCGGTGGCGGCTGGCGTGGCGGGCGCGGCAGCCGCAGCCACCGGCACCCGGGGGGGCGCGGCGGCGTCGGGCTCGGGGCGCATCACCTCGATGATCTTGACGCCGAACACGGCCAGCGCGACCAGCAGGAGCAGGACCACCAGGCCGGCAAACCAGAGCAGGGCATGGGTTTCATCGTTGGCCGACGGGGCCGGCGACGGGGCTTGCTGCGGGCTGTGCTCAACCCGGGGTGCGGAGGAAGCGGGTGGGTGGTTCATGGCCGCGATGTCCGTGGTGGCGCTTGCATGATAGTGGCCCCGCTTGCGGCCAGCACGGGCGCCAGCGCCACGCCCGTGTGCGTGCCGGCGCGCACCACGTCCTCGGGTGTGCCGGCCGCCACGATGCGCCCGCCCCCGGCGCCGCCTTCGGGGCCCAGGTCGATGATCCAGTCGGCCTCGGCGATCAGGTCCAGGTCGTGCTCGATCACCAGCACGCTGTGCCCGCCGTCGACCAGGCGGTGCAGCACGCGGATGAGCTTTTCCACGTCCTGCATGTGCAGGCCGACGGTGGGCTCGTCCAGCACGTACAGGGTGTGCGGGGCCTTCTGGCCGCGTCGGCCGATGTCGTCGCGCACCTTGCTCAACTCGGTGACGAGCTTGATGCGCTGCGCCTCGCCGCCGCTGAGCGTGGGGCTGGGCTGGCCCAGGGTGAGATAGCCCAGGCCCACGTCCTGCAGCAGCTGCAGCGGGTGGGCGATGGCGGGCATGGAGGCGAAGAACTCCACCGCCTGGTCGACCTCCATGCGCAGCACGTCGCCGATGCTCTTGCCGCGCCAGGTGACGGCCAGGGTCTCGGGGTTGAAGCGCGCGCCGTGGCAGGCCTCGCAAGGCACTTTCACGTCGGGCAGAAAGCTCATGGCGATGGTGCGCATGCCCTGGCCTTCGCAGCTGGGGCAGCGGCCGGCGCCGGTGTTGAAGCTGAAACGCCCGGGCGCGTAGCCGCGCGCCTTGGCCTCCAGCGTTTCGGCGTACAGCTTGCGGATGGCGTCCCAGAAGCCGATGTAGGTGGCGGGGCAGGAGCGAGGGGTCTTGCCGATGGGCGTCTGGTCCACCTCGAGCACGCGGTCGATGGCGCCGAAGCCTTCGATGGCGCTGCAGCCGATCAGGCCATAACTATTGATTTGATAGCTGCTTGCGCTGGTCTTGTCCGGGCCAGGGGCTGATTTGTCCTTGGGACTGGGGCGCACGAAGCGCTGCACGTTGGCCAGCAGCACGTCGCGCGCCAGAGTGGACTTGCCCGAGCCCGACACGCCGGTGACGGCCACCAGCCGGCCCAGGGGCAGGGCGGCATCGACGTCTTGCAGGTTGTGCAGGTTGGCGCCGCTCACCTTGAGCCAGCCCGTCACGCCATCGCCATCCGCGCCAGGGCGTGCCACCGCGCGCCGCGCCTGCATGGGGTGGCGCATGGCGTGGCCCAGGTAGCGGCCGGTGGCCGAGTCGGGCGCGGCCTGCAGGTCGGCCGCCGTTCCGTCGGCGACCAGGCTGCTGGCGCTGAGGCCGGCGCCGGGGCCGATGTCGATCAGGTGCTGGGCGGCGCGGAT
>JAKOWB010000344.1 GCA_029781795.1 Pseudomonadota bacterium | reverse complement strand
GACGCCACCGACGCCAGCAGGACGAGGAGCAGGCAACTGAGCAGACGCGCTACGTTGGACATGGCCGTCGGCGAGCAAGGGACACGGCAGAATTTACGCGAAGTTTGGCATTCGGGCCATTTCGGCGCCCGGCTAGGCTTCGCACAAATCCGGCTCACGGGTAGGCGAGCAGGACATGGTTGTATATGCACCTGTTGGCCGCCACATTGCCGGGCCGCGCGGGTGCGCGCCGATGGAGCCTTCAGCCGATGAGCACGCAGCAGCGTAACTTCTGGATCGCCGTGGTCTGTGGCGGCCTGATCCTCACCATCGGCCTGGGCGCGCGCCAGAGCTTCGGCATCTTCCAGAAGCCGATCGCGGCGGAGCTGCATATCGGCCGCGAGGTGTGGTCCTTCGCCAACGCGCTGGCCGCCCTGCTGATGGGCGTCTTCTCGCCCTTCGTCGGCGGGCTCGCCGACCGCTTCGGGACCGCCAAGGTGGTCGCCATCGGCGCCGCCACCAATGTCGCCGGCCTGTTCGTCGTCTCCATCGCCACGGGCAGCTTCGGCCTGATCGCCGGCAGCGTGCTGTCGGGCCTCGGCATCGCCGCCGCCAGCTTCCCGACGATCCTCGCCGCAGTGGGCCGCATGGCGCCGGCCGACAAGCGCTCGCTGGCGCTTGGCATCGCCACGGCCGGCGGCTCGTTCGGCCAGTTCGCCATCGTGCCCTTCGCCTCGGTCCTGCAGGACCGCTACGGCGACTGGCATTTCACCCTCTATGTCCTGACCCTGGTCTCGCTGGCGGCCATCCCGCTCGCCTGGGCGTTGCGCCAGCCGCGGTCGGCCACCCCGTCCGCTGCCGCCACCGGCCCGAAGCAATCGGCGCGCGGCGCCCTGGGCGAGGCCTTCGCCACGCGCGCCTTCTGGCTGCTGACCATCGGCTACTTCGTCTGCGGCTTTCACGTCACCTTCGTCGGCCTGCACCTGCCGGCCTACATCGCCGACAAGGGCGTCGGGCTCGACCTGTTCGGCAAGGCGATCTCGCCGGCCGAGCTCGGCGGCTGGGCGATCGGCCTGGTCGGCCTGGCCAACATCTTCGGCGCCATCCTGTGGGGCTGGCTGGGCGGCCGGCACCAGCGCAAGGACATGCTGGCGCTGCTCTACCTGCTGCGCTCGCTGTCCTTCGTCCTGTTCCTGATCCTGCCGCTGTCCGGCGCCTCGGTGCTGATCTTCGCCGCGACCCTGGGCTTCCTGTGGCTGGGCACGATCCCGCTGACCAACGGGCTGGTGATGTACATTTTCGGCCCGGCCTACGCCGCGATGCTCTCGGGCGTGGTGTTCATGAGCCACCAGATC
>JAKOWB010000328.1 GCA_029781795.1 Pseudomonadota bacterium | reverse complement strand
GACCGTGCTGAGCCAGGCGCTCGGCCGCCCGCTGCCGCAGAACGCGCTGAGCTTCGGCGCCTAGCCGGTGCCGGCCGGGCGGCGGCCCGCCACCGCCGACCGGCCGGGACAGAGGGAGGGGCCTCCGGCGCAAGGAGGCCCCTCTCCGACTCTCCCGACGGACAGGACAATGACATCGAGAACCCTCGGCCTCGCCGCGCTGCTGCTCGCCGCGCGCGCCGCGACCGCCGCCGACGGCGACGCCGCGCATGGCGAGCAGCTCTTCCAGTCGCGCTGCACGGTCTGTCATTCGCTCGACCAGAACCGCACCGGCCCCCGCCTCGGCGGCGTGGTCGGCCGGCCCGCCGGCAGCGTGCCGGACTTCAACTACTCCGCCGCCCTGCGCGGCGCCGGCTTCACCTGGACGCCGGAGCTGATCGAGCGCTGGCTGACCAACCCGCAGGCGCTGCTGCCCGGACAGAAGATGAACATCCGGGTGGGCCAGGCGGCGGACCGCGCCGACATTGTCGCGTACCTCAAGAGCAAGTCCTGAGTCTCAAGCCGGCGTGAGCCGCGGCTGACAGGCGCCAGGGACGCGGCCTACGCTCGCGCGAGACGGCGAGGCAGAGGACGCTTGAACATGCGACAGGTCCTGCTGGCGGCGGCCCTGGCGGCCGGCCTTGGCGGCGCGGCGGCGGCGGACGATTGGGACGCAACGTTGGCCGCGGCGCGCGGCCAGACGGTCTACTTCAACGCCTGGGGCGGCGACGAGCGCATCAACGCCTACATCGCCTGGGCCGGCGAGGAGCTGTCGCGGCGCTTCGGCGTGACGCTCGTGCACGTGAAGCTGGCCGACACTGCCGACGCGGTGGCGCGCGTGGTTTCCGAGCAGGCGGCAGGCGCCGACGACGCCGGCAGCATCGACCTCATCTGGATCAACGGCGAGAACTTCGCGGCGATGAAGCGCGCGAAGCTGCTGCATGGCCCCTTTCTCGAGACGCTGCCCGCCGCCGCCGCGCTCGACCTGGCCGGCAACCCGGCGCTCACCACCGACTTCACCGTGCCGACCGAGGGCTACGAGGCGCCCTGGGGCGGCGCCCTGTTCAACGTGATCTACGACAGCGCCACGGTGGCGACGCCGCCGGGCGACCTCGCCGCGCTGCTGGCCTGGGCCGCGGCGCACCCCGGCCGCTTCACCTATCCGGCGCCGCCCAACTTCATCGGCACCACTTTCCTGAAGCAGGCGCTCTATGCGCTGATGCCGGCAGATACCGACCTGACGAAGCCGCCGGCCGACGCCGCCGCCTTCGCCGTGGCGACGGCGCCGCTCTGGGCCTGGCTCGACCGGCTGCACCCGCGGCTCTGGCGCGGCGGACAGGTCTTCCCCGCCAGCGGGCCGGCGCTGCGCCAGCTGCTCGCCGACGGCGAGGTCGACTTCGCGCTCTCCTTCAATCCCGGCGATGCCGATTCGGCGCGGCGCCAGGGCCTGCTGCCCGACAGCGTGCGCGCCTACCTGCTGGACCAGGGCGGCCTCGGCAACACGCACTTCCTCGCCATCCCCTACAATGCGCGCGCCGTCGCCGGTGCGCTGGTCGCCATCAACTTCCTGCTGTCGCCCGAGGCGCAGGCCCGCAAGGCCGACGCCGAGATCTGGGGCGACCCGCCGGTGCTGGACCCGCGGAAGCTCGACCAGCTCTCCGCCTGGCTGCCGCCACCGCTGACCACGCTGGACGGCCGCATCCCGCCACCGTTGCCGGAGCCGCACCCGGCCTGGACCGAGCAGCTCGAGGCCGCGTGGCTCGAACGCTACGCGCGCTGAACGACGAGGACGTCACCCTGACTCGTCTGGGACCCCTGCTGATCGTCGTCCTGCTGCTGTTGCCGGTGGCCAGCGGCCTCAGCGCGCTGGGGCTGGCCGCGCTGGGGTTCTGGGCGCCGCTCGGCGCGGACCACGACGCGGCGGCGGTTTGGCGGGACCTGTTCAGGGCACCCGGCCTCTGGCCCGCCGTCGGACGCTCCCTGGCGAGCGGCCTCGGCGGGACCCTCCTGGCCCTGGGCGCCACCCTGCTGCTGCTGGCCGCCGCGGGCCCGCGGCTCAGGCGCTGGCTGGCGCGCCTGGCGGCGCCGCTGGTGGCGGTGCCGCCGCTGGCCGTGGCAGTCGGCCTTGCCTTCCTGCTGGCCCCATCGGGCTGGATCGCGCGCCTGCTCTCGCCCTGGCTGACCGGCTGGGGGCGCCCGCCCGACCTGCTGCTGCTGAACGACCCCGCCGGCCTGGCGCTGATGCTTGGCCTGGCGGTGAAGGAGACGCCCTTCCTGCTGCTGGTGGCCATCGCCGCGCTGGGCGAGGGCGAGGTGGAGCGGCGCCTGCTGGTGGCGCGCAGCCTGGGCCAGCCGCCGCTGGCGGCCTGGTTCAAGGTCGCCCTGCCGGCGCTCTGGCCCCGGCTGCGCTGGCCGCTCTATGCCGTGCTGGCCTATGGCCTCGGCACCTACGAGGTGGCGCTGGTGCTGGGCCCAACCCAGCCGCCGACCCTCGCCGTGCTGCTGCTGACCTGGGCGCAGGATCCCAGCCTCGCGCTTTGGCCGCGTGCCGCCGCCGGCAGCCTGCTGCAGGTGGCGCTGGTGGCGCTGACGCTCGCTGCCTGGCGCCTGGGCGAGGCGCTGCTGGCGCGGCTCGGCCGTGCCTGGACAGCGCGCGGCGGCCGCGGGCGGCTCGCCTGGGCGCGGGGCGGTAGCCTGCTGGCCGGCCTGCTGCTGCTGCTGGGCCTCGGCGCCCTGCTGGTGCTGCCGCTCTGGTCGCTGGCCGGCCAGTGGCGCTTTCCCGCGCCGCTGCCAGAGGCCTGGTCGGCCGCCACCTGGCAGCGCCAGGCGCCGCTGGTGGCGGCGACGCTGGGCCAGACGGCCCTTCTGGCGCTGGCCGCCAGCCTGCTGGCGCTGCTGCTGACCCTGCTGGCGCTGGAGCACGAGAGCCGCACCGGCCGGCCGGCCGCGCGCGGCGCCACGCTGCTGCTCTATCTGCCGCTGCTGGCGCCGCCGGTGGCGCTGGCGCTGGGCTGGGGCGCGGCGCTGGCCGCCGCCGGCGCCATCGGTAGCTGGCCGGCGCTGCTCTGGTCGCACCTGGTCTATGTGCTGCCCTACGTCTTCATCGCCCTGGCCGGGCCCTGGCGGCGCATCGACCCGCGCCACGCGCTGAGCGCGCGGGCCTTGGGACTCGGCCGCTGGCGGGTGTTCTGGCGGGTGCGCCTGCCGCTGGCACGGCGGCCGCTGCTGGCGGCGGCGGCGATCGGCGTGGCGGTGTCGACGGCGCTCTACCTGCCGAGTCTGGTCGCCGGCGGCGGACGCTTCCCCACCCTGGCGACCGAGGCCGTGGCCCTGTCCAGCGGCGGCGACCGGCGCCTGCTCGCCGCGCTGGCCCTGCTGCAGGCGATGCTGCCGCTGGCCGCCTTCCTGCTGGCCCTGGCACTCGGCCGGCCGCGGCGCTTCGGCGAGGCGGCGCCATGAGCGCCGGCCTCGTCGGGCGCGACCTGGCGCTCTGGCTGGACGAGCGGCGGCTGTTCCGGCCGCTCGACCTCGCCGTGGTGCCGGGCGAGATCCTGGTGCTGACCGGACCGTCCGGGTGCGGCAAGTCCAGCCTGCTGCTGGCCTTCTGCGGTCTGCTGCCCGGACGCTTCCGGCTGACCGGCGACTGGTGGCTGGACGGCACCGACCTGCGCGCCCTGCCGCCCGAGTCGCGGCACCTCGGCCTGCTGTTCCAGGAGGCGCTGCTGCTGCCGCACCTGACCGTCGGCGAGAATCTGGCCCTGGCGCTGCCCCGGCGGCGCGGCGAGGGCGCCGCCGCCCGACGCGCCCGCGTCGCCGAAACCCTGGCCGAGGCGCAGCTCGAAGGCTACGCCGACCGCGACCCGGCCACGCTCTCCGGCGGCCAGCGGGCGCGCGTGGCGCTGCTGCGCACCTTGCTGTCCGGCCCGCGGGCGCTGCTGCTGGACGAGCCCTTCGCCGCGCTGGACCCGGCGCTGAGGACGGAAATCAGGGGGCTGGTGGTGGCTGCCGCCCGGCGGGCCGGGTTGCCCTGCCTGCTGGTCAGCCACGACCCCTGGGAGGCCGCCAGCCTGGGCGCCCGCCGGCTGGAAATGATTCCAGAGCCTTGATTCGGCTCGGATGGCCCCGATGCCTGTGGCAATATGGCCACAGCGCCGATAATATCGGCTGGCTGTGCACCAAGTTGGCGACGGCGCGTTTTGACAGTTGAGACAAGGGTTTCTAGACTGGCTGTGCGGGTGTTCGAAGGGGGGCAACGGGCTTTTCCGCTTGCCTTGACCAACCGCTAAGGCATCTGGTTAAACCCTTCAAGTTACGGAGCTTGAGGCGAAGGAGGGACGGATCAATGGCCCGTTTTAATGTGATTGGAGCCGTCGCGGCGCTCGGACTTCTGGGCGGCTGCGCGTACTCCGACATCGAGGCGATGCGCACTGTCGAGGCAACGGGTTCTCCGTTCTCTCAGGCGCTGACCGAGGAATATCGTCAGATCGTCGCCTTCGAGGCGGACGAGATGTACGACTGGATCGACGCGGGCTACTTCGCCGAGAAGGGCCTGCGCGCTGCCGGTGGCGAGGAAGTGCCGCCGGAGCTGGTTGAGGACTGGGCGGTTGACGGCGCCCCGGCCGAGGAGCTCTCCGCTGCTCGCGCCAAGCTCGTCAGCCTGCTGGATGCCGGCGGTCGCACGATCGCTCCGGAGATCGCGGCGCACGCTCAGGGCCGCTTCGACTGCTGGATCGAGCAGCAGGAGGAAGGCTGGCAGCTGGACCACATCGCTGCCTGCCGTGACGAGTTCTACAAGGCCCTGGCCGACCTCGAGGCGGCGATGGGCGGTGGCGGCGCTGAGCCCTACACGGTCTACTTCGCCTTCGACAGCTCGGCTCTGACCGCGGCTGCCCAGGCTGAGATCGACAAGGCCGTGGCCGCTGCGTCGAAGATGGGCGTCAACGAGTTCTCGGTGACGGGTTACACCGACACCTCGGGCTCGGCCGAGTACAACCTCGCCCTGTCGCTGCGCCGCGCGAACTCCGTCAAGGATGCGCTGGTTGCTCGCGGCGTGCCCGAGGCGAACATCTCGGTGGCCGGCCGCGGCGAAAGCGAGCTTGCGGTTCCGATCGGCGACGGCGTGCGTGTGCAGGCCAACCGCCGTGCGGTGATCGTGATCCAGTAATCACGATCTGAAGCCTAGGTTCCGGGGACGGCGCCGCGCCTTGCGCGGCGCCGTTTCCTTTTTGCCGACTGCTTCCGCCCGGCCCGCGGATCAGCAGGTCTGCCGCCCGCCCCCGGCCCTTGAGCCGCGGCGCCGCCGGCCTAAGATGACCGCCAGGCCCAGTTGACTCATGCGGGCCCCCGACCCACGCAGGGCCAGAGCAGCGAAAGCACCCTCACCCTTGGCCGACCAGCCCTACAGCGCCACGACCCAGGCGATCCGCGTGACCGTGCAGCCGGTCTACCTGGAGGACCAGTCGCAGCCCGCCGACCACCACTACGTCTGGGCCTATCACGTGATGATCGAGAACCAGGGCGCGGTGACGGTGCAGCTGCGCAACCGCCATTGGCGCATCACCGACGCGCTCGGGCGCCTCAAGGAGGTGCGCGGCCCCGGCGTGGTGGGCGAGCAGCC
>JAKOWB010000316.1 GCA_029781795.1 Pseudomonadota bacterium | reverse complement strand
CCTCGGCGAACTGACCCTGGCGCCGCTGCAGGCTGGCAGCTCGATGATGCCGGGCAAGGTCAACCCGGTGATGCCCATGGCGCTGGTGCAGCTCTCGGTGCAACTCGCCGGCCACCACGCCGCCGTCGCCCGCGCCGCGACGCTGGGCCAGCTCGCCATCAACGCCTACGAGCCGGTCATGGCGGTGAACCTGCTGGGCGGCCTCGGCCTGCTGGCGCGCGTGGTCGCCCGCGTGGCGGCGGCGGGCATCCCCGGCCTCGGCGCCGACGCGGCGCGGGCCCGCGCCAACCTGCTGGCCTCGCCGGCGCTCGCCGTGCTGCTGCAGCCGCGCCTCGGCTACGCCGCCACCGCGGCGCTGGTGAAGCGCGCCGCCGCCGCCGGCCGGCCGCTGGGCGAGACGGCGCTGGCCGAGGGCCTGCTGACCGATAGCGAGATCGCGGCACTGCTGGAGAGCCTGCCGGCGCAGAAGCCGGGATAGCGGGGGTTGCGCGTCGCGCTTTTTCGGCCTAGTTATAACAATAGTTATAATGAGGTCGCGGACGTGTCCAATTCCAAGCTGCGCAAGATCGGCAACTCGGTTGGCCTGATCGTTCCAAACGAGGTGCTGGGCGCGCTCAACCTCGCCGAGGGCGATTCCGTCTATATCGCGCGGACCGAGACCGGCTTCACCGTGTCGATCTATGACCCGGCGGTAACCGAGCAGGTCACCGCGCTGCGCCGCGTCATGAAGAAGCGCCGCAGCGCCCTGCGAGAACTGGCGAAATGACCTGGCGCTGGCTCGATCCAGCGGCGATCGAGCTGGCCCACGGGGAGCAGATCGCCGAGCACGGCGGCCCGGCCGGCCTGCGCGATCGCGGCCTGCTGGAATCGGCGCTGGCCCGGCCGGTCAACCTCGCCGCCTATGGCAATCCCGACGTTGCCGCGCTGGCGGCGGCCTATGCCTTCGGGCTGGCACGCAACCATCCCTTCGTGGACGGCAATAAGCGGACCGCGGCGGTGGCACTGGAAGGCTTCCTCGTGCTGAACGGCTTCGAGCTCGGCTGCGGCGACGCCGAACTCGTCGTGGCCATTCTCTCCCTCGCCAGCGGCGCCTGGAGCGAGGACGAGCTTGCCGCCTGGGTGCGGGGGCATCTGGTCAGGCTCGCCTGACCCCCTGTCGATTGCGGAGCGGCAGCCGTCGGAATCGGAGGGGTCCCGGCCGGCCCAGCGCCCTAATGCTGCCCCGACGCGCGCGGGTTGCCCTTCCGGCGGCCCCTGCGGCGCAGAAGGAGTTTCCAGCATGGCGATGCCCAGCAAGGTCAAGTACCTCATCATCGGCGCCGGCATTCACGGCCTCTCCACCGCCTGGCACCTGGCGGCGAAGCTGGAGGCCCAGGGCAAGGGCGGTGGCAAGGACATCCTGGTGGTCGACAAGACCGCCATCGGCGCCGGCGCCTCGGGCATCGCCTGCGGCGTGGTGCGCAACAACTACTTCCAGCCGGCGATGCGCGAGCTCATGGCGCAGTGCGTCGAGGTGTGGGAGAGCGACAAGGAGGCCTTCTCCTACCACCCGGTCGGCTACATGCAGATCAGCCCCGAGGTGATGCACAAGGACGTCGCCTCGATCTACGAGCAGCAGAAGGCCATCGGCTACAGCAGCGACTTCATCGAGGGCGAGGCGGACTCGATGAAGTACATGAAGGGGCTGTTCGACGACTGGCAGGCCCGCGGCATCACCTCGGTGCTGCACGAGAAGAAGGGCGGCTATGCCAACAACCTGAAGTCCATCTATGGCCTGGCGAAGAAGGCCGAGGACCTGGGCGTGCGCATCATGACCGGGGTGAAGGTCACCGGCTTCGAGCTGGGCCACAACACCGGCGCGGTGGCCGCGGTGCTGACCGACAAGGGCCGCATCGAGTGCGAGCAGGTCGTGGTCGGCGTCGGCCCCTGGGTCAGCCAGATCTGGAACATGCTGGAGCTGCCCAAGGCGGTCGACATCAAGGGCCGCGACGGCAAGCTGCACAAGGACGTGCCGATGTGGCGCTACTGGTGCCTGGAGGAAGGCACGCTGGGCGTCGACCCGGGCTTCCTCAAGACCAACGACGGCAAGATGCCGCCGGTGATCCACGTCGATACCGACGCGCCGCTGATGAGCGACGTCGACGGCTCGCTGATCACCGACAAGCTCTGGGGCATCTACTACAAGCCGGACTTCAACTTCGGCGGCATCCAGGGTGGCGCCATGCCCTATGTCGTCGAGACGCCGGTCGACAAGGTGGCGATCGACCCCTATGGCCCGGAGAGCCCGGACTTCATCGTCGGCGACGACTTCGCGCACATGTGGACCTCGGCGCTGGCCTTCTGCCACAAGCGCTTCGAGGGCCAGGGCATCCACTGGAAGAAGGAGCCCTCGGGCGGCCTCGGCTGCTTCACGCCGGACAGCTTCCCGGTGTTCGACACCTTCCGCCAGAACGTCCACGTCATCGCGGACTCGAACCACGGCTACAAGATGATCGGCGTCGGCAAGCTGGTGGCCGACGAGGTGCTGGGCCAGAAGTCCCGCCTGCTGGAGCCCTTCCGCCTCTCGCGCTACGCCGAGGGCAAGCTCCACCCGGTCTCCAACTCGCCGTTCCCCTGGAGCTGATCAGCCATCCGATCCGCTCCATCTCGACGGGCGGCGCCACCTTCTCAAGAAGAGGGCCGCCGCCCGTTTTCTTTTTTGGCAGGTCTCGCCTTGTGGCCCATGCTTCGAGACGCCCCGCTGCGCGGGGCTCCTCAGGATGAGGCACACCAAATGTCTGGCTTTGCGCCACCTCATCCTGAGGAGCCGCCGCAGGCGGCGTCTCGAAGGATGAGCCAAGGAGCGCTACGCTTGAGCGCATGGACGGCGCCTGGCTCTACATCCTTCGCTGCAGCGACGACAGCTTCTACGTCGGCACCACGCGCTCGAGCGTCGAACAGCGCATTAACGAGCATCAGCAGCAAATTTGTGACGGCTATACGGCGCGACGACTGGCTGTGACTTTG
>JAKOWB010000307.1 GCA_029781795.1 Pseudomonadota bacterium | reverse complement strand
GGCTGCTGATCGGCATGGGGGTCAATCTCGCCGCCGCGCCGGCGCCGGGCGAGACGCCCTATCGCGCCGCCTCGATTGCCGCCGAAGCCGGACGGGCGGTGACACCGGAGGAGCTGCTGCCGCGCCTGCTGGAGCGCTTCGCCCATTGGCGCGGCCTGCTGGAGGCGCAAGGCTTCGCCCCGCTGCGGCGCGCCTGGATGGCGCGCGCCGCCGGCCTTGGCGGGCCGATCGCCGCCCGCCTGCCGCAGGCCACGGTCACCGGCATCCTCTGGGACCTCGACCAGGACGGCGCACTGATTCTCCAGACCGACGGCGGCCGGCGACAGCGCATCACCGCCGCCGACGTGTTCTTCGGCTAGCAGGGAGGAGGGGAGCCATGCTGCTCGTCGTCGACTCCGGCAATACCAACGTGGTCTTCGCGCTCTACGACGGGCGCACGATGCGCGGCAAGTGGCGCGCCTCGACCGATCCCAAGCGTACGCCTGACGAGTATGCCGTCTGGCTGGCGCAGCTCATGGCGCTGCAGGGCTTCGCGTTGAAGGGCGTGACCGGCGCCATCATCTCCAACGTGGTGCCGGCGGCGACCTATGGCCTGGTCAACTTCATCCGCCGCTACGCCGATTGCGAGCCGGTGATGGCCGAAGAGGCCTGGACCCGCCTCGGCGTTCCCATTCGCATCGACCGGCCGGAGCAGGTGGGCGCCGACCGCGTGGTGAACGCCGTCGGCGCGCATGCCAAGTACCCTGGCCCGCTGATCGTCGCCGACTTCGGCACCGCCACCACCTTCGATATCGTCGGCGCCGACGGCGGCTACGAGGGCGGCGTCATCTGCCCGGGCCCCAACACCTCGATCGAGGCGCTCTACATCGCCGCCGCGCGCCTGCCGCGCATCGCCATCGAGAAGCCGGAGCGGGTGATCGGCAAGTCCACCGTGCCGGCCATGCAGTCCGGCGTCTTCTGGGGCTACGTCGGCCTGACCGAGGGCCTGATCCGCCGCATCAAGGAGGAGTACGGACAGCCCATGACCGTGGTGGCGACCGGCGGCCTCGGCGTGCTCTTCATGCAGGTGACCGACGCCATCGACTTCCACGAGCCCGACCTGACGCTGGACGGCCTGGTGCTGCTGTACGAGGGCAAGCGCGCGTGACCGACCCGGCCGAGATGCAGGCGCCCGGCGCCGATCAGCTCTGGTTCCTGCCGCTGGGCGGCACCGGCGAGATCGGCATGAACCTCAACCTCTACGGCCATGCCGGCAAGTGGCTGATGGTCGACCTGGGCGTCACCTTCCCGGAGGAGGGCGAGGTGCCCGGCATCGAGGTGCTGATGCCCGACCCGCGCTGGATCGTCGAACGCAAGGATCACCTGGCCGGCCTGGTGCTGACGCACGGCCACGAGGATCATATCGGCGCCGTGCCCTACCTTTGGTCGCGCCTCAACTGCCCGATCTACGCCACGCCTTTCACCGCCAACCTGGTGCGCCGCAAGCTGCAGGAGGCCGGGCTGCTGCACCGCGTCGACCTCTACGAGGTGCCGATGGCGGGCCGCTTCACCGTCGGCCCCTTCGAACTGGAGCTGATCACCCTCACGCACTCCATCCCCGAGCCCAGCGCCATCGCCATCCGCACCCGCCTCGGCACGGTGCTGCACACCGGCGACTGGAAGCTGGACCCCGATCCCGTCGTCGGCCTGGACTATGACGACGAGGCGCTGAAGGCCCTGGCGGACGAGGGCGTGCTGGCCCTGGTCGGCGACAGCACCAATGCCCTGGTCGAGGGGCACAGCGGCTCCGAGGCCGATGTGCGCGAGGCCCTGATCAAGCTGGTGGGCGAGCGGCGCAACCGCGTCGCCGTCGCCTGTTTCGCCACCAACGTGGCGCGGCTGGATTCCGTGCTGGCCGCGGCGCATGAGGCCGGCCGGCGGGTCTGCCTGGTCGGCCGCTCGATGAAGCGGATTTTCGAGGCCGCCTGCGACACCGGCTACCTGAAGCACCTGCCGGCGATGGTGGACGAGGAGGATGTCGGCTACCTGCCGAAAGAGGAGGTGCTGCTGCTGGTCACCGGCAGCCAGGCCGAGCCGCGCGCCGCGCTGACCCGCATAGCCCAGGGCGAGCACCGCCATGTGGTGCTGGAGCGCGGCGACACGGTGATCTTCTCCTCGCGCATGATCCCCGGCAACGAGCGGGCCATCGCGCGGCTGCAGGAGGGCCTGCTGCATCGCGGGCTGGAGGTCATCACCGACAGCGACCACTTCGTCCATGTCTCCGGCCATCCGGCGCGCGACGAGCTGATCCAGATGTACCAGTGGACCCGACCGAAGCTGGCCGTCCCGGTGCATGGCGAGCCGCGGCACCTGACGGCGCATGCCGCGCTGGCAGCCGAATGCCAGGTGCCGCAGACGCTGGTCGCGTCCAACGGCGACCTGATCCGCCTGGCGCCGCACGGCGGCGAGGTGATCGGCCAGGTGCCCTCGGGCCGCCTGGCGCTGGACGGCCGCCGCCTGGTGCCGGTCGATTCCAAGGCGCTGCGCGCCCGCAACAAGCTGGCCTTCGCCGGCGCCGCCCTGGCGACCGTGGTGGTCGACGCCAAGGGCCGGCTGCTGGCCGATCCCAAGGTCACGGTGCAAGGTCTGGTCGAGGCCGAGGAGGACATGGCCTGGGCCGCCGAGGAACTGCGCCAGGCGGTCGAGGGCCTCTCCAGGCAGGACCGGACCGACGACGAGAAACTGCGTGAGACGGTGCGCATCGCCCTGCGCCGCGCCCTCGACCGCCATACCGGCAAGAAGCCGCTGGCCGACGTCCACGTCATCCGGGTCTGAGGCGCGGTCGGGGCATACGCCCGGCCAATGATCCGCTCTAGCAGGCTGTTGAAGAAATCCACTGGCGAGCGATGAGTTCGGTTTTGTCGCGACGGCCGAAGAGGTCGCCGGAGCCTTTCGCCGGAAGGGGATGTCGGCGGGCTCGGCCCTGTCGGGGAAGTCCTCGACATAGGCGGGGGTCTCGATGATGGGCCAGCGCTCTGAGGAGGCTCATGCCGGTGCCGCCAGCAGCT
>JAKOWB010000304.1 GCA_029781795.1 Pseudomonadota bacterium | reverse complement strand
GCCGGCGGTCCGCCTCGGCGCTGCCGTCGCAGACGATGACCATGCCGCTGTGCTGCGAGAAACCCATGCCGACGCCGCCGCCGTGGTGCAGCGACACCCAGGTGGCGCCCGAGGCGGTGTTCAGCAGCGCGTTCAGCAGCGGCCAGTCGCTGACGGCATCCGAGCCGTCCTTCATCGCCTCGGTCTCGCGGTTCGGGCTGGCGACGCTGCCCGAGTCCAGGTGGTCGCGGCCGATGACGATCGGCGCCTTCAGCTCGCCCTTGCGCACCATCTCGTTGAAGGCGAGGCCGAGCTTGGCGCGATCACCCAGGCCGACCCAGCAGATGCGCGCCGGCAGGCCCTGGAACTTGATGCGCTCGCGCGCCATGGTCAGCCAGTTCACCAGGTGCTTGTTCCCCGGCAGGAGCTGCTTGACCTTCTCGTCGGTGGCGTAGATGTCGGCCGCCTCGCCCGAGAGCGCGGCCCAGCGGAAGGGGCCGACGCCGCGGCAGAACAGCGGGCGGATGTAGGCCGGCACGAAGCCCGGGAAGTCGAAGGCGTGGCTCTCGCCCATCTCCAGCGCCATCTGGCGGATGTTGTTGCCGTAGTCGAGCGTCGGGATGCCCTGCTTGTGGAAGGCCAGCATGGCGCGCACCTGCACGGTCATCGACTCCTTGGCCGCCTGCACCGTGCCCTTGGGGTCGCGCTGGCGCCGCTCCTCCCACTGCTGCAGCGTCCAGCCGGCCGGCAGGTAGCCGTTCAGCGGATCGTGCGCCGAGGTCTGGTCGGTCACCGCGTCGGGGCGCACGCCGCGGCGCACCAGCTCGGGGAAGACCTCGGCGGCGTTGCCCAGCAGGCCGACCGAGAGCGCGCGCTTGTGCGCCGTCGCCTCCTGGATCATCGCCAGCGCTTGGTCCAGGCTGTCGGCCTTGGCGTCGAGGTAGCGCGTCTCCAGCCGCTTCTCGATGCGGCTCGGCTGGCATTCGACCGCCAGCATCGAGGCGCCGGCCATGGTGGCGGCCAGGGGCTGCGCGCCGCCCATGCCGCCGAGGCCGCCGGTCAGGATCCACTTGCCAGCGAGGTCGCCGCTGTAGTGCTGGCGCCCCATCTCGACGAAGGTCTCGTAGGTGCCCTGCACGATGCCCTGGCTGCCGATGTAGATCCAGGAGCCGGCGGTCATCTGCCCGTACATGGCGAGGCCCGCCTGGTCGAGCTTGTTGAAGTGCTCCCAGGTGGCCCAGTGCGGCACCAGGTTGGAGTTGGCGATCAGCACGCGCGGCGCGTCGGCGTGGGTGCGGAAGATGCCGACCGGCTTGCCGGATTGCACCAGCAGCG
>JAKOWB010000295.1 GCA_029781795.1 Pseudomonadota bacterium | reverse complement strand
TCGCCTTTACCGCCAAGCATCCGAGCCTTGCCAACCTGATGGCAGCCTTCGGCCAGGCCGGCGCCCTGCCGGCCGGCTTCGGCGGCATCGACGCCGGCGGCAAGGTCACGCTGAACGGAAGCGACATCGCGGTCGCCGACCTGAAGGGCCAAGTGGGACCGCTGGCGATCGAGCAGGCCAGCCTGAACTACGCCGGCAGCGGCCAGCGGCCGGTGCTGACCGCCGACATCGCCGCCGGGGTCATCGACCTCGCGGCCTTCGCCGCGCCGGGCGACGGCGGCGGTACGAAGCAGAGCGGCAAGGGCGGCGGCGAGCGCTGGTCCAAGGACCCGCTGGGGCTGGAGGGTCTGCGCGACCTCGACGCGACGGTGAAGCTCAAGGCCCGCTCCCTGGTCGACGGCGAGACGCATATCGACCAGGCGGCGCTGGACCTGGTGCTGCAGGGCGGCCTGCTGACCCTGAACAGCCTGACCGGCACGGTGAACGGCGGCGCGCTGGCCGCCAACGGGCAGGTCGACGCCCGGCAGGAGACGCCGACGCTGGCGGCCGCGTTCCAGCTCAAGGGCATGGACCTCGCGCCATTCTTCGCCGGGGTCTTCCCGATCGGCCAGCCGGCCGGCACGGCGAACGCCACCGGGCAGCTCGCCAGCGCCGGCAACTCGGTCTATGCGCTGGTCGACAAGGTCGACGGCAACATCGACGCCAGCGGCGTCTTCAACCTGAAGACCGGCGGCCTCGGCAGCCTGGGCGGCAAGGGGCTGGAGATCGGCGGGCAGGTGCTCGAGGGCCTGCTGGGCAAGGATGCCAAGGGCCTCAGCAAGGTGAAGAACGTGACCGACGGCGCCGCCCTGCTGATCGAGGCGCTGGCCGACCACGACTCGCCCTTCGTCGCCAAGATCCTGCTGAACGACGGCGTCGCCACGCTGCAGCAGGTGCAGATCAACGGCAACGGCCTGACCGCCAAGGCGACCGGCACGGCCGACCTGATCCCCTTCACCGGCGACATCGTGCTGGCGATCCTGCTGAACGACCAGCCTGACCAGCCCTACTACCAGGAACAGCGCATCGGCCTGCTGGACGACCCCGAGCAGATCCTGCGCACCGGCCTGCTGCTGCAGGGCAAGGCGCCCGATGCCCTGCCCGAGGCCGAGGCGCCCAGCGTCATCGAGCAGATCCTGCCGGGCGCCGAGGGCGAGGGCCTGCCGGACCCGCAGTCGATCATCGAGGGGCTGACCGGCCAGGGCAGCGGCGAGCAGCCGGCCATCCCGGGCGTCGGCGACATCGTCAAGGGCGTCACCGGCCAGGAGAGCGAGCAGCCGGCGGCCGAAGAACCAGCCAAGGCCGAGGAGCAGCCCGCCGCGGAGGAGCCCGCCAAGGCGGA
>JAKOWB010000268.1 GCA_029781795.1 Pseudomonadota bacterium | reverse complement strand
GTCCACCTGCTGCGCATGAGCCTCAGCCTCATCGGCTCCTGGTGCTACTTCGAGGCACTGCACCACCTGCCGCTGTCACTGGTGGTCACGATCTTCTATGCCGAGCCGCTGGTCGCCCTGCCGTTGGCCCGGCTGATCCTTAAGGAACGGCTGGACTGGCCGCGCCTCGCCGCGCTGCTGCTGGGCTTCGGCGGCGTGCTGCTGGCGGCGCAGCCGGAGGGCGCGCGCGACCTGGCCGGCGTGGTGCTGGCGCTGCTCGGCACCTTCTCCTGGGCCAGCGTGCTGATTGCCACCAAGCGCTACGGGCGCCGGGAATCGGTGCTGGACCTGATGTTCTGGCTCGCCCTGTCGGGTTCGCTCGCCGCCCTGCCGCCGGCGCTGGCCGACTGGCAGCCGCTGCCCGCGGCCTCTTGGTATGGCTTCCTTGCCATCGCGGTTTGCGGCCTGCTGAGCGGCCTCTGCTGGCTGACCGCGCTGAAGCAGATCGACGCCCTGGTGATGACGACGCTGGGCTACCTCGGCCTGCCGGCCGGCTTCGCCGCCGCGCTGCTGATCTATGGCGAGCGCCCGCCCCTGGAGACTTGGTCCGGCGCGGGCCTGGTGCTGCTGGCCGTCGCCATCCTGGCCTGGGGCGAAAAGCGCTTCCGCGGCGACCTCAGGCCCGGCGTCGCGCCGGTTCCTCAGCCCTGATCTGGCGCGCCAGGGCCCGCACCTCGGGCCCCAGGGCGATGCGGCCGTCGCGCAGGTAGGCCTCGTGGTTGGCGTCGATCGCCTCGAGGTCGTAGAGGTAGTTGACCATGAGCCCGGCCGACTGTTTCAGGCCGTTGGGCGAGGTGTCGGCCAGCCAGTTGACCCGCTCCAGCCGCGCCCCGTTGCGCAAGTGGAATCGCGCCACCGGATCCAGCGCCTGGCCATCGGGCCGCGATTCCGTCAGATAGGCCACGACCAGGCGCTTCAGCGGCTGCTGCAGCGCGGTGGCGGTGGTCACGTCGTCGGCCCAGGCCGGATTGGCCAGCACGGCGGCCAGCGCCGCCGGCAGCTCGTCGGAACCGCCCAGCGCCCTGAGGCCGACCTGCTCGGCCTCGTTCATCGCCTTCTGCAGGCGCTCGGCCGGCAGCTTCTCCAGCCAGCGGCGGAAACCGGGGATGGGCGAGAGCGTGGCGAAGGTCGAGAGATTCGGCAGTTCCTCCGACAGCTTCTGCACCACGCGCTTGATCAGCCACTCGCCGAAGGCGATGCCGGCCAGGCCCTCCTGGGTATTGGAGATGGAGTAGAAGATCGCCGCATGGGCCTGACGCGGCTCGATCTTCGGTGCCGTCTCGTCCAGTAGCGCCTGCACGGAATCGGCCAGCTCCTCGACCAGCGCCACCTCGACGAAGGCCAGCGGCTCCTCGGGCATGCGCGGGTGGAACAGGCCGAAGAGCCAGCGGTCGCTCTCCAGCCGGTGCTTCAGGTCGGCCCAGGAGCGGATCTCGTGCACCGCCTCGTAGTCGATCAGCTTCTCCAGCAGCGCCGCGGGCGATTCCCAGGTCAGGCGCTTCACGTCCAGGAAGCCGAAGTCGAACCAGCTTTCCAGCAGGCCGCGCTGGTCGCCGTCCAGCG
>JAKOWB010000259.1 GCA_029781795.1 Pseudomonadota bacterium | reverse complement strand
CGCTGGAGCTGATCGTGGTCGAGAAGGTCGGCGCCGAAATCCTGCGGGTCGGCATCCGGCTCGAACCCGACGCCGCGCCCAGCCGGCTGCGCGCCTGGCTAAGGCGGCTGGTCCGGCCCTGGCAATGGTGGCGCAAACCGGCCCGACGAACCGGCGACGTTACACCACCCTGACCATGCCGCCGCGACGGGGATCGCCTTGGCCCTCGAACCCACCGCTGCCAGTGGCGCGCGCGGCATGGACCCCGCCGAAATACAGGTTGAGTTCGGGCCACGCCTTGGTCCGCTCGCCCGGCTCCAGTGCGGCGGCCAAGGTATCGGCAGCGAAGCCCGGCTCGTGATGCAGCAGCTCGCCTTCGAAATGCAGCCGTGGCGCGGTGACCGCCGGTTCGAGGCCGAGGCCGAGCGCCAGCAGATCAACCAGCACTTGCAGAACCGCCGAGCGAATCCGCTCTGACCCGCCGCTGCCCAGCGCGGTCACCCCACCGGCGCGGTCGAGCACCAGGGTCGGCGCCATCATCGAGGACAGCCGCACCCCGGTCGGCCATTGGTGAAAGCCGCGGGGGTTGAGATCGTCCTCGCCCAGCATGTTGTTGAGCATGAAGCCGGTGCCGGGGATCACCACGCCGCAGCCCTCGCCATTGGTCAGGGTCAGCGCCGCGGCGTTGCCCCGGGCATCGACCACGCTGACATGGGTGGTGCCGCGATAACCGCGCGGCCGGCGCAATGCCGCGCGGTAGGCCGCGATCAGCGCCGGGTCGAGCAGGGCGTCGAGACCCTCGGTGCCGCCCTTGTCCTCATGGTCGCGGCGCGCCCGGTTGGTCTGGCGCAGCGTTCCGATCAGCGCGGTAACATGCGGGGCTGAGCCGAACGGCGCCCCAGCCGGCAGGGCGGTCTCGACCAGCGCCAGCCCGAGCGCGACCAGCACGCCGCCCGCCGCCGGCGGCGGATTGAGCAGAACCCGTGCGCCGCCAAAGCCGCGGTCGAGCGGGTGGCGGCGCTCGGCGCGATAGCCGGCCAGGTCAGCGGCGCTGAGATGGCCACCGCGCGCGCCACAAGCATCGGCAATGGCCCGGGCGATCTCGCCCTCATAGAACAACCGCTCGCCTTCATAGCCCAGCGCCTCCAAGGTATCGGCCAGCTCGGGCCAGACGAAGCGCTCGCCCTCGCCCAGCGTCTGGCCCGGCCGCGTCCGGCTGGCGAAGCGCTGGGCCGTCACCGGGTCGGCCGCCAGGATCGGCGCCACCACGGTCGCGATATAGGCCTCGATCGCGGTGACTTCGGCGCCATCCTTGGCCAGCCGCACTGCCGGCTCGACCAGCCGGCGCATCGGCACCCGGCCGAGCGCCCGGTGGGCGGCGA
>JAKOWB010000099.1 GCA_029781795.1 Pseudomonadota bacterium | reverse complement strand
GTAGGCCTTGTTGTCGCCGACGATGCGCTTCACCTCGGCCACCACCGCGTCGGGGCCGTTGCGCTGCACCCAGTTGGCGTCCAGCACGTTGAAGCCGCGGTGGTCGTCGTTGTGCGTCCTGAGGCCGATCTGCACCGAGCGCGCGGGCACCACGAGGCCGTCGTTGGCGGCGTGGTAGAACATGGTGCCGTGGCTGATGCCGTCGGCATCGCCTGGCCAGGTGTCGCTGTGCGCGTCGAAGTGGATCAGCGACAGCGGCCCATGCAGCTTGTGGTGCGCCTGCAGCAGCGGATAGCTGACGAAGTGGTCGCCGCCGAGCGAGAGCAGCGTCACGCCCTGCTCGATGATCGCCAGCGCCTGGTCGCGGATCGCGCCCGGCACGGTCAGGGGATGCTCGTAGCGGAACAGCGCGTCGCCGTAGTCGACCACGGCCAGCTTCTCGACCGGGTTGAAGCCCCAAGGCCAGGGCGGCCCCCAGGCGATCTGGCACGAGGCCTCGCGGATCGCGTTGGGTCCGAAGCGCGTGCCCGGCCGGGCCGAAGTGGCGGTGTCGAAGGGCACGCCCAGGACCGCCACGTCTGCCCCGGTCAGGTCCTTGCTGTACTTGCGCCGGAAGAAGGAGCGCACGCCGGCATAGGTCGGCTCGGGCTTGAAGGACCTCAGATCCTGCGCGGTGACGGCATGGTCGATCGAATCGTGTTCCATCGTTTGCCCCTATCCCTGCTGCCAGTCGCTTAGCATGCCCGGCGCAAGCAGGGCCATGGCGATCACATCGACATACCCCTGGCCGCGCCGCGCCCCCGCGCGGAACCGCCCCTCCACCTGGAAGCCGACCGCGCGATAGAGCGCCTGCGCCCGCAGGTTGTCGGCATTCACCGTCAGCTCGACGCGCCGGAAACCGCGAGCCCAGGCGGCGGCGAGGGTCCGCTCGATCAACCGCCGGCCCAGCCCCTGCCCCCGCCAGGCCGGTAGCAGGCCCATGCCGAGGGTAGCGCAGTGGTCCTGCAGGTCCCGCTCGTTGCCGATCGCGTCGCACCAGCCGACCAGTTGCCCCGCATCGCGCGCGACGAACTGGGGATACCCCCGCGCGATGTTGTTGGCGACGAAGGCCAGCGACGCCTCCAGCGGCGGCGCCCGCAGCCGCGCGAGGTAGAGCCCCTCGCGCGAGACGGCATCCACGGCGGCCCAGAAGTCCGCCGCGTCCTCCTGTGTGATCGGGGCAAGGCTGATCGCCATGCACCGTGAGTGGCACAAAGCGCGCCGCTGCACTAGCGTCCCCTGCATGACGCTGGACCCACGCCTGCACGCCGCCCGCCCCGATCTGGCCGACGCCCGCCTGCGCGGCCGGGTAGAGGCGGCGCGCTTCGTCGAGGGCCAGTCCCGGCGCGTCGCGGCCGGGCTGGCCGACCTGCGCCGGCGGCCGGAGGCCGAGGCGCCGCTCGATACCCAGCTTCGCTTCGGCGAGGAGGTGCTGCAGTTCGAGGCCAAAGGCGGCTGGTCCTGGGTGCAGAACCGCGGCGACGGCTACGTCGGCTACCTGCCGTCGGCGGCCTTGGCGGACCCAGGCCCGGCGCCCACCCACCAAGTCGCGGCGCTGCGCACTTTTCGCTTCGCCCGGGCGGACATCAAGTCGCCGGTGCTGGACCACCTGACCCTCGGCAGCGCGCTGGTCGCGGCCGACGACCACGACCGCTTCCTGGAACTGGCCGGCGGCGGCTTCGTCTATGCGCCGCACGCCGAGCCCTTCGGCCTTCGGCACCGCGACTGGGTGGCCACGGCCGAGCGCTTCCTCGACGTGCCTTATCTCTGGGGCGGCCGCTCCTCGCTGGGCCTCGACTGCTCGGCGCTGGTGCAGACGGCATTGGGCCTCGCCGGCATTGCCGTGCCGCGCGACAGCGGCCTGCAGCAGGACAGCGACAGCGCCGGCGCCATCCTGCCGGCCGGTGCACCGCTGCACCGCGGCGACCTGCTCTTTTCCCCGGGCCATGTCGCCATCGCCACCGGGCCGGAGACGCTGGTGCATGCCAACGCCTACCACCTGATGGTGGCGCACGAGCCCCTGGCGGGCTTCCGCCATCGCCTGGCGCAGCGCGGCGAGGCCATTACCCTGGTCCGGCGCCCTCACCCCGCGGCGCAGGCCCCGGCTTGAGCCACCCGTCCGGGTGCGCTATATCCATTTGGACATATCGCCGGGAGTGCACGTGTCCGAAAACCCTGCCCCGCTGGTCGACCCCTTCGCCCGCGCCATCACCTATCTCAGGGTGTCGGTAACGGATCGCTGCGATCTGCGCTGCGTCTACTGCATGGCCGAGGACATGACCTTCCTGCCGAAGCAGGAGGTGCTGAGCCTGGAGGAGCTGGACCGCCTCGCCTCGGCCTTCGTGCGCCTCGGCGTGCGCAAGCTGCGGCTGACCGGCGGCGAGCCGCTGGTGCGCAAGAACGTCACCGGCCTGATCGCCAGCCTGGGTCGCCACCTGAAGAGCGGCGCGCTCGACGAGCTGACGCTCACGACCAACGGCACGCAGCTCGCCAAGCATGCCGAGGCGCTGGCCGCCGCCGGCGTCAGGCGCATCAACGTCTCGCTGGACACGCTGAACCCGGACAAGTTCCGCGCCATCACCCGCTGGGGCGACCTCGGCCGCGTGCAGGCCGGCCTGGACGCCGCGAAGGCCGCCGGCCTGCAGGTCAAGATCAACTGCGTGGCGCTCAAGGGCGTCAACGACGACGAGTTCGACCGCATGGTCGCCTGGGCCGGCGAAGAGGGCTTCGACCTGACCTTCATCGAGGTCATGCCGCTGGGCGAGATCGGCGGCGAGATGCGCCTCGACCAGTACCTGCCGCTGTCGCTGCTGCGCCAGCGCCTCGCCAAGACCTGGACCCTGACCGAGAGCAGCCACCGCACCGGCGGCCCGGCACGCTATATGACCGTGGAGCAGACCGGCCGGCGGCTCGGCTTCATCACGCCGCTGACGCACAACTTCTGCGAAAGCTGCAACCGGGTCCGCGTCACCTGCACCGGCACGCTCTACATGTGCCTGGGCCAGGAGGACGCCGCCGACCTGCGCAGCCCCCTGCGCGCCAGCGACGACGACGCGGTGCTGGACGCGGCGATTCGCGCCGCCATCGCCCGCAAGCCCAAGGGCCACGACTTCGTCATCGACCGCCGCCATACCGCCCCGGCGGTCGGCCGGCACATGAGCGTGACGGGGGGCTAGAGCGGTTTCGCTTCTGATTGAATCGAACCGCTCTAGCTACCTGTTGATTGCACGCATTTTCTTGACGCGAACCGGCGTCCACTTCGCTCGAAAATGCTCTAGGCCCCTAGCCCACCTCGGCGCTGAAGCCGGCCTTCTCCACCGCCGCCGCCAGGGCCCTGGGGTCGCCCTCGCTCAGCACCGTGACCCGGCCGCTGGCGAGGTCGGCCTGGACGCCGGCCGAGGCATCGACGCGCCGGATCGCCTTGGTCACGGCCGCGACGCAGCCGCCGCAGGTCATGCCGCCGACCAGCAGGGTAATGGTGGACATGGGATCACAGGCTCCTCAGGGCGGGACCAGCTTCACCTGGTGCGCCCAGGTCTTGCCGTCGGTGATGGTGATCTGCTTGTAGCCCAGCAGGATCAGCAGGTCGTAGAAGTTGAAACTGTCCTCGACGCCGTTCTGCTTCAGGATCGGCAGCAGCCGCGCCTCGGCGGTCAGGTTCGCCAGCGCACCGCGGGCGCGGTAGAGCGTGTCGAGCGGCCCGTCCATGAGGGCCACCATGATCATCTTCTGCGCGTCGCTGCCCTTGGCGAAGAGCGCGTAGGGCACGGGATAGCCGTGCTTGGCGATCTCCTGCTCCAGGCCGACGACGAAGCCGACGCGGATGCGGCGGTCGGCCTCGGGCAGCGGCCGGGCATGGCCGACATAGGTCTCGCGGCTGTCCGGTGCCGGATAGTAGTAGCCGGCATGATGGTCGCCGCCGAGGACGTCCTCGTCCGGTGGCGAGATGATCAGCACCGGGTCGTCGTCGTCCGCCAATGCCGCAGGAGCGGCCAGGGGCAGGGCGAGAAGGGCCAGCGCGGCCAGCAGGCGTTTCATCGGCTCTCGATCCGTCGGATGAAGTCCTTGATGATGATGCGGTAGAGGTCGTCCTTCAACACCGCGTCCTCGCAGCCGCGGTCGATGTTGGGATTGTCGTTGATCTCGATGATGTGGACCCGCCCGTCGCTGGTCTGCTTCAGGTCGACGCCATAAAGGCCGTCGCCGATCAGCGAGGCGGCCTTCAGCGCTACCTGCACCACCTCCTTCGGCGCCTTCTCCACCGGATGGGTCTTCCAGCCGCCCTCCTCGGCCTTGCCGTCGGCGCCGTGCTTCATCACCTGCCAGTGCTTGCGGCTCATGAAGTACTGCGAGGCGAATATCGGCTGCCGGTTCAGCACGCCGACGCGCCAGTCGAAGTCGGTCGGCATGAACTGCTGCGCCAGGATGACGTCGGACTTCTGCAGCAGCTTGCGCGCCAGCTCCAGCAGCTGGGCGCGGTTCTCCGCCTTGTAGACGCCGCGCGAGAAGGAGCCGTCGGGGATCTTCAGCACCATGGGGAAGCCGAGCTGTTTCTCGGCCTCGTCCAGCTTCTCGCGGTCGATGATGACGGTCTTCGGCGCCGGCAGCTTGTTGGCCGCCAGCAGCTCGGCCAGATAGACCTTGTTGGTGCAGCGGAGCATCGAGACCGGGTCGTCGATCACCGGAATGCCTTCGGCCACCGCTTTCATGGCGAAGCGATAGGTGTGGTTGTCGATCGTCGTGGTCTCGCGGATGAAAAGCGCATCGTACTCCGCGAGGTTGAGGAAGTCCTTGCGCTCGATCAGTTCGACGCCGACGCCCAGCGTGCCGCCGACCTGGACGAACTTGGCCAGCGCCTCCTTGTCCGATGGCGGATAGGTCTCGCGCGGATTGTAGAGGATGGCGAGCGAGTACTTCGGCGGCGTCTTCAGCTTGGGCGCGCGCCAGCCGGTGCGGGTGTAGCCGGCGAGCGCCGAGAGGAAGTAGTCGAACTCCTCGGGCGAAAGTTGCGAGGGGGTCATCACCTCAAGCTCGTCGATGCGCCAGCGCTCGTCGTGGATGCAGGCGACCTTGAGGATCGGGCAGCGGAAGCGGTCGAAGACCGCGCGGGCGAAGTGGCGGAAACGCTGGTCGCGCACCTCGCCGAAGAACAGCGTCAGGGTGAAGCCGGCGCGCGGCCCCTGCTCCACCTTCTCCATGTCGCGGCGCAGGATGGCGTTGAGGTCCGGCAGCGCCTCGCTGTAGAGCGTCTTCTTCGACAGCTCGACGATGGTCTGGATGGTGGGGATGACCTTGTGGTCGCGCGCCTCGGCCAGCAGCGAGCAGTAGTAGCCCTGCGCCATGTAGTCGAGGTCGGAGTTCAGGTTGATGACGCGCGGCCGCTTGCCGGCGAAGAGCTCCGGCTTGGTCACGTAGTCGCGCGCCGTGACCACCTGGCCGTGCTCCGACGCCCAGGCCTCGTCCCCCTTGCCCTCGACGATGACGACGTAGTTCACCATGGCGGCTTCATCCTTGGCCTCTGGCCTGGCTCTTGCCGGGCGCGCCCAGCACGACCGCGGCTTTCAACCGGGTTGCGCCGTAGCGCGCGATGCGCTCGAAGGCGGCGTGCGGCACCGGCACGTTGATGCAGTCGAGCTTGCTCCCCTCGCCGCTCTCGGGCGGGTCGGGGTCGTGGAAATAGAGGAACCGCTCGTCGAAGCCGGTCAGCACCACCCAGTGCGGCGCCTTCTCGCCGGTCAGGGCGTAGCTGGAGACCAGCACGATCGGGATCTCGCCCGCGGCCAGGTGCTTCATCGCGTCGGCGGCCGAGAGGCCGCGGCGGTGCACCGGCACCCTGGCCTCGCGTGCCTGGGCGCGGAAGTCCTGCAGCACCAGGCGGATCACGTCCTTCTTCGTCGGGTCGCGCACGGAATCGACGAACAGGCGCTCCTCGTCGGTGACATAGACCTCGGCGGCGAAACCGCGCTTGCGCGCCGCCACCGCCAGGCCGAAGGGGTCGCAGCCGCCGTGGCCGCTGGTCATGTAGATCAGCGTCGCCTCGCGCCAGAGGCGCAGCTCGCGGCGGCGCTCCGGCGCCTGCCCCTCGGGCGCCAGCGCCTTCATCGCCATCATCAGGCTGGCCGCGCCGCAGGTGAAGGGCAGCGTCTGCGCGTAGTAGGGCACGCGCGCCAGCGTGGTGCGCCGCCCGCCGGCGAGGCGCTTTTCCATGCGCAGCGCGTCGGCGTGGTCCTCGTAGAAGTCGGTATAGGTGCCGAAGGTGCGATAGCCGGCTGCCTGGTAGCTGGCGATGGCCGCCTGGTTGTCGGGCCGCACCTCGAGCCTCAGCTCGGCCGCGCCCGCGGCCCGTGCCCGCTCCTCGATGGCCTGCAGCAGGCGGCGGCCGAGGCCCTGGCGCCGTGCCACCGGATCGACGGCGAAGGAATAGAGCCGCGCGGCCGCCGTGGTCCGGTGCAGCAGGATCATGCCATAGCCGAGCAGTGCGCCGTCACGCTCGGCCACCAGAGTCGCGGCGTGTGCCTTGGTCAGCAGGTGGCGGAAGCTGCGGCGCGAGATGCGGTCCAGATCGAAGCAGCGCTGCTCCAGTGCGACCAGCGCGTCGAGATCCGCCAGCGTGGCTTCACGCAACGTCGCGGGCCGCGCCGCCGGGCTGGGGCGTGGCGGCGGGACGATCTTCAGGGCGGTGGCGGTCGGCAGGGCTCGCGGCGCCTTCTTCCAGGGGGCATGGCCGGGGACTCGGTGCCTCGGCCGTGCCGGTGTTGCAAGGGATTCCTACGACAAACCCCGTGCGGTGCAAGAGCCTAAGGCGATCACCTGTGCCGCGGCTTCACGCTTTCACGCCGGACACCGCCTGCTATGCTCCCCGCCCCGACAGCTGGAACGGCCCGACCCATGACCCCCAAGGTGGCCTTCGTCGCCGCCGACACCGAGGAAGCGCGGAGCGCGCGCGAGCGCCTGACCGCGCTCTACGGCGCGCACGCCGAGGGCGAGGCCCAGGTCGTCGTGGCGCTGGGCGGCGACGGCTTCATGCTGGAGACGCTGCACCGCACCCTGGGCCATGGGCGGCCGATCTACGGCATGAACTGCGGCACCGTCGGCTTCCTGATGAACCGCTGGCGCGAGGAGGAGCTGCCGCGCCGCCTGGCGGCCGCCCAGCCGGTCCACCTGCACCCCCTGGCCATGACGGCGACCGGCCGCGACGGCCAGGTGCACCACGACATCGCCTTCAACGAGGTCTCGCTGCTGCGCCAGAGTCGCCAGGCGGCGAAGATCCGCATCACGGTCGACGGCAAGGTCCGGCTGGAGGAACTGGTCTGCGACGGCGTGCTGGTGGCCACCCCGGCCGGTTCCACCGCCTACAACCTCTCGGCCCACGGACCCATCGTGCCGATCGGCGCCCGGCTGCTCTGCCTGACGCCGATCTCCGCCTTCCGGCCCCGGCGCTGGCGCGGCGCCCTGCTGCCCGACCGCTCCGAAGTGGTCTTCGAGGTGCTGGAAGGCACCAAGCGACCGGTCTCCGCCACCGGCGATTCCAGCGAGGTGCGCGACGTCGCCCGGGTCGAGGTGCGCCAGGACGACAGCCGCAGCGTGACGCTGCTGTTCGATCCCGACCACAATCTGGAAGAGCGCATCCTGCTGGAGCAGTTCACGCCCTGACCCAAGAAGAACCCTCCCCCACGGATGTGGGGGAGGGCTGGGGAGCTGCGGGAACAGGGTGCGAAGGCGGCGGATGGGGCGTCAGGCCTGCCAGAAGGGCTTGGTGGTCTCCTGCGCGACGTCGGCACGGCTGAGGCCGAGGTCGGCCAGGCCGCGGCCGTCGAGCTGCGCCAGGGCGTGGCGCTGGTGGGCACGCTCCTGCCAGGTCAGCAGGGTCTGGATCAGGCGGGCGGCCAGGCCCGGGCGGCTCTGCGGGAACTGGCTGGCGGTGTGGGTCAGGCTGGCGTTCATCGTAGGGCTCCTCATGTATCAGTGGGTCGTTGGACCGTCGTCCTTGACCGAGAAAATGAGCCTCCTTGCGCCATCTGACAAAGCATGATATCGCATCCTTCAGATTAGAAAAATTGATCCGAAATCATGACCCGCCGCCTGCCCAACCTGAACGCGCTCAAGGCCTTCGAGGCCGCCGCGCGCCATCTCTCCTTCACCCAGGCGGCGGCCGAACTCAACGTCACCCAGGGCGCCATCAGCCATCAGGTCCAGAGCCTGGAAGAAAGCCTGGGCCTCACCCTCTTCCGCCGCATGAACCGGCGGCTGGCGCTGACCGATGCCGGTCGCGCCTACCTGCCGGCGCTCTCCGAGGCCTTCGACCGCATCGCCGGGGCGACCGAGCGGCTGAAGGCGCAGGAGGAGACCGGCCAGCTCACGGTCACCGTCCTGCCCTCCTTCGCCGCGCGCTGGCTGCTGCCGCGCATCGGCCGCTTCCGCCGGGCCGCGCCGGAGATCGACGTCATGGTCTCCTCGCGCCAGCAATTGGTCGACCTGACCCGCGAGCCGGTCGACTGCGCCATCCGCTTCGGCCTTGGCCAGGGGCGCTATCCGGAGCTGGAGGAGACCTTCCTGATGGGCGACACGATCCTGCCGGTCATGGCGCCGACGCTGCGCGACGGCCGGCCGCCGCCGACCCGGCCGCAGGACCTGAAGGACTATCCCCTGCTGCACGACGAGGTCGGCGACATGGAACCGGCAGTCGACTGGCGCCGCTGGCTCGCCATGGCCGGCGCCGAGGAGGTGGACTGGCGGCGCGGCGCCAGCTTCACGGATTCGGCCTTCGGCGTGATGGCCGCCATCGCCGGCGAGGGCGTGGCGCTGGCCCGCGTCAGCCTTTGTCTGGAGGATCTGGTGGCCGGCCGCCTGGTGCAGCCCTTCGGCCCCTCCGTGCCGCTGAAGCAGACCTATCGTCTGCTGGTGGCGCGCGAGAAAGCCCGGTGGCCGAAGATCAGCCGCTTCCGCCAGTGGCTGCTGGACGAGGCGGCGGCCCAGCCGCCCTGCCCGCCGCCGCTCCGCTAGGCGGCCCGGCCGCAGGGCGCCATGCGCAAAGCGGCCTTTTCACCGGCCGCCCGCCGCCTAGACTGCCGCCGTCATGCAATCGAAGCTCGTCCGCGGCCTCCTGGCGCTGAGCATCGGCGCGCTCGGCGGCTGGGCCGCGCATGCCGCCAAGCTGCCGCTCGCCTGGATGATCGGCGCCATGCTGGCCACGACCACGGCCGCCGTGGCCGGGGCGCAAGTCGCCCTGCCGATCCAGGTACGCAATATCTTCGTCTCGGTGCTCGGCGTCATGCTGGGCAGCGGCTTCCGCCCCGAGATGCTGGACAAGCTGGGCGAGTGGGGCATCTCGCTGGGCTCGCTGCTGTTCTATTGCGCCGCCTCGGGCCTCGTCGGCTTCGTCTATTTCCGCCGCTTCTGCGGCTACGACCGGCCGACCTCCTATTTCGCCGCCATGCCGGGCGGCCTGTCCGAGATGATCCTGGTCGGCTCGTCGCTGGGCGGCGATCCGCGCGTCATCTCGCTGAGTCACGCCTCGCGCGTGCTGATCGTCGTGCTGGTGCTGCCCTTCGGCTTCCAGATCCTGCTCGGCTACGACCCGGCCAACCGGCCGCCGGTCGGCGCGCCGCTGCTCGACCTCGGCTGGCAGGACTGGGCCATGCTGGGCGGCTGCGCCCTGGTCGGTGCCCTCACCGCGCGGGCGTTGAAGGTGCCGGCGGCGATGATCGTCGGGCCCATGCTGATCTCGGCCGCCATCCACCTCGCCGGTTGGACCAAGGCGACGCCGCCGGCCGAGCTGGTGGCCGCCGCGCAGGTGGTGGTCGGCACCGCCATCGGCTGCCGCTTCGCCGGCACCAGCGTCGGCTTCGTGCTGCGCGCCGTTCGCCTGGCCGGCGGTGCCACCGTGCTGATGCTGGGCGTCACCATGGGCTCGGCCGTGGCGGTCCATGCCATCACCGGGCTGCCGGCGCCCTACCTCGTCCTCGCCTACTCCCCCGGCGGCCTGGCAGAGATGAGCCTGGTGGCCCTGGCGCTCTCGTTCGACGCCGCCTTCGTCGCCACGCACCACATCGTGCGCATCATTCTGGTGGTGGTACTGGCGCCGCAGCTCTATCGCCTGACCGAGAAGCACCTAGCGGTGCGGCCGATGCGGGGCCAGACCGAGCCCGGCGGCGGCGACGGCTAGATGCCCTGATAGAGCGCCGCCAGCGCCAGGCGCGTCGCCCGCCGCGCGTCGCGCTGCCACTCCGGGCCCTTGAGCCACTGGTCCTCCAGCGTCAGCGCCGGGCGCTGCCGGTCCTCGTGCATCAGCCGGTTGCGCAGGCCGCGCAGCCAGGCGCGCTCCTCTGCCAGGGCATCGGCCGGGAAGCCGGCATAGAGCGTCTGCGCGTCGACGATGGCGCCGGCCAGGATCACCGTCGCCGCCCAGGCACCGGCGCAGTAGCAGCGCTGCAGGTCCACCATCAGCGCGGTGGCCTGCTCCGACAGGCGCTGCTGCGCCCCGGCGCGCGCCAGGCGCTCCTCCTCGCCCGCCAGCCAGTGGCGGCGGTCCTCCCAGGTCGCTTCGTCGGGACGCTCGACCAGCTCGATCATGGGGCCTGCTCCCTGGCCCGTTCCGCGGCGTGGCGCGCCGCGGCGCCTGCCTCTACTCGAACTCCAGGATCACCTGGTCGACCGCCAGGCTGTCGCCCGGCTTGGCCACCACGGCCTTGACCGTGCCGTCGGCGGCGGCGCGCAGCAGGTTCTCCATCTTCATCGCCTCGACCACGGCCAGTTCCTCGCCGGCCTTCACCGCCTGTCCGGGCTTGACCGCGACCGAAACCAGCAGGCCCGGCATGGGCGAGAGCAGGAAGCGCGAGAGGTCGGGCGGCGCCTTGACCGGCATGTGCTCGAAGAGCTGCGCCGCGCCCGGCGTCAGCACCAGGGCGTCCACCGTGGCGCCGCCGTGGCTGAGGATCAGGCGCGGGCCCTTGCGGTCGACCTGCACCACGATGGGCGTGCCGTCGACCTGGGCGCGGAACAGCGGGCGGCCGGGGAACCAGTCGCTCTCGATCACCGCCGGCCCCAGGCTGCTGTCGGCCAGGAAGCCCGAGGAGTGCGGCTTCAGCGAGACGGCATGGGGCTCGCGCCCCAGGTGCACGACCCAGTCGGCGAGCTGCCGGGCCCTGAGGCCCGACTGGCCCGAGATCTCGGTCTCGCGCTCGGCGATGCGGCGCTGGATCGCCGCGGCGGCATAGACCAGCCGGCGCTTCACGTCGGGCCGCGGATCGGCCGGCTTGTAGCCCTCCGGGTACTCCTCGGCGATGAAGTTGGTCGACAGGCGCCCTTCCTGGAAGCGCGGATGCGCCAGCATCGACGACAGGAAGGCCGTGTTGTGGTTGATGCCGCGGATGTAATAGGCGTCCAGCGCGTCCGACAGCGCGCGGATCGCCGCCATGCGGTCGGGTCCGTAGCCGATCAGCTTGGCGATCATGGGATCGTAGTAGATCGAGATCTCCGAGCCCTCGGTGACGCCGGTGTCGATGCGCACCGTGCTGCCGGTGGCCGGCTCGACATAGCGCACCAGGCGGCCGACCGACGGCAGGAAGCCGCGCGCCGGGTCCTCGGCATAGACGCGCGCCTCGACCGCCCAGCCGTTCAGCTTGAGGTCGCCCTGCCTGAAGCCGAGCGGCTCGCCCGCGGCGACGCGGATCATCTGCTCGACCAGGTCGAGGCCGGTGACCAGCTCGGTCACGGGATGCTCCACCTGCAGGCGGGTGTTCATCTCCAGGAAATAGAAGTTGCGGTGCTTGTCGACGATGAACTCCACCGTGCCGGCGGAGTAGTAGCCGACCGCCTTGGAGAGCTGGATCGCCTGCTGGCCCATGCGGGCGCGCGTCTCGGCATCGAGGAAGGGCGAGGGCGCCTCCTCCAGCACCTTCTGGTGCCGGCGCTGGATCGAGCACTCGCGCTCGCCCAGGTAGACCACGTTGCCCTGCTGGTCGCCCAGCACCTGGATCTCGATGTGGCGCGGTTCCTCCACGTACTTCTCGATGAAGACGCGGTCGTCGCCGAAGCTCGACTTGGCCTCGTTGGTGGCGGAGCGGAAGCCCTCGCGCGCCTCATCGTCGGAGCGGGCGATGCGCATGCCCTTGCCGCCGCCGCCGGCCGAGGCCTTGATCATCACCGGATAGCCGATGCCCTTGGCGATCTGGACCGCGGTCTCGACGTCGGGGATCGCCTCCAGGTGCCCCGGCACGGTGGAGACGCCGGCCTTCTTGGCCAGCAGCTTGGACTCGATCTTGTCGCCCATCGCCTGGATGGCGCCGACCGGC
Source organism: Pseudomonadota bacterium (assembly GCA_029781795.1). Lineage (GTDB taxonomy): Bacteria > Pseudomonadota > Alphaproteobacteria > Kiloniellales > JACOMY01 > JAKOWB01. The sequence goes on along the minus strand of JAKOWB010000099.1, from coordinate 18,328 downwards.
GGCCCGATGAAGACGATACCGGCGGCGGCCAGCGCCTCGGCAAAGGATGACTTCTCGGAGAGGAAGCCGAAGCCCGGGTGCACGGCCTGGGCCCCGGTCTTCCTGCAGGCCTCGATGATGCGGTCGGCGCGCAGGTAGGAGTCGGCCGAGGCGGCGCCGCCGATATGCACGGCCTCGTCCGCCATCTCGACCGCCAGGGTGCCGGCGTCGGCGTCGGAGTAGACGGCGACCGTCCTGATCCCCAGCCGCTTGCAGGTCTTGATCACCCGGCAGGCGATCTCGCCACGGTTGGCGATCAGGATCTTCTCGAACAGCGGCATGGCCCCTCGCCCCTCGTTGCCCGCGGCTCGGCCGGGGTCTTTCAGGATTTTTGCCCGCCTTTCATAGCCTTGCCCCAAAGTGGCCGCAATGGTGCGGTGCATTATGAGACGTTCCAGCGGGAACGAAACCAAGGGCCGCGGCGTATATGACGGCAGAGTAGCGAGAGTCGGGTTTATCTGAATACGCGGGGCGGCCCCCGGGCAAAAAGGGTCCCGCCCGCGACTGCAGAAGGAGACCTAGGATGAAGACCTCTCTCAAGGTGCTGTCCGCCGCCACCCTTGTGGCTTTCCTCGGCGCCTGCGGCAATGGTACGGGCGAGCGCGCCGTGACCGGCGCGGGCATCGGTGCCGGTACCGGCGCGCTGGTGGGCGCCATCACCCCCATGTCGATGGGCACGGGTGCGCTGATCGGTGCCGGTGTCGGCGCCGCGGTCGGCGCCCTGACCAAGAAGGACACCATCAACCTCGGCGATCCGATCTGGGAGGACTAGGGTCCCCTTCCCTCCTGCGGATCGCGACTGGAACGCGGCGGCCCCCTCAAAGGGCCGCCGCTTTCTCTTTGCGTGCCGTGCCGCGGCGCGCGGCTGGCCTGCGGGGATAGCCGGGCCACGTTGCGACGTAGAATCGTTCGACGCAGCACGCCGGCTGCCCAGGCCATTCGTCGGACCCCTCCCATGCCCAAAGATCCCGCCAAGCCGCCCGCCCGCCGCCGCCGCAGCCGACGTCGTCGCCTCATGGGGCTGCTGGTCCTGCTGGCGGCGGCCGGCGGTGCCACCTGGTACTGGCTGCACCCCGGCCAGGCCGCGGCGCCGCCGCCGACCGCCACGGTCACGCGTGGCGACCTGGAGCAGGCCATCACCGCGCTCGGCACGCTGCAGCCCAAGGACTACGTCGACGTCGGCGTGCAGGTCTCGGGCCAGCTCACCGTCATCCACGTCGACTACGGCAGCGAAGTGAAGCAGGGCGACCTGCTGGCCGAGATCGACCCAAAGGTCTATCAGGCACGCGTCGACAGCGACGAGGCGGAGCTGAAGATCCTGGAAGCGCAGCTCGCGCAGAAGCAGGCGCAGCTCGAACTCGCCCGCCAGCAGGACGCGCGCAACCAGAAGCTCTGGAAGGCCAAGGCCGTGTCCGAGGATCAGCTGCAGTCCGGCATCGCCGCCCTGGCGGTGGCCGAGGCCGAGCTGAAGGCCCTGGAGGCGCAGCTCGACCAGGCGCGCTCCAGCCTCGATGCCGACCTCGCCAACCTGGAGTACACCAAGATCTACGCGCCGATGGACGGCACGGTGGTCGACATCACCGCCAGGCAGGGCCAGACGCTGAATGCCAACCAGTCGGCGCCGATCGTGCTGCGCATCGCCGACCTCGACACCATGACGGTCTGGGCCGAGGTGGTGGAGGCCGACGTGGTACGCATCAAGCCCGGCATGCCGGTGCACTTCTCCACCCTGGGCCTGCCCGACCGCCGCTGGGAGGGCACCGTGCGGCAGATCCTGCCGACGCCCGAGGTCGTCAACGACGTGGTGCTCTACAAGGTGCTGATCGACGTGGCCAACCCCGACCACGTGCTGATGACCGAGATGAGCGCCCAGGTCTTCTTCGTGCAGGCCGCGGCCAAGGACGTGGTGCTGGTGCCCCTGGCGGCGCTGGAGCCCGCCGGCGAGGCGCAGGCCCGGGGCGTCCCCTATCGGGTGAAGCTGCTGACGCCGCAGGGTGCGGAAAGCCGCCTGATCCACGTCGGCCTCGCCGACCGCACCAAGGCCGAGGTGCTGGATGGCCTCGCCGAGGGCGACCGCGTCCTCCTGCCGGTCGCCGCCGGCGCGCAGCGCTCGGGCGGCGGCGGCTTCATGCCGCGCTTCTAGGGCCGCCGCCATGACCACGGCGAACGACGCCCCGCTGCTCGAGCTGGTCGAGGTCTCGCGCCACTACCCCGCCGGCGAGGGCGTGGTGGTGGCGCTGGACCGGGTCAGCCTCACCGTGCGCCAGGGCGAGTACCTGGCGATCATGGGCCAGTCGGGCAGCGGCAAGACGACGCTGATGAACCTGATCGGCCTGCTCGACCGGCCGAGCGAGGGCAGCTACCGCGTCCTCGGCCAGGACGTGGACGCGCTGGACTCAGACGAGCTGGCAGCGCTGCGCCGCGACGTCTTCGGCTTCGTCTTCCAGCGCTACAACCTCATCGCCACGGCGAGCGCGGCGGAGAATGTCGAGCTGCCGGCGATCTATGCCGGCCTCGGCCGCCGCGCGCGCGAGGACCGCGCCGCCCACCTGCTGCAGCGCCTCGGCCTCGGCGACCGGCTGGAGCACCGGCCGACGCAGCTGTCCGGCGGCCAGCAGCAGCGCGTCTCCATTGCCCGGGCGCTGGTCAACGACGCCGCCATCGTGCTGGCGGACGAGCCGACCGGCGCGCTCGACAGCCGCAGCGGGGCCGAGGTGCTGGCCTTGCTGCGCCAGCTGAACGAGGAAGGCCGCACCGTCATCCTCATCACCCACGATCCCGCGGTCGCGGCCGAGGCCGGGCGGGTGGTGAAGCTGCACGACGGCCGCATCGTCGAGGACAGCGCCGCGGCCGCCACGGCGGCGGCCGGGACCACTGTCGCGGCCGAGCCGCCGCGCCACCGCCTGACCGCGCCCGACCTGGGCGAAGCGGTGAAGATGGCGCTGCGCTCCTTGAAGGCGAACCTCTTCCGCACCGTGCTGACGCTGCTCGGCATCGTCATCGGCGTCGCCTCCGTGGTCACGCTGCTGGCGGTCGGCAACGGCGCCAGCCAGCAGGTGGTCGACCGCATCAGCGCCATGGGCACCAACCTGCTGCTGATCCGCCCCGGCGCGCCGGGCGTACGCTCGTCGGGCGACAATGCCTCGCTGACGCCGGAGGACGCGGCGGCGATCCAGGCGCTGGACAATATCGCCAGCGTGGCGCCGGAGCGCAGCAGCGGCGCCACGCTGCGCTACGGCAACAAGGACTACGCCACCCAGGTCACCGGCACCTGGCCCGGCTACGTCTCGGCGCGCGACTGGGACATCGCCGAGGGCGGCTTCTTCACCGCCGCCGACCTCAGGAGCTACGCGCCCGTCGTGGTGCTGGGGCAGACCGTGGTGAAGAACCTCTTCGGCGGCGGGGACCCCCTGGGCAGCTACGTGCTGATCAACTCCGTCCCCTTCGAAGTGATCGGCGTCCTGGCCTCCAAGGGTGCCAGCCCCATGGGCGGCGACAACGACGATGCCGCCTTCGTGCCGCTGACCACCGGCTTCATGCGCGTCTTCGGCAGCCACTACCTGCGCACCATCACGGTGGAGGTCGACGACGTCGCGCGCATCGACGAGACCCAGGCCGCCATCACCGCGCTGCTGATCGAGCGCCACCGCGGCGAGGATTTCCAGATCCGCAACATGGCCTCGATCCTCGACACCGTGTCGGAGACCCAGGGCACCCTGACCATCCTGCTGGGTGCCATCGCCGCCATCTCGCTGCTGGTCGGCGGCATCGGCGTGATGAACATCATGCTGGTCAGCGTCACCGAGCGCACGCGCGAGATCGGCGTGCGCATGGCGACCGGCGCGCGGATGCGCGACATCCTGCTGCAGTTCAACACCGAGGCCGTGGTGGTCTGCGGCATCGGCGGCGTGCTGGGCGTGCTGCTGGGCCTCGGCCTCGGCATGCTGGCCGAGAGCCTGGGCGTGCCGGTGATCTTCGCCCCCGAGCCGGCGCTGATGGCCTTCGCCTGCGCCTTCCTCACCGGCCTGGTGTTCGGCTTCCTGCCGGCGCGCAAGGCCGCCCGCCTCGACCCCGTGGTCGCCCTGTCATCGGAATGAGCCCCCGCCCATGCGACGCCTGATCCTGCTTTTCGCTACGACCGCGCTCGCCGGCTGTGACCTCGTGCCCGACATGACGACGCCGACCGTGGCGGCGCCGCCGGCCTATGCCAACGCGCAGCAGGCCAGCCTTTCGCCCGGCGGCCCCTCTCCTGTAAGCCTGGCCGAGGCGGATCTGACCGACACCTGGTGGACCGGCTTCGGCAGCGCCGAGCTGAACCAGCTCATGGCGACGGCGCGTGCCAGCAACCACGACATCAAGGCGGCGCTGCAGCGCATCCGCCAGGCGCGCGCGCAGGTGAAGGGCGCGCAGGCCGCGCTGCTGCCGACGCTCGACGCCTCGGCGTCGACCGGCCGCAGCGGCCAGGTCGACCAGCCGGACAGCAACTCCTATCGCGGCAACCTGCTGGTCGGCTACGAGCTGGATCTCTGGGGCGCCAACGCCGCCGGCGTCACTGGCGCCGAGGCCAGCGCTGAGGCCAGCGCGTTCGACGCCGCGGCGCTCGACCTGGTGCTGCAGGGCGACGTGGCCTCGACCTACTTCACCTACCTGGCGCTGGGCGAGCGGCTGAAGGTGGCGCAGGAAAACCTGGCCATCGCCCGCAACACCCTGGCGCTGATCGAGGTGCAGGCCGCCGCCGGCGCCGTCTCCGGCCTGGAGGTGGCGCAGCAGCGCCAGCAGGTCGCCTCGATCTCGGCGCAGATTCCGGACCTGGAGGGCCAGCGCCGCCAGGCCGTGAATGCACTCGCGCTGCTGGCCGGCACCACGGCCGGCGTGCTGGGCGAGCCCGGCGGCAGGCTGGACGGCCTGACCCTGCCGATCATCCAGCCGGGCATCCCCTCCGACCTGCTGCGGCGGCGCCCGGACATCCGCAGCGCCGAGGCCAGCCTGGTCGCCGCCAACGCCGACATCGGCGTGGCGCGCGCGGCCTTCCTGCCGACGATCTCGCTGACCGCCGAGGGCGGCATCGCCTCGGCCATGCTGGAGGCGGTGTTCCGGCCGGAATCGCTGCTCTACAGCCTGGCGGCCTCGCTGGTGGCGCCGATCTTCGACGGCGGCCGGCGCGACGCCGACCTGGAGGCCAGCAAGGCGCGCTACGAGGAGCTGGTCTACAGCTACCAGCAAACCGCGCTGACCGCTTTCCGCGAGGTCGAGGACGCACTGGTCGACCAGGAGAGCCAGGCCCTGCGCGAGGCGGCGCTGGTCGAATCCGCCCGCCAGGCGCGCCAGGCCTACAACATCGCGGCCACGCAGTACCGCGCCGGCGCCATCGACCTGCTGACCCTGCTGGATACGCAGCGCACGCTGCTCTCGGCGCAGGACAGCCTGGTGCAGGCGCGCCTGGCCCGCTTCACCGCCGCGGTCTCGCTGGCCAAGGCGCTGGGCGGCGGCTGGCAGGGCGGCGTGCCGGGGACCTGAGCCGGCCCCCGGCCCTCATCCCGCGTCAGGACTTGCCGACTGCCGTGTACTCGAAGAAGTAGGTCGGGTAGTCGATGAACTCAGACGGCTGGGTCGAGGGGATGACGATCATGCAGCCCCGGTCCGCCGTGTCGGCGAAGAAGGTGCCCGAGAAGGTGACCTTGTCGCCCGGCTGCAGCGCCGCCACCGTGTCGTAGAGCGGCGAGCCCTTGGCGAAGGACGTGACCTTGCCGAGGTTCGGGTCCAGCCCCGGCCCGAAGTTCGTCATCACGAAGGCGTCCTTGGTGAACTCCACCTGCAGGGTCAGGGTGTCCTGCATCGGGAAGACGCCGCGCACCGTGCCGGTCCAGTCCGTCGCCGTCAGGTCGCTGTTGAACAGCATCACGCACTGCCCCTGGTTGCGCGCACTCAGGGCGGCCTTGGCGGTGACGTCGAGCGCCGCCTTGTTGCCGCGGTCGACGGTCGAGAGCACCTGGCGGCCCGCCTCCACCAGGGCGATCAGATCGGCCTGCTGCAGGCCGCCCTTGGCCGCGAGCTCCGGCGTGGCGACCGTCAGCTCCGGCATGGGTGTCGCCGCCGGCGCCGGCGCGGGCGCCGGCAGCGGCTCGGGCGAAGGCGCGGACGCCGGGCCGGGAGCCGGCGCGGCGGCAGGGGCCGGCGCCGTGCTGGCCTGCTGATCCTTCTTTTCGTCGTCGTCGCAGCCGGCGAGCGGCAGCGCGGCCAGGGCCAGCAGCGCGAGCGTGCGAGCGGCGAAGTGCATGGCGTGTCTCCTTGCGCAATTGCGACGACGGGCGCCAGGTGCCTGCCGCGCGCGATCATCCTGGAAGCAGCCTAGCGCGACCGCGCGACGCCGACGCTGCAAGAACTACAGCGGAATATTGTCGTGCTTCTTCCAGGGGTTGCTGAGCTGCTTCTTGCGCAGCATGCGCAGCGCCTGGGCGACCCGGCGGCGGGTGCCGTGCGGCATGATCACGTCGTCGATGAAGCCACGCGAGGCGGCGACGAAGGGATTGGCGAACTTGGTGCGGTACTCCTCGGTGCGCGCCTCGATCTTGGCGGCATCGCCGATGTCGGCGCGGAAGATGATCTCCACCGCGCCCTTCGGGCCCATGACCGCGATCTCGGCCGTCGGCCAGGCGTAGTTGATGTCGCCGCGCAGGTGCTTGGAGCTCATGACGTCGTAGGCGCCGCCATAGGCCTTGCGGGTGATGACCGTCACCTTCGGCACCGTCGCCTCGGCATAGGCGAAGAGCAGCTTGGCGCCGTGCTTGATGATGCCGCCGTACTCCTGCGCGGTGCCCGGCAGGAAGCCCGGCACGTCGACCAGCGTGACGATGGGAATGCCGAAGCAGTCGCAGAAGCGCACGAAGCGCGCGCCCTTGATCGCCGAGGCGATATCGAGGCACCCGGCCAGCACCATGGGCTGGTTGGCGACGATGCCGACGGTGCGCCCCTCGATGCGGGCGAAGCCGGTGATGATGTTGCCGGCGTAGCTCGGCTGGGTCTCGAAGAAGTCGCCCTCGTCGACGAGCTTGGTGATCAGCTCCTTCATGTCGTAGGGCTTGTTGGGATTGGGCGGCACCAGCGTGTCGAGCGAGAAGTCGTCGCGGTCCGCCAGGTCCTGCGTCGGCCGCTCCGGCGGCGCCTCGCGGTTCGAGGCCGGCAGGAAGTCGATGAAGCGCCTGAGCTCCAGGATCGCCTCGACGTCGTTCTCGAAGGCGAGGTCGGCGACCCCCGACTTGCTGGTGTGGGTGACGGCGCCGCCGAGCTGCTCGTGCGTCACCTCCTCGTGCGTCACGGTCTTCACCACGTCGGGACCGGTGACGAACATGTAGCTGGAGTCCTTCACCATGAAGATGAAGTCGGTCATGGCCGGCGAATAGACCGCGCCGCCGGCGCAGGGCCCCATGATGAGGGAGATCTGCGGCACCACGCCCGAGGCCAGCACGTTGCGCTGGAAGACCTCGGCATAGCCCGCGAGCGAGGCGACACCCTCCTGGATGCGCGCGCCGCCGCTGTCGTTGAGGCCGATCACCGGCGCGCCGACCTTCATCGCCTGGTCCATGACCTTGCAGATCTTCTCGGCATGCGCCTCGCTGAGCGAGCCGCCGAAGACGGTGAAGTCCTGGCTGAACACGAAGACCAGGCGGCCGTTCACCGTGCCGTGGCCGGTGACCACGCCGTCGCCCGGCACTTTCTGCTCGCCCATGCCGAAGTCGTGGCTGCGGTGTTCGACAAACATGTCGAACTCCTCGAAGGAGCCCTGGTCGAGCAGCAGCTGGATGCGCTCGCGCGCCGTCAGCTTGCCCTTGCCATGCTGCGCGGCGATGCGCTTCTCGCCGCCGCCGGCGCGCGCGCCGGCGCGCTTCTGCTCAAGCGCCTGGATGATGTGCTGCACGGGCCTGGCTCCCCCTGGTGTGACCCGGCCTCTTAGCACGGGTTATGCTTGCCAACCAATGGCTTCGGCGGCGGCCTAGTTGGCCCGTGCCAGCGCCAGCAGGCGGCCGGCGGCCTCCAGCTCCTCGCGCAGCAGGGCGCGGCGGGCCAGGGCCTCGGCGTCCTCGCCCCAGAGCTCCATCTGATAGGTGGCGTCCAGTTCGGCCAGCTCGAAGGCCTCGGCCGGCGAGATCCGCCCGGCGGTGACCGCCAGGCCCAGCACCAGCGAGCCGGTGATCTTCACCAGCTGCGCCAGGACGGTCAGGGCCAGCCCCTCGTGCCGTGCCACCGCGGCTGCCAGGGCCGCCAGGCTGGCGTTCGGCTGGGCCACGGCCATGACGCCCTCGGTCGTCGTCAGCGGGGCGCCATAGGTCGCCGCCGCCCAGTCCAGCAGCGGCTGCCAGCCCCGCGCCTGGCGCTCGGCCAGGGTTGCCGGCGCCGCGGCGCGATAGCAGAGCAGGTCGGTGGCGCCATAGCCTGCGACCTCGCTCGCCACCGCCTCGGCATGGGGATCGGTCATGTCGAGCGCCGTGCAGCAGAGCTGGGTCAGCGGCATGGTCTGCGGGCGGATCTCCTCCGGCTGGGCCTGCCACTCGGCCGCCACCGCCTCGGCCAAAGCCGGCGTGGGCAGCAGCAGCGGGCGCTTGGCCGGCGTGCGCACCGGCCGGCCGTCCAGCTGGACGGCAAAGCCACCGGCTTCCGGCGCCACCGCGACGGTCTTGTAGAAACGCTTCATTCCGCCGGTCCTAGTTGAAGATCGACTTCAGGCCCTTCACGGCATCCTCGGCACCCTTCTCGATCGACTCGCCGGCATCCTTCGCCGCATCGCCGGCGTCCTTCAGGATGCTGCCCGCGGCGTCGCCGACGCCCTTGAAGAAGGAATCGGGGCCGCCCTTTTCCTGCACTTCGCGGGTCACGGCGACGCAGGCGTTGCCCTGCTGCGCCTCGGCGCGGTCGTCGATGATGGCCGCCAGGCCAGCCGGCGGGAAGACGATCAGGCCGGCGGTCTTGGCGATGCCGAGGGCCGTACCTGCCGGATCGGGTGCGATCGAGGGGCTGGCCAGCGGCCCGCGCACCGTCAGCGGCACCGCCAGGCCGACCAGCGCGGTGTCCTTGCTCCAGGTATCGACGTAGAAGTCGATGGTCTCGGACTTCAGGTTCACCGTGCCGTTGCCGATGACAGAGAAGGTGCTGGCGTCGATCGCCGTGCCCTGGTTGGTGCCGATGCCGTCCTTCCAGGCGAAGCGGTTGACCAGGCAGTTGAGCTTCACCTCGCTGCTGCCGCCGAACAGCGGGCCGAAGGCGCCGGCCAGCGGCGCCGAGGCCACGGCCAGCAGCTTGCTGTCGATCTTGCCGTCGGACGAGGCGACCTCGCTGTGCCCGGTCAGGCTGGAGGCCCAGGCCTTCGGGCTGTCGCCCACGGCGGTCAGGTCGAGGTCGATCGAGAGGCTGCCGGTCATGGCGCCGCCGCTGGCCTCGGCCAGCGACAGGCCGCTGCCCTTCATCTGCACCGCCAGGGTCGGCGGCGACTTGCTGGCGTCCAGCGTCAGGCCGCCGTCGATCGTCGCCTCGCCGTAGCCGATGCTGATCGGCGTGATGGTGAGCAGGCCGTTCGCCACCTCGACCGTCATCTTCACCTGCTTCAGCGTGGTGGTGCTGATCACCAGTTCGGCCGCGTTGATCTCCAGCTTGCCGTCCAGCGTGCGCAGCAGCTCCACCGGGATGGGCTCGTCCGGGAAGAGGCCGCCGCCCGTCGCCACGTCGCCGCTGCCCGGCGCCTCGCCGCCGCGCAGGTCGGGCAGCGCCAGATGCTTGGAGATCAGCTCGCCGTCGATGCGCGGACGCGCGCCGCCGAGGTCGGCGGTGATGTTGCCCGCAAGGTCGCTGCCGCCCAGCGTCGCCTTGAGGCCGTTCAGGCTGTAGACCTCACCGTGCTGCAGCAGATGCGCCTCCAGGCTGTAGGGACCGGCCGGCGGCAGTTCGACCCCGGCCAGCTTGCCGAGGGTCGCCAGCGAGGGGCCGGAGAGGCTGAGCGTGACGTCGTTGCCGCTGGCAGCCGCGGGCGGCGCCACGCTGCCGGTCAGCGACAGGCTGGCATCCGCCAGCGTGCCCTTGAGGGACAAGGGGAAGGCCGTGCCCGAGGCCATCTGCTCGACGCTGCCCAGGTCGATGGCCATGTCGAAGGGCACCTCGTCCAGGCTGCCGGCGGCGGCGACGGCGATCGGGCTGACCAGGTCGCGGCCCTTCGCCTCCAGCGACTTCAGCAGCAGCGTGCGCTGCGTGCCGGCCTGGTCGTCCTTGAACACGATGCGGGCGTTGGTGAAGCTCACCGACTGGAAGGACGGCAGGTTGGTGAGGCCTGCCTGCGCCTTGTCCTTGGCCTGCTGGGCCTGCTCCGCGCTGCCCAGCTCCCAGTTGCCGCGGCCCTCGGCGTCGCGCTGCAGGGCGATCACCGGGTCGACCATGTTGAAGCGCTTGACGCGGATCTCGCCGGACAGCAGCGGCCAGAGGTCGACCTCGATCTCGAAGCGCGCCATGGAGACCATGTCTTCGCCGACCGCCCAGGGGGCGTTCTGGAAATGCACGTCCTCGAGCAGGATCGAGGGCGAGAAGGAGACTTCGACCTTGGCGTCGCCGCGGATCTCCAGCTTGCGGCCGGTGACCTCCTGGGCCTGCTGCTGGATCAGCGCCTTCAGGTCCTCGACCGGATAGTTGGCGATGACGATGTAGCCCGCGACCAGAAGCGCGACCACGAAGGCGAAGAAGCCGCCCAGGATCCACTTCAGCTTGCGCATCCGGCTTACTCTGCGCTTGGCCATGTCACTGTCTCCACCTCGGTCACCAGCTCGGCCGGCGTCGCCGCCACGCTGCGCGCGCCGGCCGCCAGCAGTTCTTCGGCGGGATGATAGCCCCAGCCGACGCCCAGCGCATGCACACCGGCGTGACAGGCCATTTCAATATCAAAGGCCGTGTCGCCGATCATCACCGTCTCTTCCGGCGCTGCCCCGGTCTCGCGCATCGCCTGCTGCAGGATTTCGGGATGCGGCTTCGAGGGGCCGTCGTCGGCCGTCTTCAGCACGTGGAAATGCGCAGAAAGGCCGTGGCCTTCCAGACCCGCCAGCAGGCCACGGCGATTCTTGCCCGTCGCGATGGCGAGGAAGCGGTCGGGCCGCGCCAGGGCGGCGATGACCTCGCGCATGCCGGCAAAGAGCGGCTCGTGCAGGATGCCGTGCTGTTGGCGCAGCGCGATGAAGCGGCGGCGATAGGCAGCGGCCAGGCCGGCGACCAGGGCCTCGTCGGCCAGCAACTCGCCAGGCCGCAGACAGAGGCGCCCGATGGCGCGCTCCAGCGCCAGGCCGACGACGCGGCGCACCGCCTCCGGCGCCGGCGCGGCGAGGCCGAGCTCGGCGAAGGCCTCCTGCATGGTGCCGACGATGGCCGCCTGGCTGTCGACCAGCGTGCCGTCATAGTCGAACACGACCAGCTTCATAGGCCGCGCTTCTCCAGCTCCTCGACCGCGCGCTCGACGCGGCGCTCCTCAAGCTCCAGGACCTTCAGCGCCTGCCGGAAGTGCGGCGGCAGCGGCGCCTCGACGCGCAGCGTGGTGCCGTCCTCGGGATGCGGCACCGCCAGCTCGCGCGCGTGCAGCAGGAGCTGGCCCGGCAGGCCGCGCAGCGGCGGGTGGGCGCGCCTTCCGCCATACTTGCCGTCGCCCAGGATGGGATGGCCCAGGTGCGCCAGGTGGACGCGCAGCTGGTGCGTGCGGCCGGTCAGGGGCGAGAGCGCCACCAGGCTTGCCTTGCCGTCGGCCGTGGTTTGCGCCACGGCATAGAGCGTCACCGCCGGATCGCCGTTCGGGTCCACGGACATCAACTCGCGCTCGTCGCCCTCGCGGCCCTTGGCCAACGGCAGGTCGATCCGGCCGGCCGGCTTCTCCAGGCGTCCGGCAATGATCGCGAGATAGAGCTTGCGCGCACTGCGCTCCTTGAAGGCGGCGGCCAGCGCGCGCGTCGCCTGCGCCGTGCGGCCCAGCAGCAGCACGCCCGAGGTGTCGCGGTCCAGACGGTGGACCAGGCGTGGCGCCTCCTGTCCCGCGCCGGCCAGCGCGCCCAGCAGGTGGTCGAGCGGCCGGCTCTGCCCGCTGCCGCCCTGCACGGCGAGGCCCGCCGGCTTGTCCAGCGCGATGGCCCAGTCGTCCTGGAAGAGCACGCGGGCGCGGAGGTCGGCGGCCTCGTCGTCGCTGACCGGCCTGGGCGCCCGCGGCTGGGCGGCCGGCGCCTCGCCGGTCAGCTGCGGCGGCAGGCGCACCGACTGGCCCACGGCGAGGCGCTGGCTGGCCTCGGCCCGCTTGCCGTCGACCCGGATCTGGCCGGTGCGCAGCAGCTTCTGGACCTGGCCGTGCGGCAGCGCCGGGAAGCGCCGCTTCAGCCAGCGGTCCAGGCGCTGGTCGCCCTCGTCCGGGCCGACCGTGGCGAGGCCGGCGCTCACGAGGGCAGCCCGGCCGGCAGTGCGCGGGTGAGCCAGAGCGCACCCAGCAGCGCGACGAGGCAGAGCACCACCGAGACGACGGCATAGAGCAGCGCCATCAGCGGCTGGCCGCGCTCGACGAAGAGCGCCGCTTCGAGCGAGAAGGTGGAGAAGGTGGTGAAGCCGCCCAGGATGCCGGTCGTCAGCAGCGCCCGCCAGGGATCGTGGATCGGCCAGACCCGCGCCGAGATCCCGACCAGCAGCCCCATCAGCAGCGCGCCGATGACGTTGCAGGCCAGCGTGCCCCAGGGAAAGGCCGTGCCGAACCAGCGGGCGATCTGCACCGACAGCAGGTAGCGGGACGCGGCACCGACGGCACCGCCGGCGGCGACAGCGAGGAGCGTTTGCATGGACGGGAGTTTGACGGAAGGCCGCGGGCGCTGCCAGCCAGGAGCGATGCCCTAGGCGGCCTCTTCGTTCGGCGCCGGATGCGAGATCCAGCTGAGGCAGTTGTCGACGTTCATCAGGTAGACGCCGATGCGGCCCAGTTCCTTCAGGCCTTCCTCGTTGGCGTTCGATATGGCGTCGCTGGCCAGCACCACGCGGAAATCGCGCGCGCCGGCGTCATAGATCGTCGCCCGGCCGCTGGTGGTGAAGTTGAAGCCGCAGATCACGATGGTGGTGACCCCGAGCTGGCGCAGATGCTCCTCGAGCCGCGTGCCGTAGAAGGCACCCCAGCGCGGGCGATACATGGCCCACTCGCGCTCGCCCAGCGCCTGGAACTCGCCGGCCAGCAGGTCCTCGTGCGACAGGCGGGCGCTCGGGAAGGGCTTGATCTCGTCGATCAGCTCGGCGCCGGAGGTGCCGGGCATCAGCACGCGCAGGCCCTCCTCCACGGCTTGCCGGCGGCAGATGTCGACGTTCGAGCCATCCGGGCGATAGAGGCGCACGGCATGGACGATGGGCAGCGCGAGCTTGCGGAACTCACGCACCAGGCGCGACACGCCGTTCAAGGCGCCGACCACTCCCGAGGTCCGCAGCGGCGAACCGGCCTGGATGAAATCGCGCTGCGCGTTGATCGTCAGCAGCGCGACCTTGCCGCGCTCGGGAAGGGTGTAGTCGGGCATTTACCAAAGGGCTCCGTAAGTCACCGCCAGGACTTGTCGCCCTACAAATACGCCCACCCGACCGGGCAGCAAGCCGTCCAGCGTCATGCCAGGGTCACGGTCCGCGCAAGGCTTAAGCCGTTGTCAGATCAATGTGCTGCAATTGGCGGCAGGCTCCGGCGGAGCGTGATTTGCGGCCGGTCGGGGGTGGCTTGCTTCGCCCGCAAGGGTTTCATTCACCCCGCTTGCGCTCGGACCGCAGCTTCGACCAGTAGTCGAGGCGCTTCTTCACCTCGCGCTCGAAGCCGCGCTCGACCGGCTGGTAGAACTCGCGGCGGGCCATGCCCTCGGGAAAGTAGTCCTGGCCCGAGAAGGCATCGGGCGCGTCGTGGTCATAGGCATAGCCCTTGCCGTAGCCGAGCTGCTTCATCAGGCGCGTCGGCGCGTTCAGGATGTGCTTGGGCGGCATCAAGGAGCCGGTCTCGCCGGCGACGCGCCGCGCGTCGTTGTAGGCCGTGTAGGCGGCGTTCGACTTGGGCGCGGTCGCCAGATAGATCACCGCCTGGGCGATGGCGAGCTCGCCCTCCGGGCTGCCCAGGCGCTCGTAGACATCCCAGGCGGCCAGCGTCTGGTGCAGCGCCTCGGGATCGGCCAGGCCCACATCCTCGACGGCGAATCGCACCAGGCGCCGCGCGATATAGGTCGGGTCCTCGCCGCCCTCCAGCATGCGGGCGAACCAGTAGAGCGCGGCATCGCAGTCCGAGCCGCGCAGCGACTTGTGCAGCGCCGAGATGAGGTTGTAGTGCCCTTCCTGGCTCTTGTCGTAGAGCGGGCGGCGCTTCTGCACCTGCTTCAGCAGGCCGGCGCTGTCCAGCGGCGCCGGCAAGTGCAGGGCGAAGAGCGCCTCGCAGAGGTTCAGGAGATAGCGCCCGTCGCCGTCGGCCAGCGCCACCAGCGCGGCGCGCGCCTCGTCGTCCAGCGGCAGGGGGCGCTGCATCTCGGCCTCGGCGCGCTGCAGCAGTCCGCCAAGCGCCACGTCGTCCAGGCGGTTCAGCACATAGACCTGGCAGCGCGACAGCAAGGCGCCGTTCAGCTCGAACGAGGGATTCTCGGTGGTGGCGCCGATCAGCACCACGGTGCCGTCCTCGACATAGGGCAGGAATCCGTCCTGCTGCGCGCGGTTGAAGCGGTGGATCTCGTCGACGAAGAGCAGGGTGCCCTGCCCCATGCGCCGCCGGTCCTTCGCCTTGTCGAAGACCTTGCGCAGGTCGGCGACGCCGGAGAACACGGCCGACAGCGGTTCGAAGGCAAGGTCGCCGACCTCGGCCAGCAGGCGGGCGATGGTGGTCTTGCCGCAGCCGGGCGGGCCCCAGAGGATCATCGAGACCAGGCGTCCGTTGGCCACCATGCGGCCGATCGGCCCCTCGGGGCCGAGCAGGTGTTCCTGCCCCACCACCTCGCCCAGGCTGCGCGGGCGCAGCAGGTCGGCCAGGGGTCTCGGCGCCTGGCTCTCGAAGAGGCTCGCCATGGCGGTCAGCGCTCGATGGAGAAATCGTGTACCTGGCCGCCGCGCTCGACCGCGAAGTCCCAGCGGTCGGCCGGCTCTGCCATCAGCTCGCTCAGCTGCTCGCTGCTCTCCACCTTGCTGCCGTTGACGCTACGCACGATGTCGCCCGGCTTGAAGCCGATGCGGCGCGCCGGGGTGCCGCGGTCGACCTTGACCACGATCACGCCCTGCCAGGCGCCGGCGAGGCCGAGCTTCTCCGCCAGCGCCGGCGAGAGGTTGGCGACGGTGGCGCCGCTCAACGGCTGGCGCCCGTCGAGCAGGCGCGGATCGGCGCTGGGTTCCTCCGGCGCCGGCTCCAGCGGCAGGGTGATGGTCAGCATCTGGTCGCGGCGCTTCACGTCGAGCAGGGCGGACTTGCCGACGCCCAGGGTCGCGAGGCGGAAGTTGAACGCCTTGTCGTCGAGCACCGGCTGGCCGGCGACCGACAGGATCACGTCGCCCGCCATCAGGCCGGCGCGCGCCGCCGGTCCCTTGGACCAGACGCTTTGCACCACCACGCCGCCGGGCTTGGCGAGGCCGAGCGAGGGCGCCAGCTCGGCGGTCACCGGCTCGCCCTTCAGGCCGGCCCAGGGGCGCTGTACGTCGGTGCCGGCGACGGCGGCGTTGATCACCGTCTGCACCATGTTCGAGGGGATCGCGAAGCCGATACCGATGGAGCCGCCGCTGCGCGAGTAGATCGCCGTGTTGATGCCGACCAGCCGCCCGTCGGCGGTGACCAGCGCGCCGCCCGAGTTGCCGGGGTTGATGGCGGCGTCGGTCTGGATGAAGAAGGAATAGTCCGAGACGCCGACCTGCGTGCGCGCCAGGGCCGAGACGATGCCCAGCGTCACGGTCTGGCCGACGCCGAAGGGGTTGCCGATCGCCAGCACCAGGTCGCCGACCTCGAGCGTGTCGGCATCGCGGAATTCGACAAAGGGCAGTCGCTCGCCCTTGGCGTCGATGCGCAGCACGGCGAGGTCGGTGCGCTCGTCGGCCAGCACCACCTCGGCCGGGAACTCGCGGCCGTCCGGCAGGATCACGGTGATCTTGTCGGCCTGCTTGATGACGTGGTCGTTGGTGACGATCAGGCCGTCGGGCGAGACGATGACGCCGGAGCCGAGCGAAGAGGCCTCGCCGCCGCCCGGGAAGCCGGGGCCGAACTGGTCGCCGAAGAGCTCGCGCAGCACCGGGTCGTCAAAGGGCGAGCCCGCCACCTGCTGCTTGGAGAAGACGTTCACCACCGCCGGGGCGACCTGCTTCACCACCGGGGCGAAGGTCAGGTCGATGGCCGCGTGATCCGACGGCACGGAGTCCGCCGCCGCGGCCAGGGGCGCGAGGAGCAGGAAGAGGCTGAGAAGGAGTCGCTGCATCGGGCGACTATAGGCCGCCGGCCACCCGCCGGGCGAGGGCCGGAAGGCCGCAGCGGGGGCAAAGCAAAAGGGGCCGGTCTGACGACCGGCCCCTCGCAGTTTCGCGGCGCGGAGGGAGGACTTACTCCTCGGCCTCGCCCTCGTCCTCGGTGACCTGCACCGGGCCGGAGTCCTTGCCCTTGGCGGCCAGGTCGCGGTCGACGAACTCGATGATCGCCATCGCCGCCATATCGCCGTGGCGGAAGCCCGCCTTCAGCACGCGGGTATAGCCGCCCTGCCGGGTCTTGTAGCGCTCGGCGATGGTGGAGAAGAGCTTGGCCACCTGCGCCTCGTCGCGCACCGTGGCGATGGCCTGGCGGCGGGCATGCAGGCCGCCGCGCTTGCCCAGCGTCACCAGACGCTCGACGATCGGACGCAGCTCCTTGGCCTTGGGCAGCGTCGTGCTGATCTGCTCGTGCTTGATCAGCGCGGCCGCCATGTTGGCGAACATCGCGGTGCGATGCTGGCTCTTGCGGCCAAGCTTGCGGTGGGTCTGTCCGTGACGCATCTGACGGCTCTCCTCTCGTCGGTGGCCTCGCGCACGAGGCCGGCTTCACATCCCCGGCGCCGCATCCCCCTGGTCCAACAAAGCCCGGGGGACAGGCACGCCGGTGGTCGGGGCCCCGATGGCCCCTTTACGAAACGAAGCGGCTCAATAGGGCTCCTCGAGCTTCTTCGCCAGTTCCTCGATGTTCTCGGGCGGCCAGTTGGGGATCTCCATGCCGAGGTGGAGGCCCATCTGCGCCAGCACTTCCTTGATCTCGTTCAGCGACTTGCGGCCGAAGTTCGGGGTCCGGAGCATCTCCGCCTCGGTCTTCTGCACCAGATCGCCGATGTAGACGATGTTGTCGTTCTTCAGGCAGTTCGCCGAGCGGACCGAGAGCTCCAGCTCGTCGACCTTGCGCAGCAGGTTGCGGTTGAACGGGACCTCGGACTTCTCTTCCTTGATCTCGCACGCCTGCGGCTCCTCGAAGTTGATGAAGAGCTGCAGCTGGTCCTGCAGGATGCGGGCGGCCAGGGCGACCGAGTCCTCGGGCGACACCGCGCCGTTGGTCTCGATGTCCATGGTCAGCTTGTCGTAGTCGGTGACCTGGCCGACGCGGGTGTTGTCGACCTTGTAGGCGACCTTGCGCACCGGCGAGAACACGGCGTCCACCGGGATCAGGCCGATCGGCGCGTCCTCCGGGCGGTTCTGCGCGCCCGGCACGTAGCCCTTGCCGTTGGCGACCACCATTTCCATGTCGATGCGCGCGCCGTCGTCCAGCGTGCAGATCACCAGGTCGGGGTTCATCACCTCGATGTCGGAGCCGGTCTCGATCAGCTTGGCCAGCACCTCGCCCGGGCCCTCGGCCCTGAGGCGGATGCGCTTCGGCCCCTCGCCGTGCATCTTGAGCGCCAGCGTCTTGATGTTGAGGACGATGTCGGTCACGTCCTCGCGCACGCCGGGGATCGAGGAGAATTCATGCAGCACGCCGTCGATCTGGATCGAGGTCACGGCGGCCCCCTGCAGCGAGGAGAGCAGCACGCGGCGCAGCGCGTTGCCCAGCGTCAGGCCGAAGCCACGCTCCAGCGGCTCGGCCACGACCTTGGCGAAGCGCTTGGCATCGTGGCCCGGCTGCACCTCGAGCTTCGAGGGCTTGATCAGCGCGGTCCAGTTGGACTGCAGGACGGCGGTCATCCTCATGTGGGCGTTCCTTCAATAGGCAAGGCCGCCTGGAGGGCACCAACCCCCAGCGGCCTCGCGGCAGTGACGAGACGCGAAGCCGTCAGACGCGGCGACGCTTGGGCGGACGGCAGCCGTTGTGCGG
>JAKOWB010000241.1 GCA_029781795.1 Pseudomonadota bacterium | reverse complement strand
CTCGGTGACGGTGTCCATGGCGGCCGAAACCAGCGGCAGGTTGAGCCGGATGCGGCGCGTGAACTGGGTGGAAAGCGCGGTGTCCTTGGGCAGGACCTGGGAAAATGCCGGCACCAACAACACGTCGTCGAAGGTCAGCGCGGGGCCTAGAAGGCGCATGGTTTGCTCCAAAAAACGGATTGTACCGAAGCGCTTGCCGGCCCATTTTCGTGCCCAATTCGACACACTCGCCGCTCCCGAGGCCCCATAGGCTTGTACCCTTGTGCAACTTTTCGTCACCTGCCGCTAAACTGGGCGCCCCATGACCTTGCATCGCCCCCTCCTCCTCGCCGGCTTGCTGCTGGCCTGCCTGTCGGCCGTGGCGCAGTACCAGTGGATCGACAAGGACGGCCGCCGCGTATTCAGCGACCGCGCGCCGCCGGCCGACATCCCGGTCAAGAACATCCTGTCGCAGCCGCGCGGCGCCGCCGCGCTGGCCGCCACACCCGCCGCGGCCGAGGCCGCCACGCCGGCGGCATCGGCAACCGCGACGGCCGGCAAGGCCCCGGCGCCAGGCGTCGACAAGGCGCTGGACGACAAGAAAAAGCAGGCCGAGGCGGCCGACGCCGCCAAGCAAAAGGCCGACGAGGCGCGTCAGGCCGCCGCCCGCGCCGACAACTGCAAGCGCGCCCAAGGCGCCAAGGCCACGCTGGACTCGGGCATGCGCATGGCCCGCGTCAACGCTAAGGGCGAGCGCGAGGTGCTGGACGACGCGCAGCGCGCGGCCGAACTCAAGCGCGTCAACGAGATCATTGCCGCCAGCTGCAAGTAGCGCCCCGGCCCGCCATGGAAAGCCAACGGCCCCACCGGGCCGTTTTCCTTTTTCAGTACCCGGGCTTGGCACCGGGACGCCGGCGGGCAAACAGCCCCGCCGTGCGCGCACCCTGGCGGCCGAAGCGCTCGCGCCGCGCCACCTTCGGGTCCACCTTCAGCGGCCGGTACAGCTCCACCCGGTCGCCGTCCTGCAGCGGCCGATCCAGCGGCACCCGGCGGCCCCAGATGCCCACGTCGGCGGCGCCTGGCGCCGGCCAGCCCGCGGCCGCCAGGGCTTGCCCCAGCGTGCTGCCCGCGGGCAGGCGCAGGGCGCGCTGCTCCACCTGCCGCGGGCCGGGCGCGCGCACCAGCAGCACCGAGATCGATCCGGCCATCACACCGCAGCCGCGCCGTACACCTGCTCGGCGCGCTTGACGAAGGCATCCACCATGCTGGCGGCGATGCGGTCGAACACGGGGCCCACCACGGCCGCCAGTAACGTGCTGGAAAAGCCGTAGTCCAGCTTCAGGTCGACGCGGCAGGCCCGCTGCGTGCCGTCGCCCAGCGGGGTGAAACGCCAGTCGCCCTCCAGCCGCGAGAACGGGCCGTCGACCAGGTGCAGGCGCACCTCGCGGTCGGGCACGTGCTCGTTGCGGGTGGTGAAGCTCTGCTTGACGCCCTTGAGGGCGATGCCGACCTCAGCGGTCATACCCGTCTCGGTCTCGGACAGCACGCGCGCGTGGCTGCACCAGGGCAGAAACTCGGGGTAGCGCGCCACGTCGGTGACCAGCGCGTACATCTCGGCCGGCGTGTACCAGATCAGGACGGACTTGTGGACGGATTTCATAGAATGCGCGATTGCTCCTGATTTTAAGGTGCAGTCCGCGCGCCGGCGCCGCTTGCAAGCTGCGGCAGGCCCCTCATATTGCCCCGATGGCGACGAAAAAACCCGCATCCACCAACCCGGTCATTGCCCAGAACAAGAAGGCCGCGTTCAACTACTTCTTCGAGGAACGCTTCGAGGCCGGCATGGTGCTGGAAGGCTGGGAGGTGAAGGCCCTGCGCGCCGGCAAGGCGCAGCTGACCGACGGCTACGTGGTGATCCGGAGCGGCGAGCTGTTCGTCATCGGCTGCCAGATCAACCCGCTGGGCACCGCCAGCACCCACG
>JAKOWB010000228.1 GCA_029781795.1 Pseudomonadota bacterium | reverse complement strand
GCTCGAAGCGTCGGTGATGGCGAGCTTGGTTTCCACCGCGCGGGTCAGGTTCGCGACCGCCTCGTTGCGCGCCGCCTCGGCCTCCTGCCGCCGCTGCTCGGCCAGCGCGCTCTGCCGCGCCGCCTCCTCGGCCCGCTCCAGCGCCACATAGCCGCCCGCCAGCGCCGCCAGCGTCAGGACCGATAGCAGCGCCACCGCCGCCCGCCGCAGCAGGCGCTGGCGGCGGAACAGCAGCACGTCCTCGCCCAGCAGCTCGTCCTTGGGCCGGCCGTGCAGCGTCGCCGCCAGGTCGGCCACGGCGTTCTTGAAGCGCGGGTGCTGCAGCGACAGGTCGGCGCTGCCGCGCGCCCAGCGCAGGTCGAGGAAGCGCGGCTCGTCGGTGAAGGCACCGTCCAGCGACGGCGGCAGGGCGGCCGCGCCGTCCTGGCGGAAGGCGCCCAGCGCCGGGTCCCAGGCCAGTTCGCCCTCGGTCAGCACGATCAGCAGGCGGTCGAGCGGCCGGTTGGCTCGCCACCAGGCAGCCTCGCGCCCCACCCAGACCGACTGGGCGGCGGCGGGCGAGGCCAGCAGGATGAAGTAGTCGGCCTCGGCCAGCGCCGCCTCGATCGACCGCCAGAGGTGCGGGCTGGTCGAGAGGCTGGTCTCGTCGCGGAAGATCGAGAGGGCCCGCATCTCGTGCCACCTGCGGGCGAAACGCTGCAGCCCGCGCTGCAGGGCCGGCGCCAGCCGGCCATCCAGCGCGTGGCTGTAGGAGATGAACGCCGCGTAGCCCACTTCACCTGCCCCCGGTGGCGCCGCCCCCCTAGTACGCCCCGGCCGGCGGCCGGAGCGCAACGGCCTTGCGGCGGCTAGCAGGCTGTTGAAGAAATCCACTGGCGAGCGATGAGTTCGGTTTTGTCGCGACGGCCGAAGAGGTCGCCGGAGCCTTTCGCCGGAAGGGGATGTCGGCGGGCTCGGCCCTGTCGGGGAAGTCCTCGACATAGGCGGGGGTCTCGATGATGGGCCAGCGCTCTGAGGAGGCTCATGCCGGTGCCGCCAGCAGCTTGGG
>JAKOWB010000205.1 GCA_029781795.1 Pseudomonadota bacterium | reverse complement strand
CACGGTCGAAGGGGCCGGCTCGAGCTCGGCAACAGGGCAACTCGGGATCTCCGGTGCCGTGGGTGGAGCGGTGTCGCCCAGCAGGTCGAGTAGCGCGGCCACGCCGGTGTCCATGGCTGTGGATGCGATCGGCGCCGTGCTCGCGGATGCAGCTTCGATGCCTTCCGCGCGCGGCCCATCGGCCACCGCCGGCGCCTGCGGCGTCGGCTCCGCTTGTTCCTCTTCGACCTGCACACGGCCTGCGAACGGCGCCAGCCGGTCGGCGGCATCCCAGATCATGGCCGGCGAGAGTTTCAGGAAGGTGAAGGCGTGCGACCAGCCGGCGTCGCTGGTGACGGTAGCCTTCCAGATCGCCTTGCCATCCGGTGTCGGCTGCACGATGCCGTGATCCTGCAACACGTTGAACACCGCCGTATTGCTCGCCGGGATGCCGTCGATGCCCTGCGACAGCAGATGTGCGCGCAGCTTGTCGGAGACGGTCTTGCTCACCAGCCACAAGGCGTCCTGGGTCAGCCAACCGTCCGCCGGGCCGGCCTGGTTCAACTTGAACGCTTCCTTGAGCAGGTAGCGCAAGCCGTCGAGCAATTTGCGTTGCAGCGCATGCTTGGGCGCCGCCAGCGCCTTGCTGGGATCGCCGCCGAGTTCCTGGGCGACCGATGCCTGGTCGGCCTGCACGACCAACTCGCCGAGCGTGCCGGCGTGCTCGTACTGGCCGGCCAGCACGTAGAGCAGCGCGGCCCAGAGGTCGGGATAGCCACTGAGCCAGTCGAAGATGTCGCGATCGAGAAGGCGCGTGTAGAGCAGCCCGGTGGCGGCGCTGTGCAGGCGGTACTCGCGCTCCTTTCGGTAACGAAAGCGGTAGGGCTTTCGCAGCGGGCCGTGCCAGGGATGCCAGACGCTGCCGTCGGCATGCTCGACGTGCAGATCGACCGCAATCTTGCCGATGTCGTGCAGCAGGGCCGCGTAGGCCGTGCCTGCGGTCCAGGCTTCGGCCTGGGCCGCCTGTGCCTCCGGCGTGACGCCCGCAGGCAGCAGGTATGACTGCCGCAGTTTCAGCGCATAGGCGACGATCTCCAGGCCGTGGTCCAGCATGCCGCCCGGATAGGCGTGGTGGTGGTTCTCGGAGGCCGGGAACTGCTGGACCAGCTCGGCGTAGCGCTCCAGTGGGGCGAGGTAGAGCGTGGCGAACTGTCGGCGCGAGAGCGATGTGCGCTGCCAGATGTGTTCCAGCAGCTTCTGCCGACGCGGCGTG
>JAKOWB010000201.1 GCA_029781795.1 Pseudomonadota bacterium | reverse complement strand
GAACTCTTCCAGAGAAACACCTTCCCAAGATCTCGTGTAAAACATTTCGCTCTTTAGCGTTCCAAAGAAGCCTTCGCATGCAGCGTTATCTGGGGAACATCCCTTTCGGGACATCGAGCGAGTTAACCCAGCGGTTTCCATGCGGGCAATCCATCCTGGCCAACGATAATGACAGCCACGGTCGGTATGTATAACGGGGTGTTCTCCAGGAGATAAACAGGCTATAGCGCCGTCAAGCATCGTATTAACAAGTTCTGCGTCGGGGCTAGTGCCTATCGTCCAACTAACCGCCATACCATCGAAGCAATCAACGAGAGGAGACAAATAGACTTTGCCCGCTGGTATGTGAAACTCCGTGATATCTGTCAGCCATTTCTCATTTGGTTTTTCTGCGTGAAAGTCGCGTTCCAGCAAGTTAGGTACAGCTGGGCTAATCTCACCCAGGAGGCTGGGACCTGCGCGTCGCCAACGACCTGGCGACGACCGAGCCGCCGACGGCGGAGGAGCTGGCCGCGCTGCGCGCCTTGAAGCAGCGCACGGCCGAAGCGCACGGCGAGGTGGCGGCATGAGCCTGCGCGAAGCCTTCATCTGCGACGCGGCGCGCACGCCGATCGGCCGCTTCGGCGGCGCGCTGGCCTCGGTCCGCACGGACGACCTGGCGGCGGTGCCGCTGAAGGCGCTGGTGGCGCGCAACGCCGGCGTCGACTGGCAGGCACTGGACGAGGTCTTCCTCGGCTGCGCCAACCAGTCGGGCGAGGACAACCGCAACGTCGCGCGCATGGCGCTGCTGCTGGCCGGCCTGCCGGCCAGCGTGCCGGGCACGACCCTCAACCGCCTCTGCGCCTCGGGCCTCGACGCCGTGGGCACGGCGGCGCGCGCGGTGAAGACCGGCGAGATCGAGCTGGCGCTGGCCGGCGGCGTCGAGTCCATGACCCGCGCGCCCTTCGTCATGGCCAAGGCGGAGACCGCGTTCCAGCGCGAGGCGAAGCTGGAGGACACGACGATCGGCTGGCGCCTGATCAATCCGCTGATGAAGCAGCTCTACGGTGTCGATTCCATGCCCGAGACGGCGGAGAACGTCGCCGCCGAGTGTCAGGTGAACCGCGCCGACCAGGATGCCTTCGCGCTGCGCAGCCAGCAGCGCGCCGGCCGTGCCATCGCCGCCGGCTTCTTCCGGGACGAGATCGTCCCGGTGACGGTGAAGGGCCGCAAGGGCGAGAGCAGCGAGGTCACCGCCGACGAGCACCCGCGGCCCGACACCACGGCCGAGGCGCTGGCGAAACTGAAGCCGGCCTTCCGCAGCCCGGGGACGGTGACGGCCGGCAACGCCTCGGGCGTCAACGACGGCGCCTGTGCCCTGTTCGTGGCATCCGAGGCGGCGGTGAAGGCACAGGGCCTGACGCCGCGTGCTCGCGTGCTGGGCATGGCGACCGCCGGCGTCCAGCCGCGTGTCATGGGCATCGGCCCGGTGCCGGCGGTACGCAAGCTGCTGGCACGCCTCGGCCTCGCCATCGGCGACTTCGATACGATCGAGCTGAACGAGGCCTTCGCGGCGCAGGCGCTGGCCTGTACCCGGCAACTCGGCCTGCCGGACGACGCCGAGCAGGTGAACCCGAACGGCGGCGCCATCGCGCTGGGCCATCCGCTCGGCATGTCGGGCGCCCGCCTGGTGCAGACGGCGCTGCATCAACTCGAGGTCGGCGGCGGCCGGCGTGCGCTGGCGACCATGTGCGTCGGCGTCGGCCAGGGTGCCGCCCTGGCGCTGGAGCGCATCTGAACGGCTGGGAGGGACGGGGAGCATGAGCAGGCTGGCTGGCTACAGACCCGAACCGGAGGGGACGCAGCCGCCGCTGCTGCACCCCGACTACAAGTCCACCGTGCCGCGCTCGCCGCGCCTGGCGCCGGTGGCGATTCCGGCGAGCCTGTCCGAGGTGACGGGGCCGCTGCTGGGCCACACACTGGTGCGGCCCAACGACACCGACCTGACGCGCCAGCACGCCGGCGAGCCGCAGGGCGAGCGCATCATCGTCGCCGGCCGCGTGCTGGATGAGGATGGCCGCCCGGTGCCCGACGCGCTGATCGAGGTCTGGCAGGCCAATGCCGCCGGCCGCTACCGCCACGACCGCGACCAGCACGACGCGCCGCTGGACCCGAACTTCTCTGGCGCCGGACGTGTCGCCACCGACGCCGAGGGCGTCTACCGCTTCACCTCGATCAAGCCCGGCGCCTACCCCTGGCCGAACCACCACAACGCCTGGCGGCCGCAACACATCCACTTCTCGCTCTTCGGCCCGGCCTTTGCGACCCGGCTGGTGACGCAGATGTACTTCCCCGGCGACCCGCTGCTGCCGCTCGACCCGATCTTCAACGCGGTGCCCGACGCGGCGGCGCGCGAGCGCCTGGTCGCGCACTTCGACCTCGGCCTGACACAGCCGGCCTGGGCGCTGGGCTATCGCTTCGACATCGTGCTGCGCGGCCGCGCGGCCACGCCGATGGAGTCCTGACGTGACCCTGGTTCCCACCGCTTCGCAGACCGTCGGGCCCTACTGGGCCATCGGCCTGGACTGGCCCGTGGCCTGGCAGGTGGCGCCGGACGGCGTCGCGGGCGAGCGCTTCCTGCTGACCGGCCGCCTGCTGGACGCCGCCGGCGAGCCGGTGCCGGACGGCGTGCTGGAGCTCTGGCAGGCCAACGCCGAGGGCCGCTATGCCCATCCCGAGGACAGGCAGAACAAGCCGCTGGACCAGCGATTCCTGGGCTTCGGACGCTGCGGCACGCGGCCCGACGGCTCCTTCCGCTTCGCCTCGGTCAAGCCGGGGCCGGTCCCGGCGCCGGGCGGCGGGCTGCAGGCGCCGCACCTGACGATCGGCATCTTTGCCCGCGGCCTGCTGGCGCGCCTCGCCACCCGGGTCTATTTCCCGGACGAGGCCGCCAACGCCACCGATCCGGTGCTGGCCCTGGTCGAGCCGGCGCGCCGCGGGACCTTGATCGCCAAGGCCGAGGGACCTGGCCGCTATAGCTGGGACGTGCGCCTGCAGGGCGCCGGGGAGACGGTGTTTTTCGCTTTCTAGGGGTTCATAAAAAGCAAGCACGGCCGGCAAACCGGCGCACCAACCAAAGGGAGGAACGGACATGCTGGTGAAGAGACTTCTGGCCGGATGCGCGCTCGCCGCCGGCCTCTCGCTCGGGACGGCCTCGGCCGCCGAGGTCGAGCTGACGGTGATGCATTTCCTGTCACCCAAGGCGCCGGCGCAGACCCAGCTCATCGAGCCCTGGGCCAAGGCGCTGGAGGAACAGTCGGGCGGCCGCATCCACGTCACGATCTATCCGGCCATGCAGCTTGGCGGCAAGCCGCCGCAGCTCATCGACCAGGTGCGCGACGGCGTGGTCGACGTGGTCTGGACGTTGCCCGGCTATACACCCGGCCGCTTCCCGAAGATCTCGGTCTTCGAGCTGCCCTTCATGATCAACGACGCGGTCGCGACCACGCAGGCGGCGCAGGACTACTACGAGGCCTATGCCACCGACGAGTTCGCCGAGGTGCATCCGCTGCTGTTCCACGTGCATGCGCGCGGCGTCCTCCACATGAAGGGCCACGAGATAAACGGCATGGCTGACTTCAAGGGCCTGAAGCTGCGCGCCCCGACCCGGCCGATCGGCGACGCGCTCGCCGCCTTCGGTGCCGAGCCGATCTTCATGCCGGTGCCGCAGATGCCTGAGGCGCTGTCGAAGAACGTCATCGACGGCACGGTGGTCCCCTGGGAGGTCACCACCTCGCTGAAGCTGGCGGAACTGACCGACAGCCACACCGAGATCCTGGGCGACCGCGGCCTCTATACCTCGGTCTTCCTCTACGCCATGAACAAGGCGAAGTGGGACTCCCTGCCCGACGACCTGAAGGCCATCGTCGCCGCCAACAGCGGCGGCAACATCGCCGCCAAGATCGGTCAGGCCTGGGAGGACGCCGAGAAGCCCGGCCGCGAGGCCGCCATCGCCCACGGCAACAAGATCATCGAGATGCCGGCCGCCGAGGTGGAGAAGCTGAAGGTCGCCTCGCAGCCGGTGATCGACGCCTGGGTGGCGGAGATGACCAAGAACGGCGCGGATGGCGCGATGCTGCTGCAGGCGGCGCGCGACCTGATCCAGAAGCACCAGATGTGATCGCTGACCTCCTCGCCCTTCCCCCTCTCCCCTCGTGGGAGAGGGGCGGGGTGAGGGGGGCGGTTTGTCGGGGTCGGTGTGCCGAGCAGCGGCCGCACCAACCTCCCTCACCCGGGCGCTGCGCGCCCACCCTCTCCCAAGGGAGAGGGTTTTGTGTTCCGGGGAGTCATGGCCGAACTCGCGCCCGATAGCGCAGCGCCGCTGCCGAACACGCCGCTGGACCGGCTCTGCCGCTGGCTGGCGCTGCTCGGCGGGCTGCTGCTGGCGGCGGCGGCGCTGGTGACGGTGGTCTCGGTGCTGGGGCGGTACTTCTTTACCAGCGCCATCGCCGGCGACCTGGAGATCGTGACCCTGCTGACGGCGATGGCAGTCAGCCTCTTCCTGCCCTACTGCCAGCTGCGCAAGGGCAACGTCATCGTCGACGTCTTCACCGAGCACCTGAGTGGCCGGAGCCGCGCGCTGCTCGATGCCTTCGGCAGCCTCGGCATCGCCGTGGTGGCCGCCGTCATCGCCTGGCGCATGACGCTGGGCGGCTTCGACTTCCGCACGTACGGCGACGAGACCATGGTGCTGCGCATCCCGACCTGGTGGCCCTTCCTGGTCGTGGTGCCCTGCTTCGTCCTGCTCTGCCTCTGCGGGCTGGTGAGCCTCCGGCGCGATCTCGCAGGGCGGCGGGGCCCGTGAGCAACTCCACCATCGGCGGCCTTTTCTGCGGCCTGATGCTGCTGCTGATGTTCCTGCGCGTGCCGATCGCGGTCGCCATGCTGCTGGCCGGCGGCGTCGGCTACGTCACCCTCGCCGGCTTCACGCCCTTCCTGGCGACGCTCAAGACCGGGCCTTTCTTCGTGCTCTCGAACGAGAGCTTCACCGTCATCCCGCTGTTCCTGCTGATGGGCTTCCTCGCCTCGCGCGCGGGCATCAGCCGGGCGCTCTTCGCCGGGGCCAACGCCTTCGTCGGGCACCTGCGCGGCGGACTCTGCATGGCGGCGATCGGCGGCTGCGCGCTGTTCGGCGCGATCTGCGGCTCCTCGCTCGCCACCGCCGCCACCATGTCGCAGGTCGCGCTGCCGGAGATGCGGCGCTACGGCTACGGCGGCGCGCTCTCGACCGGCACGCTGGCGGCGGGCGGCACGCTCGGCATCCTGATCCCGCCCTCGATCCCGCTGATCGTCTACGCCATCCTGGCCGAGCAGAACATCGCCAAGCTCTTCCTCGCCGCCTTCCTGCCGGGCGTGCTGGCGACGCTCGGCTACATGGCGGCCATCGCCGTCACCGTGCGTCTCGATCCCAAGGCCGGGCCGGCCGGCCCGCGCTCCACCTGGCCGCAGCGGGCGCGCGCCGCCTTGGGTCTGATCCCGGCCTCGCTGCTCTTCCTGCTGGTGCTGGGCGGCATCTACAGCGGCGTCTTCACGCCGACCGAGGCGGCGGCCTTCGGCGCGCTGGGCACCGCCGTCATCGCCCTCTTCAAGCCCGGCATCCGCCGCGCCGACTTCACCCGCTCGCTGCTGGAGACCGCGGCGGCGACGGCGATGATCTTCATGATCCTGATCGGCGCCGAGGTGTTCAATTCCTTCATGGCGCTGTCCGGCCTGCCGCAGGCCCTGGCGGAGGGCATCGCCGGCTCGGGCCTGTCGCCGATGACGGTGATGATCCTGATCCTGCTGGTGTACCTGGTGCTGGGCTGCCTGATGGACAGCCTGTCGATGATCCTGCTGACCATCCCGATCTTCTTTCCCGTCGTCATGGAGCTGGACTATGGCCTGACCGAGGAGCAGACGGCGATCTGGTTCGGCATCATCGCGCTGATCGTGGTCGAGGTCGGGCTGATCACCCCGCCGGTCGGCATGAACGTCTTCGTCATCAACAAGCTGGCCGAGGGCGTGCCGATGCGCGAGACCTTTCGCGGGGTGCTGCCCTTCCTGCTGTCCGACGCCGTGCGCGTGGCCCTGCTGCTGCTCTTCCCGGTGCTAGGCTATGGTCTGGTGGACTGGATCGGGATCTGACGCATGGCCAACCTGCTGCTCGACCGCCTGCTCGGCACCGACGATCCCGGACGGCACTTCACCGCCGCGGCGCAGCTCGCGGCGATGCTGCGGGTGGAGGCGGCGCTGGCGCGGGCCGAGGCGGCCGCCGGTGTGATCCCGGCAACGGCGGTGCCCGCCATCGAGACGGCCTGTCATGGCGAGCTCTACAGCCAGGACGCGCTGGCGCTGGCCGCGGTGCCCGCCGGCAACCTGGCGATCCCGCTGGTCCGGGCGCTGACCGCCGCGGTGAAGCGGCGGGACGCGGCCGCCGCCGGCTGGGTGCACTGGGGCGCCACCAGCCAGGACATCCTGGACACCGGGCTGGTGCTGCAACTGAAGGGCTGGCTGGGCGACCTGGAAACCGAACTCGCCGGGCTCGCCAAGGCGCTGGCGCTGCAGGCCCGGCGGGGGCGGGACCAGGCGATGGTTGGTCGCACCTGGCTGGTACAGGCCCTGCCGGTCACCTTCGGGCTGAAGGCTGCCGGGTGGCTCGACGCGGTGGGCCGGGCGCGGGACCGGCTTGGGGAATTGAAGCCGCGGCTGCTGGCGCTGCAGTTTGGCGGCGCCGCCGGCACTTTGGCCTCGCTGGGCGACAAGGGGCCGGCCGTCGCCGCGGCCCTGGCGCGCGACCTGGATCTCGCATTGCCCGACCTGCCCTGGCACGCGGCGCGCGACCGCCTGGCCGAACTCGGCTGCTGGCTCGGCCTGCTGCTCGGCACGCTGGCCAAGCTGGCGCGCGACCTCGCCCTCATGGGCCAGACCGAGGTGGGCGAGGCGCTGGAGGGCGCGGAGCCGGGGCGCGGCGGCTCCTCCACCATGCCGCACAAGCGCAACCCGGTGCGCGCCGCCGCCATCCTGGGCGCGGCGACGCGCGCGCCGGGGCTGGTCGCCACGCTGCTGACGGCGATGAGCGCCGAGCAGGAGCGCGGACTCGGCGGCTGGCAGGCGGAGTGGGCGACGTTGCCCGAACTCTGCCGCCTGTCGGAGGGCGCGCTGCGCCAGGCGCGCCTGCTGGTCGAGGGGCTGGAGCTGCACCCGGAGCGCATGGCGGCCAACCTGGCGCTGACCCAGGGCCTGATCCTGGCCGAGGCCGTGACCCTGGCGCTCGGCCGCAGCCTCGGCCGGCTGGAGGCGCACCATCTGGTCGAGGCCGCCAGCAAGCGCGCACTGGCCGCGGACAGGCCGCTGGCCGAGGCGCTGGCGGCGGACCCGCAGGTCGCCGCGCTGCTGCCGCCCGCCGAGATCCAGCGGTTGCTGACGCCGGACAACTATCTGGGCGCCGCCGGCGCCTTCGTCGACCGCGCCCTGGCGGCGCATGAGCAGAGGGAGAGGTGATGCCCAGCATTCCGGTCGAGGGCGGGACGCTCAACTATCGTATCGACGGCCCGGCCGAGGCGCCGCCGCTGCTGCTGTCCAATTCCCTGGGCACGACGCTGGCCATGTGGGATCGGCAGATCCCGGTGCTGACGCGGCACTTCCGCGTCATCCGCTACGACAGCCGCGGGCACGGCCAGTCGAGCGTGACGCCCGGCCCCTATCGGATCGAGCTGCTCGGACGCGACGCGCTGGCGCTGCTGGACGAGCTGGACCTCTGGAAGGTGCGCTTCATGGGCCTCTCCATGGGCGGCATGGTCGGCCAGTGGCTGGCGATCCACGCGCCGGAGCGGCTGGAGCGCGTGGCGCTCTGCAACACCGCCGGGAAGTTCCCCGGCCCGCCGGACCTCTGGAACCAGCGCATCGCCACGGTCGAAAGCCAGGGCATGGCGCCGATCGTGCCGGGCTTGGTGGAGCGCTGGTTCACCAAGCCTTTCCGCGATGCCGACCCGGCGGCGGTGGAGCCGATCAAGCAGCAGCTTCTGTCGTGCGACCCGCGCGGCTATGTCGCCTGCGTCGCCGCGGTGCGCGATGTCGACCTGCTCGGGGACCTGGGCGGCGTCCGCCTTCCTGTGCTGGTGGTGATCGGCAGCGCGGACGCCGCCACCACGCCGGCGCAGGGCCAGGCCATCGCCGACGCCATCCCCGGCGCCCGCAGCGTGACCTTGAAGGCGGCGCACCTGTCCAACATCGAGGCCAAGGCGGACTTCAACGCCGCCGTGACGGCCTTCCTGAAGGAGGCATGAGCATGGACGAGAAGGACCGCCTGGCCCTGGGCGACAGGACGCGGCGTTCGGTGCTGGGCGACGCGCACGTCGACCGCTCGCAGCAGACCCGCAGCGACTTCAACGGCGAATTCGTCGACTTCATCACCCGCACTGCCTGGGGCGAGATCTGGACGCGCCCGGGCCTGGCCAGGCGCGACCGCAGCCTGATCGTGCTGGCGATGATGACGGCGCTGGGCCGCTGGGAGGAGCTGAAGCTGCACCTGAAGGGCGCGCTGAACAACGGCGTGACGCCGGAGGAGATCAAGGAGGTGCTGCTGCAGGCCGCGGTCTATGCCGGCGTGCCGGCGGCCAACACGGCCTTTCACCTCGCGGCCGAGGTGCTGAGGGAGGCGGGGAGAATCTGAGCCGTGGCCAGCGAGCGCACCCAGGTCGCCATCATCGGCGCCGGCCCGGCGGGCCTGATGCTGGGCCACCTGCTGACCCAGGCCGGCATCGACAACGTCATCCTGGAGCGGCAGAGCCGCGACTATGTCGAGCAGCGCATCCGCGCCGGCGTGCTGGAGCACTGGGTGGCCGAGCTGCTGCGCGACAGCGGCCTCGGCGCGCGCATGGACCGCGAGGGGCTGCTGCACCACGGCATCAGCCTGGCCTTCGAGGAGCAGCGGCATCGCCTGGATCTGACGTCCCTGTCGGGCGGCAAGTCGGTGATGGTCTATGGCCAGCACGAGGTGGTGAAGGACCTGATCGCCCGGCGCCTGGCCGACGGCGCGCCGCTGGTCTTCGAAGCCGCGGATGTGGCGCTGCACGAGATCGGCGGCCCGCGCCCGCGCGTCGCCTGGCGGGGCGGGGCGCTGGACTGCGACGTGATCGCTGGCTGCGACGGCTTCCACGGCATCAGCCGGCCTAGCATCCCGGCCGAGCGCCGGCAGGGCTTCGACCACGTCTATCCCTTTGCCTGGCTGGGCATCCTGGCGGAATCGACCCCGGCCTCGCACGAGCTGATCTATGCCAGCCACGAGCGCGGCTTCGCCCTGCTGTCGATGCGCTCGCCGACGATCTCGCGCCTCTATCTGCAGTGCAGTCCCGACGAGGACCTGTCGCAGTGGTCCGACCGCCGCATCTGGGACGAGCTCTCGACGCGGCTGGGGCTGGCGCTGCCCGAGGGGCCGATCCTGCAGAAGGGCGTGACGGCGATGCGCAGCTACGTCACGGCGCCGATGCGCCACGGGCGGCTGTTCCTGGCCGGCGACGCCGCGCACATCGTCCCGCCGACCGGCGCCAAGGGCATGAACCTGGCGATG
Organism: Pseudomonadota bacterium; assembly: GCA_029781795.1. Taxonomy (GTDB): domain Bacteria; phylum Pseudomonadota; class Alphaproteobacteria; order Kiloniellales; family JACOMY01; genus JAKOWB01. Next base: position 9,547 of record JAKOWB010000201.1, on the reverse strand, counting down.
GCCGACGTGCGCGTGCTGGCGGCGGCGCTGCAGGCCTTCCTGCGCGACGGCAGCGCGGCGCTGCTGGACAGCTATTCCGCCACCTGCCTGCGCCGCATCTGGAAGGCGCAGCGCTTCAGCGCCTGGATGACCGGGCTGCTACACCGCTATCCGGGCCACGATGCCTTCAGCCGCCGCCTGCAGCTGGCCGAACTGGACTACGTCACCTCCTCCACCGCCGCGGCGACGGCACTGGCCGAGAACTACGTCGGGCTTCCCTTCGACTCCTGACACCCGGTCACCAGACCCTGGATCGGCCGGGGGTGCTGCGGCGCAGCAGGAGCGTTAGACTGCGGGCATCCTGTCGAGTCCGGGAGGCCGCCATGGCAACCGTCGCCGCCTGCACGCTGGAAGAAGGGCTGGAACGCGCCGGCACCGGCCGCTTCCAATGGTCGCTGCTCGGCATCTTCGGCCTGGTCTGGGCGGCCGACGCCATGCAGGTGCTGGCCATCGGCTTCACCGCGCCCTCGATCGCCAAGTCCTTCGGCATCACCGTGCCCGAGGCGCTGCAGACCGGCACGACCTTCTTCCTCGGCATGCTGGTGGGGGCGTGGCTGTTCGGCCAGTTCGCCGACCGCTGGGGCCGGCGGCGCGTGCTGATCGTCACGGTGCTGCTGGACGCGGTCTTCGGCCTCGCCTCGGCGGCGGCGCCGGACCTGACTTTCCTGCTGGTGCTGCGCTTCCTCACCGGCCTCGCGGTCGGCGGCACGCTGCCGGTGGACTATGCGCTGATGGCGGAGTTCCTGCCGCCGCAGCGGCGCGGGCGCTGGCTGGTGATGCTGGAGGGCTTCTGGGCCATCGGCACCATCGTCGTCGCGGTGGCGGCCTGGATCTTCGCCAGCAGCGGCACGGCCGAGCCCTGGCGTTGGATCTTCGTGGTGACCGGTGTGCCGGCGCTGCTCGGCATCGGGCTGCGCCTCTGGGTGCCGGAATCGCCCTATTACCTGACGCGCAACGGCCGCACGCGCGAGGCCGAGGATGTACTGCGGCGCATCGCCCGCAGCAACGGGCGCGACCTCGCGGCGCTGGACCTCAAGGCGGCGCAGCGCGCGCGGGCGCCGGCCTGGGCGCTGTTCCGCCCCGACCTGAAGCGCAGCTCGGTCCTGATCCTGGCCGGCTGGTTCCTGGTCTCCGCCGCCTACTACGGCGTCTTCGTCTGGCTGCCGGGGCAGCTCGTCGCCGGCGGGCACGGCTTCGTGCGCGGCTACGAGTTCCTGATCTGGGTGGCGGTGGCGCAGCTTCCCGGCTACGCCCTCGCGGCCTATGGCGTGGAGGCCTGGGGAAGGCGGGCGACGCTGGTCGGCTTCACCCTGCTGTCGGCTGCCGGCTGCTTCCTCTTCACCCTGGTTGCGGGTCCTTTCTGGGTCGGTGCGGCGCTGCTGGTCATGTCCTTCGCGCTGCTCGGCACCTGGGGCGCGCTCTATGCCTACACGCCCGAGCTCTATCCGACCGAGCTGCGCGGCACCGGCATGGGCACGGCCGGCGCCATGGCGCGCCTGGGCGGCCTGCTGGCGCCGACGGCGGTGGCCTGGCTGGTCGTGGAGACCGGCTTCACCACCGCCATCGCCGCCTTCGCCGCGCTGCTGCTGCTCTCTGCCCTGGCGACGCTGGCCATCCGCGACGAGACGCGGGGCAAGGGACTGGCCTGAGGGCGCCGGCCGCCGCTAGGCTGCAACCGGCAGCCGAGCGGAGAGGCCCATGCGCGCGCTACTGACCATCCTGCTGGTGCTGGCCGCCTGGCCGGCGCCGGCCTGCGACCGGCAGGGCGACGGCCTCTGCGACGAGCCCTACATCGGCAGCGACCTCTGCCCGCTGAACAGCGACGTGGCCGACTGCGCCGCGCAGCAGGTCTGGTGGGGCTCGGACGAGACCGCCATCGACCCCGACGAGCTCTTCGAGATGGAGGCCGGGCGCCTGCGCCTGGCGCGCAACGAGATCTTCGCCCGCCACGGCCGGCGCTTCCAAAGCGCCGAGCTGCAGGCCTTCTTCGACCTCAGGGACTGGTACAGCGCGACGGAAGGCGAGCCGACGCTGAGCGTCGTCGAGCGCGCCAACGTCGCCGCCTTCAAGGCGGAGGAGGAGGCCCAGGCACAGGACCTGCCGCATGCCTCGGGCCTGCCGCGCCCGCGCGCCAGCCTCAGCGCCGAGGCCTGGTACGACGACGGCAGCCACACCGCCTTCGAGCAGGTGAACGGCCGCGAGCGCCAGGTCGAGGTCAGCGCCGAGGGCGCGGTGCGCGAGCGGCTGGTGTTCGGCGACCGGCGCGAGATCTGGGACCTGATGCCAGCCGATGGCCAGGCGGTGATCTATTCGCCCTGGTACGATCCCAAGGTCATGCTGCGGCTGCCGGCCATGCTGGTGCTGCTGAAGCCGGTGGCGGAGGGGCGGGAAGTCGTGGCGGGCGAGGCGGCGACGCGCTTCCGCTTGGCCTTCGACGAGGGCGAGGGCTCCTTCTGGCGCGGCCGGGTCTGGGTCAGCGCCGATGGCGTGGTGCTGAAGGCCGACGTCACCTTCCGCGCCTACGAGGGCGATTCCGCCTATGACGGTCACGTGGCCTTCGAGTTGAGGCACATCCGGCGCGCGCCGCTGGAACCTGTGACGCCGCCGGACGACCTCGCGATCGGCTACGCCGGCTGATCCCTTCCGTCGCGGCCTGCCACGGTTTTGCTACAAATGGCTGCAAGAGTGTCCTCCGACTTACCCTGTCTGTTTTCTCGGCGAGCCTCTAGATGCGCTCTGTCGTCCTGCCGATCTGCCTCCTGCTTGCCGCTTGCATGGAGCGGCCGCCATGGAGCCCTAGCGAGCGTTCAATGACTCTTCACGTGCGGTGACGTTGGAAGTCGTCGAATAGCCATTGCCTGGAGTGATCGATGCGCCATGCCGTTCTGCTGCTCTGACTGTTTCTGGCCGCATGCATAACTAGCCTGCCCGAGCCTGGGCCGCCTCCAGCCGACGCGCCGGCTGTCTGGCAGCAAGGACCGCGAGGCTGAGTGCTTGGTCGCTCGCCCTTCTTTCTGCCACGGGCCGGTATGGACGAGGACCACAGTTCTGCTCGTCTTCCAGATCGAATTGCCTTCGCCTACGGCTCGGCACAGCTTGATCCCAACGGCTGGACTATCGCCATTCTGCAGGCCCAGCGCGCAAGCCAGCTGTACTTCTATGGTGGCGTGCTCTCGTGCGGTTGGTCGGCGGAAGAAGCCGCAGCGCTTGGACGGGACGCTGCAAGAGACTTGGCCGCGGCTCGTTGTCAGGCTTTCATGGATGTCTACCAAGCGGTGTCGAGCAGAATTCGTCTGTCGATCCGATTGCGGCAAAGCCCGCCGCGGGATCTTTCGGTGGACGCAGATACGACGGAGAGCTTCGCCCGCCTGAATCTTGTCCCGAGTGGTCGTGGCCGCGCAGGTTCTGCGACTTTCAATGAGACGGCCGTTTTCTCACACTACCGGTCCTATCCTCCCGACATTCCTTCGATCTATGGCGACGCAGAGTTCAGGCTCTATTTCCGGCCGACAATCGAGTTTTCGCGCGATAGCGCAAGCCTGTCGACGAACGCGCGTGCCTTGATGCAGCTCATCGCCGACGTCAGTTTTCCCAGGGACGAGAACATCATTCTCATCACCTGCAATCAGGCGGAGGGAGAGGGAGGCCTTCCACCTGATTCCAGCGCACTGGCCCAGCAGCGTTGCCAGACGTTGCGCGCCTTCCTCATTCAACGCGGCCTTTGCGAGTATCGCGTACTCAGTGCTCCCCATTCGGCCTTTGTTACCCGCAAGGACAGCCCCAGAGCGACCAGGGCGGACTTCGAGATTTACGATCACGGCGACTGGACTTTTTCCGGACAGGAGTGCCAGTGACGTGAGAGCGTGCCGGTATCCCAGTAGACATACCAAGCGCGCAGTGCTTGCTGCGAATGATGTTCGCGCGGGTCGTCGTAGTACCGCTCGTTGTCGTGACGCACGGGTTCCATGACTTCGGCATAGAAGGCCTGGCTGAGAAAGAATAACTCGACCTGCTGGTGGCGCGGGTCACCCACCCCAATGGTGCCGGCCACAACGTCACGCATAAGCGCCGCTTGATAGACATGCTCCATCTCGTGCAATAGCTGCCCGATCGCCTCCTTCCCGCTAATGTCGTCGAACTTCGAAAGATCAATGACGATTGTTCCCAGGCGGCCTGCCGAATGGGCACGATTGAACTGCGCATAGGGTCTGCCTTCTCCCAGCGACATGAACTCGATCGAATAGTCGACCGGCAGGCTATAGCTTTCACTTACGACAGCGGCGGCATCTTGCAGCAGTAGCATTCTTTCGGCTTCGCTGAGGGTCCCCCAATCGGCGATTCGATCATGGAACGAGTTGCCACCTGGTTCGGCCGGCTGCGCACTATTGAGCACCTTGAATGCCTTCTCTCGAAGCGGGTACTCGGCCGACGAAAAGTTTTCGTCGATTCCTTGGTGTTCATAGATTGCATAGATGGCTGCTACCACCCGTGCATCCTCGTCTGTTAGACGTGTTCTGGTTCGATCAGCGACTTGGTCGCGCTGCAGGTAGAGGTACTGCAATACATTCCGCAGGGTTTCGTCATCGGGCGGTGTCCCGTTGAAAGCCCCTTCGGCTGGATCGTAGCCGGCAGCCAAGGTATCCATAGTTGACGGGATGTCGCCGAAGGCTGGATCGTCCTCCTCGATGCCGAGTGCTTTAAGCTCGGCCTGAAATGCGGTATCAGCCGGGATTGTCGCCTGCGCTATCTGCGCCCTTGGCCTTCGGAGCGTCGCTAACCGGCGCATCCTGTGATTCTGCGAGTTGCTCGACCTTTGGTGTCAGTTTCAGTGAAGTGGAATTGACGGACCTGGCCCCTTCATCGCCATCGCTGGCGCTCTCGCCGCTGTCGGCGATCTGAACGAGGCGGGGTGCATCGCCGGGCGCAGCGCCGGCTGCATCCGCCTGGTTCTGCGTTGCCCAGGCGCGCGCCGTGGCCTGGGCGGCGATGTCGCGCCGGTCGGCAAGCTCGCCGGCGATGGCGCCCAGCGCCGCCGCGTCGCCCGGCGCCAGCCCGCGCCGCGTCAGCTCGGCCAGCGCCAGCGGCCGCAGCTCCGCCAGATGTTGGCGCGCATAGTCCAGCAGCGCCTGGCTCCGCCCCGCCGCCGGTGCCTCCTCGTCCGGCAGCGCCAGCACCGCCGCCACCGCCGCGTCGGACTCCGTCCGGTCCCAGACCCGCAGATCGCCCTCCGGCACGCCGGCCCGCCGCTGCTGCTCCACCAGCAGGCGGCGATAGAGCGGGCCGCCGCCGGCCCCGTGATCGCGGGTTTGAACCTCGAAGCCGGCGCAAAGAAAGAGCCCCGCCGTAGCGGGGCTCTGTCGTCACGGGTCGCGGCGCGGCGACTATCGTGTTCGCGGCGGGCGGGTGAACTGCTTCTCGACCCGGAAGGGCAGGGTAATGCGCCCCTGGCCTTCACTGTTCATCAGGCCCTGCTCGCCGTCAGGGTTGTAGAGCACGATCTCGCCGCCGACGCGGCGCAGGTAGGCGACGCCATTCTCCAGCACGGCATCGCCCGACTCCCGATGCAGCAGGAAGTTCACCATGTCGAGGATGTGCATCTCTAGATCGTCGCGCGAGAGGTCGACGAGCCTGAAGACGACGTTCCGCGTGCAGGGAATGCCGAACTCCTCCCGCAAGGCTTCGATCGCGAAGGCTTCCTTCTCATGAACAGAAACGCCGAGCCCGTTAACCGCAAATCGGAGGTCCGGCCTCGTGACTTCTCCGCCAAACTCGTCCCGCAAGGCGTGGAATAGCTCAGCGCCAGGCGTATTGCTGACGAGCTGGAAGTCTATTTGGACACCCATAGAGAATCTCCTTCGTTGTGGGCCATCTTACGGCCAGAGGACGACAATGTCCCCGACAGGGTCGATGGCAATGATTTGCTGTACAGGCAGCCCTGCTCCCTTGGATGGCTGGTGGCCCCATCGCAGCAGATAGGCGCGGAACTCCTCCAGGGTGAAGCCAGCGCCTTCGCCAAGCTGCACGACAAAGCGCTGACCTTGCTCGTGGTCGATTTTCTCCTTGATCTTGGCGAAGGCACTCGCCGGCGTGCCCGCATTGATTCGATAGTGCTCGTACTGCTGGCCGTCGATCAGGTAGTCGGCGCCGCCACCGGACCGATGATCGCGTGTCTGAACCTCGAAGCCGCCGTACTGCAGGATGCGGGCCGCTTCGTCCTGTGCGTCCAGGTCGACCACTTCCATTGGGCCTCGCCCGCGTCGTGGCTCCGACGTGCCCGTCGGTTCCAGACCCCTATTGAGGTCGGGATTCTTCGGCGTGAAGGTGCTGGTTCCCCACTGCTTGATCTCCGGGTCATAGCGTTGCGGCCTGCCGCGCAGGCCCGGCTTGCCACCGGCATAGGCGTTGGCCGGCAGCTTGGCCCGGCCGATCAGCGGCGTGGGCTCGGGCAAGCTGCCGCTGGGTTTGGTCAGCAGCACCTTGCCGCCGAGCAGCGTGCCGGCGGCGGCGCCCCGCCAGTTGCCGGCCAGCGCGACGCTCGGCAGCGGCATGGCGAGGCCGATCTCGCCGCCACGCCCTCCACCAATGCCTCGCGGCGTGGCCTCAACGAAGGCCTTGGGGTCCTGTTCGGTCAGGGCGCCTTGCCGGCAAAAAGAAAGAGCCCCGCCGTAGCGGGGCTCTGTCGTCACGGGTCGCGGCGCGGCGACTATCGTGTTCGCAGCGGGCGGGTGAACTGCTTCTCGACCCGGAAGGGCAGGGTGATGCGCGCCTGGCCTTCGCTGTCCATCAGGCCCTGCTCGCCGTCAGGCTTGTAGAGCACGATCTCGCCGCCGACCCGCCGCAGGTAAGCCACACCGCTTTCCAGCACCGCATCGCCAGGCTCCCGATGCAGCAGGAAGTTCACCATGTCGAGGATGCGCGCTTCCAAGTCCGTCCGCGAGTAATCGAGGTACCGGAAGGTAACAGTTCGTGTGCAGTGGACGCCGAACTCTTCCGGCGCCGATTCTGTTGCGAACGAACCGTTCTCGAGAAGTGAGACTAAGAGCCCACCAACTGAAAACTGAGAGTCTCGGTGGATGATATCCCCGCCGAACCTGTCAAGCAGAGTACGAACCAGATCAGCGCCGGGCGTGTCGCTGGCCAAATGGAAGTCGATTTCGACACTCATAGTGAGCTCCCTTGTGAGGATTGATGTTACGGCCAGAGGACGACAATATCCCCAGATGCGTCGATAGCGACAATCTGCTGCGCAGGCAGGCACAGAGTCCTGGAGGGTTGCTTGCCCCACTGCTGCAAGTAAGAGCGGAACTCTTCAAGTGTAAAACCGGTGCCTTCGCCGAGTTGTACGACAAAGCGTTGGCCTTGTCTGTTGTCGATCTTGTCCTTGATCTTATTGAAGGCACTCGCCGGTGTACGCGTTGTAATGCGGTAGTGCTCATACTCTACCCCGTCGATGAGATAGTCCGGGCCGCCGCCGGCCCCGTGATCGCGGGTTTGAACCTCGAAGCCGGCGTACCCTAGGATGCGCGCTGCCTCGTCCTGCGCGTCCAGGTCCCGGACTTGATTCTCATTGCGCCCGCGTCGTGGCTCCGACTTGCCCGTCGGTTCCAGACCCCTATTGAGGTCGGGATTCTTCGGCGTGAAGGTGCTCTGGCCCCACTGCTTGATCTCCGGGTCATAGCGTTGCGGCCTGCCGCGCAGGCCCGGCTTGCCGCCGGCATAGGCGTTGGCCGGCAGCTTGGCCCGGCCGATCAGCGGCGTGGGCTCGGGCAAGCTGCCGCCCGGCTTGGTCAGCAGCACCTTGCCGCCGAGCAGCGTGCCGGCGGCGGCGCCCCGCCAATTGCCGGCCAGCGCGATGCTTGGCAATGGCATGGCGAGGCCGATCTCGCCGCCCCGTCCTCCACCAATGCTCCGCAGCATGGCTTCAACGAAAGCCTCGGGATTCTGTTCTGCCAGATCACCGAACTGCCCAGTGGCCGCTGCCTCACGAGTCCACGCGGCGGCGATCTCGCCGTCCAAGTTCTGCAGGCTGCCGGGCAGCTCCAGCCCCACCACCAAGGCCTCCTCGCGCCGGTAGAGCCGCCCCTCCGGCCCCAGGAAGAAGCCATTGCGGTCGCGATAGATCGCCTGGTTGAAGGCGCTGAGGTCGTCGTGCTCGCGCTGTGTCTCGGCGTCGGCGGCTTCGGCGCGCTGCCAGGCATCCGGCGCCAGGCCCTGTGCCAACATCAGCCGTTCGTCGGGATCGCCGCCGCTCTCCCGGTCCAACGCGTCCAGGATCGACGACTGCAGGGCCAGCAGCGCCGCCAGGTCGTGGTCGCTGCCCTCGGCGGCGATCATCTGGCCCAGCCGCCGGCTCCAGTCGGCCAGGGACTCGTCCGGCTGGCGGGCGGCCGTGGCAACCCAGGCCGCATCCTCCGCGGACAGGGGCGGGGTATCGGTGGGGGCCTCGCTGGCGAGGGGCGCGGGGTCGGCATCGCTGGCGATCTCGCCGCTGTCGGCGAGCTGGACGAGGCCGGGGGTGTCCTTCGTGGTCGGCTGGGTCGTCGCGGCGGCCGCGTAGGCATCGCCCAGACGGTTGTCCTCCAGGGCAGCCACGATGCTGCCCAGCGGCCCCGGTGCCGTGCCGGTGGACAGCATGCGCTCCAGCGTCGCCTGGCCGGCGGCGCGCTGCTCGGGCGGCAGGCTCAGCAGGTCCTGGCGCAGCAGGTCTATGCGCGCCTTGGCCGCGCCGGGGCCGTCCGGGATCGCCAGCCAGCCCTCGGCCAGCGCGGTTGCCGACTCACCGCTCCAGGGGCTGCGCTCGCCCTCGGGGATGCCGGCCTGGCCCTGCGCCTCCCACAGGATCGCCGCCTGCTCGCCGGGGTCCCCGGCCTGGTCGTAGGCCGCGCGTGCGCCCGGCGCCCAGGCGAGGCCATAGCCCGCCGGGTCGCGCCGCCGCTCCGCCGCGTCCTCCGCCTCCACCTGCGCCAGCAGGGTGTGGTCCCCGCCGTAGCCGGCCTTGGCCGCGGCGATCTCCTCCTGGCTCCGGCCCCGCACCAGGGCATAGGCCGGCGCTTTGGCCTGGCTCGCCTGGTACGCCTGCCAGCGCGCCTCGCCCTCGCGCGCACCGTAGAGCGCCAGGAACTGCTCGCGCGCATAGGCCGGCCCCGCCTCGCCCCGCCTCGCCGCGGTGAAGGCCCCCGCCAGGCCCTGCGAGAAGGCCGCCCGGCCCCGGGCCGCCGCGACCTGCCGGCTGAGGCCCTGTTCCCTCGCCAGGCGCCGCCGGTCGCCCTCCAGGTCCTCGCGGATCTCCGGCGCGACGCCGGCCAGGCGCGGGTCCTCCGCCAGGTCGCGCCCGGCGTCCCGCTCCAGGTCCCCAAGCACCCGGTAGTAGGCCACCTTGTCCAGGAAGATCTTGCCCATCCCCGGATCGCTCAGTGCCTCGCCGTGCTTGCTCGCCGTGGCCTCGGCCAGCCCGCCCGGCGCGCGCGCCGCCAGCCGCGCCCCCTGGTTCAGCCAGGCCACCGCCGCC